>DASVPL010000100.1:0-34970 GCA_036382905.1 Thermoleophilaceae bacterium | reverse complement strand
CGCAGAGGCGAACGAAGTCGTCGCGCAGCCGCGCGCGCTCGGCGGCGGTGGCGCGCGGAGCCCGCGCGGGCGGCGCGCCCTCGATCAATCCGTCAGTGCCGTGCGGCTCGTCTGCGGGGCGCCCGGCTCGGTGGCCGCCTCGCCGTCGCGCGCGAAACGGCCCTCGCCCTTCGAGCTGCCCTCGCGCGAGCGCTCGAGCGACGCCGCCACGAAGTCGCGGAACAGGGGCTGCGGGCGCAGCGGGCGCGACTTGAACTCGGGATGGAACTGCGACGCGACGAAGAACGGATGGTCGGGCAGCTCGATGATCTCGACCAGGCGGTCGTCCGGCGAGGTGCCGGAGCAGACCAGCCCGGCGTGCTCGAGGCGCTTTCGCAGGAAGTTGTTGACCTCGTAGCGGTGGCGGTGGCGCTCGTAGACCACGGGCTCCGCGTAGATCGAGCGCGCGGCCGTGCCCTCGTGCAGCTTCACCGGGTCGGCGCCGAGGCGCATCGTGCCGCCCATGTCGCGCACGTCCTTCTGCTCAGGGAGCAGGTCGATCACCGGGAACGGCGTCTCCGGGTCGAACTCTGTCGAGTTCGCGCCGTCGAGCCCCGCCACGTGGCGCGCGAACTCGGCAACGGCCACCTGCATGCCCAGGCAGATCCCCAGGTACGGCACCCCGCGCTCGCGCGCGAACCGCGCCGCGCGGATCTTGCCCTCCACCCCGCGCACCCCGAAGCCGCCGGGGATCAGGATCCCGTCGCACTCCTCGAGCTGGCGCTCGGCCTCCCCGGACTCGGCGCCCTCGGCGTCGACCCAGCGGATCTCCACGCGCGCGCCGTTGTGCAGCCCCGCGTGCCCGAGCGCCTCGATCACCGACAGGTAGGCGTCCTCGAGCTGGATGTACTTGCCGACCATGCCGATCCGGACGGTCTCCTCGGCGGAGTCGCCCCGCTTGACGAGCGCCTCCCAGTCGGCGAGGTCGGCCGGCGGCGCCTCCATCCGGAAGTGGTCGAGGATCTGGTCGTCGAGTCCCTCGGCGCGGAAGTAGAGCGGGACCTTGTAGATCGAGTCGACGTCGCGGGCGGAGATCACCGCGTCAACGGGCAGGTTCGCGAACAGCGCGATCTTCTCGCGGATCTCGCGCGAGAGGGCGCCCTCGGAGCGGCAGAGCAGCATGTTCGGCTGGATGCCGATGCGGCGCAGCTCCTGCACCGAGTGCTGGGTGGGCTTTGTCTTGAGCTCCCCGGCGTGGCCGAGGAACGGGACCAGCGTGAGGTGCACGAACATCGAGCGGTCGCGGCCCTGGTCGACCTGGAACTGGCGCAGCGCCTCGAGGAACGGCAGCGACTCGATGTCGCCGACCGTGCCGCCGATCTCGGTGATCACGAAGTCGACCTCCGCGGCCTCGGCGACCAGCCGGATGCGGTTCTTGATCTCGTCGGTGATGTGCGGGATCACCTGGACGGTGCCGCCGAGGTAGTCGCCGCGGCGCTCGCGCCGGATCACCTGGTTGTAGATCGCGCCCGTCGTGACGTTCGACCCACGCGTGGTGTTCGCGTCGGTGAAGCGCTCGTAGTGGCCGAGGTCGAGGTCGGTCTCGGCCCCGTCCTCGGTGACGAACACCTCGCCGTGCTGGAACGGGCTCATCGTCCCGGGGTCGACGTTGATGTACGGATCGAACTTCTGGAGCGTGACGCTGAAGCCGCGCGCGACGAGCAGGCGGCCTATCGAAGCTGCCGCGATCCCCTTCCCCAGGGCCGACACCACTCCCCCGGTGACGAAGATGAACCTTGTCTGCGAGCGGGAGTTAGGCATGCGAGGTCCTTCCGACCGAGTCTAGATGACGTAACCCGGGGGTCCGGTCGATCACGGCGGAGATCGACCGAAACTCCCCATAAATCGTGAGCGCCGCCATGACGGCGAGCGCGATCGCCTGTCCGGTGACCGACAGCGTGAGAACGAGCCACAGCCCGGCCACCGCTCCGATCGCGTTCGAGCCGGTGTCCCCGAGCATCCCGACCTCGCGCAGGTCGAGCGGCAGGAGCACGAGGATCGGCCCGAGGAAGAGCCCGACCGTCCAGAGCGGGTCGGCGTCCATGGCGCCGAGGCTGAGCGCCAGGCCGAGTAGCACGAGCGCCTTCGCCGACCGCCCGGGCCGCAGGTCGAGGAGGTTGAAGAGGTTGGTGGCTAGCACCAGCACGACCACCGCGAGCAGGTACTCCCCCGTGTCGCGGCCCGCGCCCGACAGCGCGTAGAGCGCGAGGCCGAGCGAGCCGACCGCCTTGATGGCCCCGGTGGAGAGCCGCCCGGTTGCCGCCGCGCGGGCGTGGCCGCGCCAGCCGCGGGCGGGAGCGTCGCTCCCCACGAGGTCGTCGAGCAGGCCGAGCAGGGCCACGCCGATCACGTACGTGACGGCGGCCTGGGTGCCGGGCCGGAACACCTCCTCGTCCGCGAGCTCGGCGATCAGCGAGAGCGGTACCAGCGCCAGCAGCGCGACCACGGGCACCGCGATTCCGGCCGGGAAGGCGACCTTCTCGCCGCGATAGTTCTCGCGCACGAAGCCCTGCTCACGCAGGCCGCGCACGAGCGGCGGCGCCACCACCGCCGCGGTCAGGAGCGAGATCGCGAGCGGCAGAGCATGCATCCGGCGACGGTACCGGGAGGGGCGGACGCGCTCAGCGGCCGTCGGGCTCCGGGAGCGGGGCGTCCGCGGAGTCCTTGTAGCCGAAGCTGCCGCGCGCGCCGCGCAGCGTGAGCACGAGCGCGATCCGGCCGCCCGGGCTGTCCACCGAGTCCACGCTGGCCTGCATCCGGTCCTCGTAGAAGCCGATCTGGCTCGGCTCGGTGTCGAGCTCCTCGACGCCCACGACCGGGTCGCGACCGGCGCGCAGGCCGTCGATCAGGCCCTGCTCGAAGCGCTCCTCGTCGTCGGAGCGCTCGGCGCCGGGATCCCGGTAGTAGGCGACCGCGTCCACGCGCGGGAAGTCGCCGCGGAAGCGCTCGGGGAAGCGGTCGGCGAGGCGGCTCGCCAGCGCGCCGCCGTTCGCGAGCGCGCGGCCGATGCGGCGCCCGAGCGCGGCCATGCGCGGATCGCCGGGGCGCAGGTCGTCGAAGCCCCGCCCGGCGACCTCGGCCAGAACGGCCGGCTCCGGCGGGGCGACCAGCTCGGACACGCTCGCTATCCCGCCGTCGGCGTCCTGGACCGCGTCGCGCACGCCGCTCTCGACGCTTCCCGGCAGCTCGCCCGACGAGACGATCGCGATGTTGCGCCCGCGCAGGCCGCCGCCCGCGATGTGGTCGAACGACGCGCCGATGAACGCCTCGCGGTTCTCGAGCGCGTCGCGCGCGGCACGCGACTCCCGGCGCGCCTCGACCACGTCGCCGCGCAGCGACGACGACAGGTCGCGGTTGGCCTCGGACACGAGCTGGTCGCCGATCGTCGTGCCGAGCAGGATCCCGATGCCGAGGGCCAGGAAAACCGCCACGAGCGAGAGCGCGTGGTAGCGAAAGTCGAGCACGCCGCGCTACTCCAGGCCCAGGAGCACTTGTAGCTTGAGCCAGAGGAGGTCGAGCAGGGGCCCGAGGGTCTCGGAGGTCGCGACGATCACGATCAGGACGGCCAGCGCGGCGGCGGCCACGAGCAGGATCGGGCGGCCGCCGGCGGACGGCCGGTAGAGCCGGCTCACCCCCTTCGCGTCGACCAGGATCTCCCCCACGCGCAGCCGCGTGAGGAACGTGGAGGACATGCCCGCGCGGTTCTTGTCGAGGAACTCGACGAGGTTGAAGTGCGAGCCCACGCTCACGATTAGGTTCGCGCCCTTCTCCGAAGCGATCAGGAGCGCCACGTCCTCGCTCGTGGCCGGGGCGGGGACGACCTTGTACTCGAGCCCCATCGGGTCGAGGCGCTTGCGCCCGGGCGCGCGGCCGTCGGGGTAGGCGTGCACCACAAGCTCGGCGCCCGAGCGGAGCGCGTCATCGGTCGCGGAGTCCATGTCGCCGACGATCATGTCGGGCTGGAGGCCCTCCTCGAGGATCGCGTTGGCGCCACCGTCGACCGCGACGATGATCGGGTTCGTCTCACGCACGTAGGGACGCAGGATGCGCAGGTCGCGCTTGTGGTCCACACCGCGCACGACCACCAGCGCGGGACGGTCCCGGAACGTCGTGTCGAAGTCCGGCAGCGCTATCTCGCCGGAAAGCAGCTCGCGCTCCTCCCGGATGTGGGTCATGGTGTTCTCGGCGAACGCCTCGAGCGCCTCGCCGATGCGGCGCTCGGCCAGCTCGTAGGCGCGGAGGACCGTCTCGCGGTCGAGCACCTGGCCCTCGCCGACGACCTCGCCGTCGCGCAGCAGCTTCCCGCCGTCGAGCGTGACCGTCTGGCCGTCCTTGAGGACCTCGAAGAGCGGGGCGCCCGGCATGTCGACGAGGTGCACGCCGCCGTCCACGAGGATCGAGGGGCCGCGGTTCGCGTAGTGCGGGGCGGCGGAGGTGGCGACGTTGATCACGTGCCTCACCCCGCAGGCGACGAGGTCCTCGCCCGAGACGCGGTCGATCCCGGCGTGGTCGATGATCGCGATGTCTTCCGGCCCGATCCGCTTCACGAGCCGCTTCGTGCGCGTGCCGAGACGGGCCGGGCCGGTGAAGCCGGTCGCGGGCTCGGGGCGCCCGTTGGCGAGCGCGGCCGGCGGGCGCGGTCGGAGCGAGCGTGGTCTGATGCGCGGCGCGGCCATGCGTGCGAGGCGGTTCCCCTCCGTGGGGGGTGAGTCTACGGGGCGAGCACCGGCCGGCAAGCGACCGAGGACGCCGAGCCGCGACGGCTCACGCCGCGGTGGCGAGCAGCTCTTCGGCGTGGCGGCGCGCGCCGGCGTCGGACGTGTCGGCGCCGAGCATCCGGCACAGCTCGGCCACGACCTCCGGGCCCTCGAGCGGCTCGACCGTGGTGCGCGCCACGTCGCCGCCCGTGTCCTTCTCGATGCGGAAGTGCGAGTCGGCCATCGACGCGATCTGCGGCAGGTGGGTGATGCAGAGCACCTGCCGGCCGGCCGCGAGCCCGCGCAGGCGCTCGCCCACCGCGCGGGCGGTCTGGCCCCCGACGCCGGCGTCGACCTCGTCGAACACCAGCGTCGCGTCGCCGCCGCTGTTGGCGACGCTCATCAGCGCCAGCATCACGCGCGAGAGCTCGCCCCCGGAGGCGATCTCGCGGACGGGGCCGGGCGCGACGCCCGGGTTGGGGGCGACGCGCAGCTCGACGCGGTCGGCACCGGTGGGGCCGAGGTCGGCGGCGGGCGGAGCCGCCCCGCCGGGCGAGGCTGCCGCGCCCCGCGAGGCGGCCCCACGCGGCTCGACCACCACCTCGAACGACGCGTCCTCCATCGCGAGCTGGCGCAGCTCGGCCAGCACCGCCTTCGCAAGCTTGGGCGCCGCCGCGGTGCGCGCCTTCGTGAGCTTCGCCGCGAGGGCGCGCTCCTCGCTCTCCGCCGCCGCCAGCTCGGCCCGGGCGCGCTCAGAGTCCTCCTCCGCCGAGTCGAGCCGCGCGAGCTCGGTCCGGCAGCGGTCGGCGTGCTCCAGCACGGCCTCCACCGACCCCCCGTGCTTGCGCTTGAGCCGATCGTAGGAGTCGAGCCGCGCCTCCACCTCCTCGAGCCGCGCCGGGTCGGCCTCGAGGCCGTCCGCGTAGCGGCGCAGGTCGCCGCCCAGCTCCTCCGCCTCGATCCGCAGCGCGCGCAGCCGCTCGGCGAGCGCGTCGAGCTCCGCGTCCGCGCCCGCCACGCCGTCGGCGAGCCGCTCCGCGTCGGCCAGCGCGGCCTCCGCGCCCGGAGCCTCGGGATCCTCGGGGGCGAGCGCCTCGGCGCCGGCTCCCGCGGCCATACGCAGGCCGTCGACCTCGCGCAGCCGCCCGCGCTCCGCCATGAGGCCCTCCTCCTCCCCCGGGTCCGGGCCGAGCTCGTCGATCTCGGCCAGCTCGAACGCCAGGAGGTCGCGATCGCGGTCGCGCGCGCCGGTGCGGGCGCGGAGCTCGTCGAGCTCGCGGCGCAGATCGCCCGCGCGACGGTGACGTTCGGCGTAGCGCTCGCGCAGCGCCAGATGGGCCTCGCCGCAGAACGCGTCGAGTATCTCGAGCTGGGCCGAACCGACAGTCAGCCGCCGGTGCTCGTGCTGGCCGTAGAACGACAGGAGCCGCCCGCCGAGCTCGCGCAGGTCGGCGGCCGTGGCCGAGCGGCCCTGCACGAACGCGCGGGTGCGCCCCTCGGCGCCCACCCGGCGGCCCAGCACGATCTCGTCAGCGTCGTCGGGGACCCGCTCGCGCAGGTCGGCGAGCTCGTCGCCGTCGAGCAGGCCCGGCCTCAGCTCGAACACGCCCTCCACGTACGCCTCCGACGCGCCGGGCCGGACGATGCCCCCACGCGCCTTGCCGCCCAGCAGCAGGTCGAGCGCGTGCGCGAGCACCGTCTTGCCGGCACCGGTCTCGCCCGTGATGGCGTTCAGGCCGGGCCCGAAGCGCAGCTCGGCCCGGTCGATCAGGAGGAGGTTCTCTACGCGCAGCTCGAGCAGCATCGGGCCAGCAGGTGTACCAGGGGGGGCCGACGGAGCGGGCGGCCCAGCCCCGCTACAGGTACTCCGCGATCCACGGCCTATACGCGGCGATGAAGCCGAGCGCCGACTCGTGCACGAGCTCCGCCGCACGATGGACATCGCCTGCAGGGGTCTCGACGTAACCGTGCTCGATTCGCGAACGTGCCCTCTGGGCACGCGTCAACTGCCGGCACAGGCTGCCGCCCATGACCTTGGCATCGCGCAGAGCCTCGAACGCCTGCTGAGCTTGACAGCCGTCCTTCGTCATCGGCGGGCGTGGTAGCCGGGCCAGAGTGACGCCGGCGTCGGCAAGCTCGGCTACGAAATTCTGCACGCGTCCGAGCGCCCGTTCGACCGACTGCACCCTGTTGTACGCCTCCAGATCCTCATGCGTTTCGAATGCCTGCTTGAACAGCTTCAGGTCGAAGTCACCGCCGAACGCTGCCATCGCCGTCTCGAGTGCGGCGTACTGGCGAGGGAAATCCTCCAGATGCCGCAGGATGTCGCGCCGCCAGCGCCCGCGGTCAGCCCTACGCGGTGCGGAAGCCATCGGTCATCCGGCGAGAAGCTGATCGACCCCGGCTAGCGCCGCCTCAACACGACGGACTTCCTCCTGGCGTCGCCGCCCGCGCAGCATTCGCTCGCGCGAACGCACGGACGGCCAGACCTCGTCTCGATCGACGAGCACGCGCCCCTCCGCCAACACATCGCCCAAGAACGACGCGTCGTCCCGGACAGCTTCCAATCGAACGATTTCCACCGGGCGACTGCTAGCCGCCGTGAGCCGTTCTCCGAGGTCGATGACGCGCTCAAGGCCTGGGTCGAGCAGTTCAACCAGCACGTCTACGTCGCTTGCAGGCGTGTCGGTCCCCCGCGCCGTCGAGCCGAAAAGGAGGGCAAAGCGAACGTTCGGGTCGGTCCTGAGGGCGCTGCGCAGGGCGGCGATCAACGGCCAGGACCGGCGCACGTATAGACGCTCCGAGAGCGGCAGTTCGAGCGTCCTCGGGCTTCGACGATGAGCGCGGAGGGTTCCTTGGTTCACCGCTCGTCGCAGCGTACGTTCATGAACGCCCGCCTCCTGCGCTAGGAGGGCCAGTTGAGTCATGTGTCCATTATATGGAAGAATGAGTCCGAAAATAAGCCTTTGTATGTCCAAACGGCGCTAGTGCTCGTGGGCGGGAGGGTCAATCGCCCGGCGGCGGCAGCGCCCGCCGCGCCCGCACCGCCGCGCGCGACCATGCCGCCAGCGCCCCGTACGCCGGGGTCGAGCGGCCCGCGTGCGTCAGCAGGCTCGTGTCGAAGCGGCCGCCGGGGAAGCCCTCCGGCGGTGAGACCAGCAGGTACTGGAGGAGCTGGCGCACGCGCGGGTAGTGCGAGGCGGCGAGGTCGAACGCCCGCCGCACGTAGTCGGCTCGGCGCGCCGGCGGCAGTGCGCGCTCGGTCGTCTGGAAGTAGCCGAACTCGGTGATCCAGACGTCCAGAGCTCGGCCGTGGCCGTCGCGCAGCGCGCCCGACGCGGCCAGCCGGTCGAGTGCGCCGATCAGCCGCTCGATCGACCCCAGCGTGACGTTGTCGTCGCCCGGGTAGTCGCGCTCGGGCGGCGCCTCGAAGTCGTAGGAGTGGTGCGCGTAGCCGTCGGCGACCAGCGGCCCGCCGGCCACCATGCGCCGCAGGAACCACAGCGGCGCCATGCCGTCCCCGCGCCGCACGTACGGCGCCGTCTCGCCGATCAGGACCTGCGCATCCGCGCTCACCCCCTTGACCGCCGCGTACCCCGCCTCGTAGAGCCGCCGGTACATCTCCGGCATCTCGGCCACCGGCCGCAGCCAGTTCACGAGGTTCGGCTCGTTCCAGATCGACCAGCGGCGCACGCGCGAGCGGTAGTGCTCGGCCGCGCGCCGCGCGAACGCTCCGAACGCCGCGGGGTCGGGGCGGAACACGCCCGGCCGGCCGTCACCGGTCGCCGAGGCGGGCGCGGGTGGGATCAGGTTGAGCTGCACCTGGAAGCCGCGCCCGCGCGCGGCGTCCACCAGCGCGTCCACCTGACCGAAGCCCTCGCGTTCGACCCGTTCCCAGATCAGGGGTACGCGGATCCAGCTCACCCCCAGCTCGCGCAGCCGGTCGAAGGCCCGCTCGCGGTCGTAGTAGTGGCGCTCGAGCAGGACGGCGTTGTCCTGGAGCGCGACCTCGAGCCCCCGGGGCGGCGGGGCCGGAGCCTCCGACGAGCCACAGCCGGCGCCGAGCGCCGCCAGACCCGCGGCCGCCGCTGCGATCAGTAAGCCAGGCGGCCGAACTTCGCGCGGATCCGGTGGTAGAAGTTCGCGCCCTCGACCTGGGCGAGGCGCACCTGGTCCTGGACGAAGTGGACTTCGATCTCCGCCCCCGGCGCCAGCTCGGCCACGCTGCGGTTGTCGGTGGCCACGTCGACCGGGTCCGTGTCGGACAGGTTGTGGACGGTGAGCACGTCGTCGGGCGCGACCACGAGCGCTCGCGCGGTGAGCGTGTGCGGCGCGATGAAAGACACGACGAAGCCCTCCACGCCCCAGGCCAGGATCGGCCCGCCGTTCGCGAGGTTGTAGCCGGTGGATCCGACCGGGGTGGCAGCCACGAGGCCGTCGCAGCGCACCTGGCCGAGCTGGTCGCCCCTCACCGAGTAGCCGAGCAGCGCCACGCGGCTGTTGGGCCGCCGGTGCAGGGAGATGTCGTTGACACCCACCCGGCGCTGGCCGTCGAGCTCGACCGCCAGCGCGGGCATCCCGAGCACCTCGTAGCGGCCCTCGAGCAGCCGCGCGATCCCGTCGTCGAGGTCCTCGCGCTCGACCGTGGAGAGGAACCCGATCGCGCCGTAGTTGAACGCGAACACCGGTGCCTCGCTCGAGGCGCACGAGCGGAGCGCGTTGAGGATCGTGCCGTCGCCGCCGAACACGACCGCCACGTCCGTGTCCTCGCTCGGATCGACCCCGAGCCGGCATCCCTCGCGCTCGCTGATGTCGTGTTTCTCGGCCTCGCCATGGGGGATGAGCACCTCGACCCCGGCAGCCGCCGCGGCGTCGACGAGCCGCTGCACCGCCGGGCCGGTGTCGTCGATCCGCCCGTGCGAGAACAGCGTGATCCGCCGGGGCGCGCCGCTCACACGTCCACCCCGTCCGGGCGCGCGGGAGCGCCGCCGTCGCGGCCCGGCTCGCCGAGCCAGACGAAAGTCTCGCGGTTGCCCGCCGGCCCGGGCAACCCCGAGGGTGCGAAGCCCAGCACCGACCAGCCGTCCTCGGCCGCCATGCGGGCGACCGTCGCGACGGCCTCACGCCTGTGCTCGGGCGAGCGCACCACGCCGCCCTTGCCGAGCCGCTCGCGCCCGACCTCGAACTGCGGCTTGACCATCGCGAGGCAGTCGAAGCGCTCGGCCGCGCAGCCCAGAACCGCGGGCAGGACCTTCCCGAGCGAGATGAACGACACGTCGACCACCACCAGATCGGGCGGGAAGGGCAGCGCTCCGGGCTCGAGCGCGCGGGCGTTGGAGCGCTCGACGACGGTCACCCGCTCGTCGTTGCGGATGCGCCAGTGGAGCTCGCCGTAGGCGACGTCGAGCGCCACCACGTGCTCGGCGCCGCGCTGGAGCAGGCAATCCGTGAAGCCGCCCGTGGAGGCACCCACGTCGAGGCAGCGGCGGCCGGCGACCTCGACTCCCAGGGCGTCGAGCGCGTTCGCGAGCTTCACCCCGCCGCGCGAGACGTAGGGCGGCGGGGCGTCCACGGCCACCGGCATGTCGTCGCCGACCATCTGGCCCGGCTTTGCGGCACGGCGCCCGTCGCTGCCGATCCGCACCGACCCGGCGATCACGGCGGCCGCGGCGCGCGAGCGAGACTCGAACAGGCCGCGGTCCACGAGCAGCGCATCGAGCCTGGTCTTGACCACCGCGTGAGCGTACCGGCGCGGCCCGCCGCGGCCGGATCTGTGGCGGCTCGCACACAACTCCGATGCGAACGTGCGTACGTTGTCGGAGGACTTCATCCCCCCAAGATCCACAACGCAGCACTCCTCCCTCAAGCGGCCCGCCCCTCCCGGCGGGTCGCTTATTTTCTGGGGGGCCGCGGGGGTCGCTAGACCAGCGCGCCGCCGCGCTCGCGCGAGTCCGCGAGCACCCGCTCGACGATCGCCTCGGGGGTGAGCCCGACCTCCTTGTGCAGGAGCGCAGGCTTGCCGTGCGTGACGAAGCGGTCCGGCAGCCCGACGCGCACCAGGCGCGTGTCGGCGGCCAGGTTGCGGTCGAGCAGGAGCTCGCCGACGCCGGAGCCGAAGCCGCCCTGGAGTACCCCGTCCTCGACCGTGACGAGCAGCTCGTGCTCGGTGGCGAGCTGGGTTAGGAGCTCACCGTCGAGCGGCTTGGCGAAGCGCGCGTCGACCACCGTCGGCTCGACGTCGTGCTGCTCGAGCAGGTCGGCCGCTCCAAGCGCCAGCGACACGCCGAAGCCGTAGCCGATCAGCGCCACCCGGCTGCCCTCGCGAAGGACCTCGCCGCGCCCGATCTCGATCGGCTGCGGGCGCGACGGGAGCGGCACTCCCTCGGCCTCGCCGCGCGGGTAGCGCAGGGCGACCGGGCCGTCGTCGTAGCGGAGCGCGGTGTGCAGCATGTCGGCGAGCATCGCCTCGTCGCGCGGGGCCATCATCACCAGGTTCGGCAGGCAGCGCATGTAGGCGATGTCGAAGGCGCCGTGGTGGGTCGGACCGTCGTCGCCGACGAGCCCGGCGCGGTCCATCGCGAAGACCACGTTCAGGTTCTGGAGGCAGACGTCGTGGACGATCTGGTCGTAGGCGCGCTGCAGGAAGGTCGAGTAGATCGCGGCGACCGGCTTCATGCCCCCGAGCGCGAGCCCGGCCGCGAACAGCACCGCGTGCTGCTCGGCGATCCCCACGTCGTAGTAGCGCTCGGGCAGCTCCTTCTGGAGGATGTTGAGCCCGGTGCCGGAGTTCATCGCCGCGGTGATCCCGCACACGCGCGCGTCGCGGCGGCACTCCTCGACGAGCGAGTTGCCGAACACGGTCGTGTACTGCGGCGGCTTGGGCGGGGCCGCGGCGTCGTCGGGCTTCTTCGGGGCGGCCGCGCGGCCGACGATCGACGCCGGCTTGGCCGCGTGCCATTTCTCCATACCCTCGAGCCCGCCCTCCTCGGCGGGCGCGAAGCCCTTCCCCTTCACGGTCTTGATGTGGACCACGACCGGGCGCTCGGCCTCCAGCGCCTCCCCGATCGACTTGCGCAGCGCGGTCACGTCGTGGCCGTCGACCACGCCGACGTAGGCCACGTCGAGCTCCTCGAAGAACAGGCCCGGCGCCCAGAACGCCTTGATCGACGCCTTCAGCTCGGGGCCGAGACGCTCGATGCGCTCGCCCAGCCCGGCCGGCATCTTCATCAGCCCCGACTCGACCACCTCGCGCGCGCGGTGCAGGTCCGGATTGAGGCGGATCCGGGTGAAGTAGCGCGACAGCGACCCGACGTTCGGCGAGATCGACATGCCGTTGTCGTTCAGGACGATCACGATCGGCACGTCCATGCCGCCGGCGTTGTGAAGCGCCTCGAACGCGACGCCGCCGGTGAGCGCGCCGTCGCCGATCACCGCCACGACCTTCCCGTCCTCCTCGTGGCCGCGGCGCATCGCCTCCTTCAGCCCGACCGCGTAGGACACGGAGGTCGAGGCGTGGCCGGCGCCCATGATGTCGTGCTCGGACTCGGGGATCGAGCAGAAGGGGGCGAGGCCGCCGTACTTGCGGATCGTGCCGAGACGGTCGCGGCGGCCGGTGAGGATCTTGTGCGGGTAGGCCTGGTGGCCGACGTCCCAGAGCACCTTGTCGCGCGGCGAGTCGAGCAGGCTGTGGAGCGCGACCGCGAGCTCGCACGTGCCGAGGTTGGCGCCGAAGTGGCCGCCGATCTCGCCGATCGTGTCGATGATGAGCTCGCGGACCTCCTGTGCGACGTCCTGGAGCTCGGGCTCCGAGAGCTGGTGGAGGTCGGCCGGGCCGTTGATCTTGTCGAGCAGGCTCATGTTCGTCTCGTGAGTATGTAGTCCGTTGTGCGTTCGAGCGTGCCGGTCCGGCCGTCCGCCTCTGCCAGCGCGGCACGTGCCTTCGCGTGGGCCTGCGCGGCCAGCTCACGGGCCCGGTCGAGGCCGAACACGCTGACGTAGGTCCGCTTGCCCTGGCGCTCGTCGGACCCCTGCGGCTTCCCGAGTGCGGCCTCGTCCCCTGTCACGTCGAGTATGTCGTCGACGATCTGGAAGAGCACACCCAGCTCCACAGCGAACCGGCTCCACGGGATTGTGGCATGTCCGGCGAGACCTCCAAGCATCAATACGCACTCGATCGACGCGGCGATCAGCCGGCCGGTCTTCAGCTCGTGCACGCGGCGGAGGTCCGCCTGGTCGCCGGCCTTGATGTCGAGGTACTGCCCGCCGACCATGCCGCCCACCCCGGCCGCCGCGACCATGTGGCCGAGCGCGGCCAGCACGTGACCGGGCTCGCCCTGCTGCTCGGTGGCGACGAGGGAGATCGCCTCGGCGAAGAGCCCGTCGCCCGCGAGGATCGCCACGTCCTCGCCGAACTTCACGTGGCAGGTCGGCTGGCCGCGACGGAGCGAGTCGTCGTCCATCGCGGGGAGGTCGTCGTGGATGAGCGAGTAGGTGTGGATCAGCTCGATCGCGGCGGCCAGCGGCAGCACGTCGGCCGGGTCGCGGTCGAGCGCCTCGGCCGTCGCCATCGCGAGCACGGGCCGGATGCGCTTGCCGCCCGCGAGCAGCGAGTAGCGCATCGCCTCCTCGAGTCCGGCCACGCCGCCCTCGCGCGCGAAGGTGAGGCCGGCGAGGTACTCGTCCACGCGCGCCTGCAACTCGACCGGGTAGGTGGCGGCCGCGGGCTCGACGCTCAGAGCAGCGTCTCCTGCCCGGGAGCCGCGCGATCGGGATCCGCGCGACGGTCGAGCTCCGCGCCCACGCGCGCGGCGATCTCGGCGCAGCGCTCGACCAGCTCGGCGGCCTCCTCCGGCGGGAGGTCGGGCTCGCGGAGCCGCGCCGCGGCGCGCTCGAGCTCGGCCACGGCGTCGTCGAGTCCGCTCACGTGACGCGCTCCCTCTGCACCGCTCCGAGGATGCCGTTCAGGAACGCGGGAGCGCCGGCGCCGCACAGCTCCTTCGCCGCCTCGACGGCCTCGTCCAGCGCGACCTCGTCCGGCACGTCCTCGCGGTGGAGCATCTCGTGGAGCGCCACGCGCATGATGTTCAGTTCGAGCGGGGCGATCCGGTCGATGGTCCAGTCCTCCGCGTAGCGCTCTATCAGGCCGTCGAGCTCTTCGATGTGGGAGTCGGTGCCGGTGGCCAGCTCGCGGGTGAAGATCGTGGCCGTGCGGCCGAGCGTTTCCTCGAGGCTGCGACCGGTCACGTCGCGCTGGTAGAGCGCCACGACCGCCGCCCTGCGCTGGTCGGAGCGGCGCATCGTCCTCTCTCTACGCGCGCGAGACGTACGCGCCCGAGCGCGTGTCCACGCGAACCCGGTCGCCGACGTTGACGAACAGCGGGACCCGCACGATCACGCCCGACTCGAGCGTCGCCGGCTTGTCCCCGCCGCCCGACGCGGTGTCGCCCTTCACGCCGGGCTCGGTCTCGGCCACGGCCAACTCGACGGCGGCCGGCACCTGCACGTCGGAGGGCTCGTCGTCCACGTAGAGGATCTCGACCTCCTGGCTCGGGAGGACCCACTGGAGCGGCTCCCTGACCGCCTCCTCCGGCACCGTGAACTGCTCGTAGCTCTCGACGTCCATGAAGTGGGCGTCGGTGCCGTCCGAGTAGAGGTACTGCATCTTGCGCGTTTCGGTGCGGACGGGGCGGAACTTCTCGCCGGCGCGGAAGGTCCGATCGATCACGTTGCCGTCGGTGGTGCGCTTGAGCTTGGTGCGCACGAACGCGCCGCCCTTGCCGGGCTTCACGTGCTGGAACTCGACGATCTTGAAGATCGTGCCCTCGACGTCGATGTGGGTGCCGTTCTTGAACTGGTTGGTGCTGATCATCGCTGGCTCAGGCTAGCGGCGGGGCGGGCGGAGGCCCGCGAACCGTCAGGCCGAAATGCGCGGCGCCAGCCGGCCGGCGTGGGTGCGCGGCTGCGGGACCGGCCGGCCCGAGCCGCCGCGGAAGGTCGCGACACCACTCCGAGGGCTCGACGTTTCCGATTATGGAAAAATCACATCGGCCGGTTCGGTCGGCGGGAAGGTATTTACAAAGGTGCTGGGCCGATGGTGTGGCACCTAAGGGAGGAGCAGGACTTCATGAAGAGCTTGCCATCACCAGCGCTCGCGATCGCGGGCATCGCCTTGTTCTGCGCGCTCGGCGGTACCGGATATGCCGCCACGAAGCTGGCAAAGAACAGCGTCACGTCGTCGCACGTCAAGAACGAGTCGCTAACCGGCGCTGATGTGCGGGACGGATCCCTGACGACCGACGACATCCGCAACGGCGGCGCCGTCGGAGAGGTCCGGCGCGTCGATGGCCCTAAGAGCAGTGAGGCCGACGGGGTTACGAGTTCGCGTGCCGAGTGCCCCGAGGGATTCAACGTGATCGGCGGAGGTCACAACGTCGGAACCTTCGACAGCCCGGTGAGCGCGACGCCCTACAGCTCGTTTTACTCGGTGATCTCCGTCAACCACTACGAAGGCTCCAATCCGCAGTTCATGATCGCGGAGGCACAGGCGTTCGCGGTGTGCGCGCGGACGAGCGGCTCGGACTTCCGTCGGCGCAAGGCCAAGGAACTCAGTGACTTCCGCGGCAGGCTGGCCCGAGCAGAAGACGCCGCGCGATGATCTCGCGGCGGCACCCATCGGACCACTAAGCACGCCTTCGGGTCAGCCGTCCCAGAATCGTCGCATGCTTGTGCGCCAAGCCTTTAGCTAAGTGCGTCGAGCGTTCTCGACCTCTGTAACACGCGTGCAGAGCGGGCTTCGACATCCTGCGACCAACCCCCGATGACGAGACCGCCGTGACACCCTGAACTAATTGGGGTGCTGATCATCGGGGCGCTCAGGCTAGCGCCAGCGCGGCCGCTATCGCGTCGCGCGGCGGGCCGGGTGCGAGCGGCAGGAAGACCGACACGCGCTCGCTGCCGCCGACCGGCAGCGCGGTCGCTTCGAGGCCCTCGTCCTGTACCAGCGGTGAGCTGAACGGCTTGGCCTCCAGCTCCGCGAGTCGATAGAGCGATCCGACCGGCGCGCCCGAGGCGTCGCCCACGACCGCGAGCACGTCCGCGCAGACGACCATCCAGGTCACGTGCGGGCGCTGGCGTCGCAGGAGGCGGCGCCTGTGGGGGGTCGATTCCGTGACGGCCGCCGCGCGCGCCGTGCTCAGGACCGGCCCCTCGATACCGACGAGGGCGGCGTGCTCGTCCAGCGCCGCCCGGAACGGCGGCGGCATCTCGTTCGCACTCGCCGCACGGGTCGCGCGGTCGAAGTCGGACTCCATCCGCCAAGCGTATGTGCGAGATACTCGCCCCGTGGACGAGGTCTGGGCCGGCACCACGCTCTACGCGTTCGACGGCCGGGTGCTGGAGGTCTTCGGGTTCCCGGGGTCGGAGAGCATGCGGTTCCACGTGCTCAACCTGCGGATCGAGGTGGACGAGCCCGACCGCAAGGGGCGGCGCTGGCTGCGCGTCAGGCCGCTCCACGGAAGCGGCGGCATGATGGTCGAGGTACAGGCCGAGGAGTGGCCGGCGCTCGGGCCGTTCCTGGACCGCGTCGGCACCGCGATTGCCGCGCAGTAGGCTCGCCCCCGCATGGGCGACGCACCCTCGGAAGCGCAGATCATGCAGCGGCTCGAGCGGCTCGAGCGCCAGGTCCGGATGCTTGCCGAGCGGACCGGGGTCGGGATCGAGGATCCGGCCGCCGAGGTCGACCCGGAGGTGGTCGCGCTCGTGCGCGAGGGCAAGCGCATGAACGCCGCGAAGCTCTACGCCGAGCGCACCGGCTCGGACTTCCTCACCGCGCAGCGGGTCGTCAACGGGCTTGGCCTCTAGCGCGCCCGGCCGCAGCCTGATCCACGAGCGCTTCCCGCCGACGGCGGCCACGCTTCCGCGCATCCCGCTCTGCTCCCTGCCGACGCCGGTGCGCGCGGCGCCGGGCCTGGGCGCCGACGTGTGGGTCAAGGACGACGCACGCAGCGCCGAGCCGTGGGGCGGCAACAAGCCACGCAAGCTCGAGTGGATCCTCGCCGACGCGCGTGCCCGCGGGCGGCGGACGATCCTCACGTTCGGCGGGATCGGCACGAACCACGGGCTCGCCACCGCGGTCTACGCACGGCGAGCCGGGATTGACTGCGTGCTTGCGCTGGCCGAGCAGCCGCGCGATGAGCACGTCGAGCGCCAGCTCGGGCGTCTGCGCGCGGCGGCGTCGCGGGTCTACCTCACCGGCACCGCGCGCCGCACAGCCCTCGCCGCGCCACTGATCGCGCTACGCCACTCGCAGCGGCGGCCGCCGCGGGCTCCGTACCTGCTGGCGCCGGGCGGCTCGTCGCCGACGGGTGCGCTCGGCTTCGTGGAGGCGGCGCTCGAGCTGGCCGAGCAGGTCGCCAGCGGCGAGCTGCCCGAGCCGCGCTCGGTGGTGGTCGCGCTCGGCTCGGGTGGCAGCGCGGCGGGCCTGGCGGCCGGGTTCGCGCTCTCCGGGCTCGGCACGCGTGTCCACGCGGTGCTCGTCAACGACCAGCTGCGGCTGAGCGAGGCGAGCGTGCTGCGGCTCGCGGGCCGCACGCTGCGGCTGCTGCGGCGCCGAGGCGCGGACGTCTCCGGGGCGCGGCTCGATCCCGGCTCGGTCCGGGTGGTCGAGGGCTTCATGGGCGCGGGCTACGGGCACGCCACCGCCGCGGGCGACGCGGCACGGGCGCTCGGGGCCGATGCCGAGGGACTCGCGCTCGACCCCGTCTACACGGGCAAGGCGCTCGCCGCGCTGCTGGCGGGCGCCGCGGGCGGCGGGCCGGTGGTGTTCTGGAACACCAACAACGGCCTCCCGTACGGGGATGGCCCGGTAGGTTCCACCGCGTGAGCACGGAGAGCCCGAGCACGGAGAGCCCGAGCACCTCCAGCGCGGGCGTCGAGGACGCCGCTGGCACCGTCGCCAGTGTGGGCGTGGTCGGCGCGGCGGGCACGGTCGCGAGCGCGGGGGTGATCGGCTCGGCGGGGACGGTGGCCAGCGCGGGTGTGATCGGCTCGGCGGGGACCGTGGCGAGCGCCGGCGTGGTCGGCGGCGCGGCGAGCGTGGCCAGCGCGGGCGTGCTCTTCAGCGCCGGGACCGTGGCGAGCGCGGGAGTGGTGGCCGGGCTCGGGAACGTGAACTGCACCGGCTGCGTGGGGTGCGTCGGGTGCGTCGACTGCGAGGGCTGCGTCGGGTGCATCGGCTGCGTGGGACTGCGCGGAGCGGTGGGCGTGAGCGGCAACCGCAAGCGCAGGCGCCGGCGCCGTCGCAGCCTGCGCACCGAGTTCCGCGCGCTGCTCCCGTAACACTCGTAACGCTCCCGTAACGCCCAGCGTCGCGGCCCCGGGAGGTGGGCGACATTTTGGTCGTATTTGACACCTAACGTTGCCCAGTTCCGGGGGGCCGAGCCCGGCGGCGCCGGGCCCCGGGTGCCCGGCGGGCGGAGCCCGGCCGCGGGCGGAGCCCGGCGCCCGCGGAGCCCGACGCGCGAAGCGCCGTCCGCGCTCGTCAGGCCCCGCTCTGCGGCGCGCGGCCCTCGCCGCGGAGCTTCTCCAGGTGCGCCTCGAGCGTCGCCGCCGCGGCGAGGCGCAGCATCGGCGCGTCGGTGAAGTCGACGTCGTCCCAGGCGAGGTCGAGCAGCTCGTCGTGCGTACGCGCGCCCGCGGCCAGGGCCTCGAGCACGCGTCGCTCGCGGTCGAGCCGGTGCGCGATGTACTCCTCGACCCGCGCGCGTGGATCCCACACGAACGGTCCGTGGCCCGGGCACATCACCTCGAGCTCCAGCTCGCGCAGGCGCTCCAGCGAGGCCATGTAGTCGCCCATCGACGCACCGCCGAACCCCACGAACACGCTCCCCTCCCCCAGCACCGTGTCGCCGCTGAAGCACACGCTCCCCATCAGCAGGCAGACGTGGTCCTCGGCGTGCCCGGGCGTGGCTATCGCGCGGAACGGACCGACCTCGTCCCCCTCGCGCGGCTGCACGACCGGCACGCCCCCGGCGCGCTCCGCCAGCGGCTGCGCGCCCTCGGCGTGGTCGATGTGCTCGTGCGTCAGCACGATCCCGTCGAGCCGCCCGCCCGCCGCATCGAGCAGCGCATCGAGGTGCCCGGCGTGGTCGGGCCCGGGATCGACCACCCAGCGGCCGACGACGTAGCTGTTGGTCCCGTCGAGCGTCAGCGGCGACGGGTTCGGCGCGCGCACGCGCACGACTCCGTCTGGCGCGCGATCGGCGGAGCTCACGCCCGAATGGTTGCAGGGACTAGGGTCGAGGCCGTGACGGAGCCGATCCAGCGTCCGGCGCTCGAGCAGGCCGCGGCCGTACGCGCGGGAGAGGTGAGCGCGCGTGAGCTGGTCGAGGCGTCGCTCGCTGCCATCGAGCGCCTCGACGGCGACGTGAACGCCTTCGTGACCCTCGTGCCGGAGAGAGCGCTGGCCGAGGCCGACGCGATCGGCCCGGGCGACGCACGCCCCCTCGCCGGGGTCCCGATGGCGATCAAGGACCTCGGGCCCGTCACCGAAGGGATCCGGACCACGTTCGGCACGTCCCTGAGCGGCGACTGGATCCCGCCGTTCGACAGCGCGCTCGTCACGAAGCTGCGCGCGGCGGGCGCGGTGATCGTCGGCAAGACGAACGCGCCCGAGCTCGGCATCACGCCGGTCACCGAGCCCGCGCGCTTCGGCCCGACGTGCAACCCCTGGGACCTGACGCGCACGGCCGGCGGCTCCTCCGGCGGCAGCGCGGCCGCCGTGGCCGCGGGCATGGTGAGCCTCGCCCACGGAAACGACGGCGGCGGCTCGATCCGCATCCCCGCGTCCTGCTGCGGCCTCGTCGGCCTCAAGCCGAGCCGCGGCCGGGTGAGCTCCGCGCCGCTCGTCGACTCGCCGTCGGCGCTGGTCGCCGAGGGCGTCCTAACACGCACAGTGCGCGACACGGCCGCGGCGCTCGACGTGCTCGCGGGCTACGAGTGGGGCGACCCCGTCACGCCCGCGCCGCCGCGGAGCACCTTCCTCGAAGCCGCCGGCCACGCGCCCGCGCGGTTGCGCGTCGGCGTCACGACCGTGCCTCCCGTGGACGCCGAGGTGCACGCCGACTGCGTCGCGGCCGTAACCGCGACCGCGGCGCTGCTCGCGGAGCTGGGCCACGACGTCGAGGAGAGCGCCCCGAAGTGGGAGGCGCGCGAGCACCTGGACGCCTTCCTCGCCATGTGGGCCACCGACGCGTCCCTCGGCGCGGAGCGCATCGCGCCGCTGGGCGGGGCGCCGCTCGACCCGAGCGCCACCGAGCCGCTCACGCAGGCGCTGATCGAGAACGCGCGCGGCCGGACCGCACGCGACCTGCTCGAGGGCCTCACGACCCTGCGCGCCTACACGCGCCGGGTGACGCGCTGGTGGGCGGACCACGACGTGCTCCTGACCCCGGCGCTCGCCCAGCCGCCCGTCCCGCACGGAGCGCTCGCCGCCGCACCAGGGGAGCCCGGGCTCGAGGCGTTCTGGAAGGGCAGCCGCTTCGTGCCCTTCAGCGCAGCCGCGAACGTCACCGGCCAGCCCGCGATCGCGCTGCCGCTGCACGTGTCGGCCAGCGGCCTGCCGATCGGCGTGCAGCTCATGGGCCCGCCCGCCGGCGAGGAGCTGCTGCTGGCGCTCGCGGCGCAGATCGAGGCGGCGCGGCCGTGGGCGGACCGCCGCCCCGCGCTCGCCCTCGCCTAGATCGCGGAGCCCGGTCCCGAGCCCGCGAACACCGCGAGCGTGGCCGTGAAGCCGTGCACGAAGCTGCGCGGGCCCACGGGACCGATCTCGCCCGCGCAGAAGAACCCGGCGGCGGGTGCGCCCGAGAACGCGTCGTCGAGCGCGAGCGCGTCGTGGTCGGGCTCGCCGAACATGTGGCTGCCACGACCGTTGCAGCTGAACAGCAGCGCACCCGCCGGCGGGCCGCTCAGGGCGTCGGCGTGGCGGGCGAGCGCCTCGCGCAGGTCCTCGTCGGCCGACTCGCCGTCGCGCACCTGGAGGCGCACCGTCTGGCCCACCCGCACGCGCTCGCCCACCCGCACGCTGCCGTTCTCCTCGTCGATGCCGAGCAGGCCGCGGATCAGGAAGTCGCCGCGCTCGTAGTCAGGCTGGTTCTCGTCGATCACGATGCCGAGCAGCAGGCCGCGGCCGGCCAGCGCCCGCTCCTCCGGGTCGAGCTCCCCGATCGCCTCGTGCAGCCGCGCCAGCGCCGGCCTGCTCGCCAGCTCGTGGATCTCGTTCTCGTCGCAGGCGGTGATGACCATCTCCGGCCCGATCGGCCGCGCGCCCTGCGAGACGCACGGGCGCACGTCGACCCCCGCCAGCGCCACGCCCACCGCGCCGCGCTCCTCGACGCCGCCGCCGTGCAGCAGCGTGGCCCGGCCCGGGACCGCGCCCGCGCTCGCCAGCCCGCCGATCACGGGGAGCGCCGGGTGGTCGGCGGCCAGGCGGTCGAGCAGCGGCTCGACCGGGAAGGTGTACGGGTCGGCGAGCAGCAGGACGGCCTCCACGCCGGTCAGGCCCGGCAGCCCGGCGATCGCGAGGCCCTCGTCGCCGGCGTCGAACGCGTCGAGGTGGAACGGCCGCAGCGTCGCGCCGGGCAGCGAGGCGGCCCACACCGCGACCCCGCCCGTCTCGAGCTCGCGGCCGCCGGCGATCACGCCCTGGGCGCCGCAGCCGATCAGCGCGTAGGGGCCGAGCCGCTCCTCCACCGCCGCCAGCCCCTCCTCCGCGTGGTCGAGGTTCGGCGCAGCCGCGAACGCGACGACCAGGTCGGCCTGTGCGCCGCCGAGCCCGAGCTGCGCGCGCGCCGCGGCCTCGGCGAAGGCGTCGGGGCCCGCGTCGTCGGTGGCGAGGCCGGTCGCTATGCGGACGGGTGCGCTCACAGGACCCGGAGCTGTTGGCCGACGTCGGGCGGCGGGCCGGCATCCTGGCCGATCAGCGCGCGGAAGCGGCTGGCGGCTGAGGGCGCGTCGGCCCCGCGGTTGTTGTTGAAGAGCGCGTGCACCTCGTGCGCCTGCTCGGCCAGCCCGCGCACGCGCCCGGCGATCTCCTCCAGCTCCTCGTCCGAGTAGTCCCACGCGAAGCGCTCGGCCACGGTCTTGCCGTGCATGTAGCCGTGCGCGTCGCGTCCGTGCATGCGGATGTAGGAGAGCGCCTCGTTGGTCACCGCGTCGACCGGCGGCATGATCGGCACGTGCTCCTCGCGCGGGGCGTCGACCGACACGAACGCGGCGCCGCGCTCGGACAGGTAGGCGAACGTCTCCGGCGCGCGCTTGTCGGAGACCCAGCCGCGGTTGCGCAGCTCGACCGCCACGACGCGCGGGGAGAGGCGCTCGAGCAGCCCGTCGAGCTCGTCGAGCCGGTGCTTGTCAGGCGAGAACGCCGGGGTGAGCTGGAGCAGGAACGCGCCGAGCTTGCCGGCGCGCTCGAGCGGCGCGACCGCCTCGAGCACCCGGTCCGCCACCGCCATCTCGAGCTCGGGCGTCAGGCGCACGCGGCCGCGCTCGTTGGTCTGCGCCTCCTCGCGCAGGTCGGGCGGGAGCGACTTCAGGTCGGCCGAGTGACGCGAGAGCAGCCGGTGGAGCTTCACGTCGAACACGAAGCCGTCCGGCGTCGCCCGCACCCAGCGCTCGACGAGGCCGGGATCGGGCACCGCGTAGAAGCTCGAGTTCAGCTCAACGCACTCGAACCGCTCCGCATACCAGGGCAACCGCTCGCGCGCCGGCATGCCGGGCGGGTACCACTCCTCGACGAAGCCGGGGTCGGCCCAGCTCGACGTGCCAACGACTATCCGTCCCGCCATCCCGCGGGACGGTAGCTAGTACAGCCCGGCGCGCACGAGGTACCCGTAGTAGCGGCCGGTCACCGGGCGCAGCGGATCGCCCGTGAAGCCGAACCCGGCATCGCCCAGCGAGAACGCCTCGGCGTCGGCCCGCAGCTTCTGGATCGTCTCCGCGGGGGTCCCCGGGCACTGGCCGGACAGGATGCACAGGTGCGCGGCCGCCGTGACGTGCGGGGCGGCCATGCTCGTGCCGGTCATGTTGCCGTAGGTGCCGCCCTTGTAGGTCGACCAGATGCACGAGCCGGGCGCGGCGATCGTGTGCGCGGCATCGCCGCTCACGGCGTAGTTCGAATAGGAGTAGGTCTTGTCGTCGGTCTCCGGCGCGTAGTTCGGGTACTTGCGCGTGCCGTTGACGGCCGGACAGGTGAACGTGGTCGTGGTCGGCACGTTGGGCACGCCGTTGCCGTCGGCCAGGCCGGTGACGGTCAGGACCTGGTCGAAGCTCGGGCCGGCGGAACCCGCGAAGCTGGCGTTGCTGTTGCCCGCGGCGAAGACCCACAGGATCCCCGCGGCGGTCGAGGTGCAGATCGCCTGCTGGAGCGGGTCGCCGCTGGTGTTGCCGCAGTTGCCGTCGTCGACCGCGCCGAAGAGCACCATGCTCGAGTTCACGACCTTGATCCCGAGCGCCTGCGCGTTCGCGGTCACCCAGTCGATGCCGCAGAGCTGCGTCGAGGTGGTGCCCGAGGCGGTGCTGCTGAGCACTCGTACCGACCAGAGCCGCACGCCGGGGGCGACGCCCACCGTGCCCTCGCCGTCGTCCTTGGCGCCCACGATCCCCGCCACGTGCGTGCCATGGCCGTTCTCGTCGCCGATGGTTCCGTCGTGGGTGCTGTAGGAGCCGAGGCAGTTGATGCCGCCGGCCACGTCGAGGTCGGGGTGCGTCGTATCGATGCCCGTGTCCATGATCGCGACGGCGCCCGGGGTGGTGCCGGTCCCGTCGCCCGCGGCCTGGCTGCCGAGGTCGGCGTCGATGCGATTCACGCCGGTGGGGAGCGTCTGCGCCTGGGTCGCGACGCCCTCGCGGTCGGGCACCACTCGTGCCACGCGCGGATCGGCCTTCACGAGCGCGCGGATGGTGGGCGACAAGCGTGCCGCGTACCCGTGCAGGGCGCTGCGGTAGGTGTGGCCCACGACCGCGCCGAGGTCGACGTGTTCGGCAACCATCGCGTCGACGTCGGCGGAGTCCTCGAGGACCACGATGTAGTGGCCCGGGATGACCGTCCCGGTCGCCGCGCTCGAGGTGGACGGAATCGACAGCGCGGCGACGATCGCCAGCGCGAGCAGCAGCAGTCCGCGGTTACGCATATAGCCCCTTAGCCCCGAAGGGAGACGGCCACCCCGCCTCCGCACCGCGTTCGCCTGTACCCACTTTGTACTAGCCCTAGTCCTGGTTCACCCCCCGGACAGGGGGAGGAAACCCCCCAGGTGCCGGATCAGCCCCGCCGGCCGAAGCTGTGCGCCGTCGGGGCGACCGCTCGTAGGTCGCCCGCCGCCTCCTCCGTGCTCCAGGCGCGGCGCGGCTCGATGTGGCGGACCTCGCCGAGCGGGATGTCGGGCCGCTCGAGGCGGTGCACGGCGGTCGCGACCACGTTCGTCACGCCCTCGCGGTGCTCGAGCCGGCCCTCCACGTACACCAGCGGCTCGGCGCGGACGGCGAGGCGGTGGGCCTCGTAGACCGGTGGCGCGACGATCACGTTGATCGCGCCGTGCTCGTCTTCGAGGAGCATGAACGTGACCCCCTTCGCGGTCGCGGGGCGCTGGCGGGCGACCACGAGGCCGGCGGTGCGCACGCGCGCCCCGTGGCCGAGGGCGGCCAGGGCGGAGCTCGTGACGAGGCCGGCGTCGAAGCTCGGCCGCATCAGCTCCATCGGGTGCTCGTGCAGCGTGATCCTCGTGGAGCCGTAGTCCGCGATCAGCCGCTCCCACGGCGAGAGCTCGCGCAGCTCCGGTGCGGCGCCGGGCTCCACGGGGAGCGCGAGCTGCGTCCCGCCCGCCACGGTCACGCCGGGCGCCGACACGCCGAGCAGCCACAGGGCCTGCCGGCGCCCGTCCT
This sequence comes from Thermoleophilaceae bacterium, assembly GCA_036382905.1. Classification (GTDB taxonomy): domain Bacteria; phylum Actinomycetota; class Thermoleophilia; order Solirubrobacterales; family Thermoleophilaceae; genus AC-37. Next base: position 10,302 of record DASVPL010000100.1, on the reverse strand, counting down.
CGACGAGCGCGTCGCAGGCGCCGGCCCAGGCGAGCCGCTCGAGCGCGTCGCGCTGCGCGCCGCAGCGACCGGCCAGCTCGGCGATGCCGCGGAACGGCCCGCTGCGCTCGCGCTCGGCAACGACCTCCGCCACGTCCTCCTTGCCCGCGCCGGCCACGTAGCCGAGGCCGATCCGGACGGCCAGCGCGCCGCCCTCGACGCGCTCCACCGAGCACTCCGCCTCCGAGCGCAGCACGCACGGGGGGAGAACCGGAATCCTGCGTCGCTGCGCCTCGTGCACCAGCGAGTCTGGTGGGTAGAAGCCCATCGGCTGCTCGTTCAGCAGCGCGCACAGGAACTCCGGGCCGTAGTGCACGCGCAGCCAGGTGGACTGGTAGGCCAGGAGCCCGAACGCCGCCGAGTGCGCCTTCGGGAACCCGAACCCGGAGAAGCCGACGATCTGCGCGTAGACCTTCCGCGCGGTGTCGAGCGAGGCGCCGCGCTCCATCGCCCCCTCGACGAACTTGACCTCGTAGGAGCGCATCGCGGCCACCGAGCGGTTGCGGCTCATCGCCCGCCGCAGGCCCTCGGCCTCGCCGGGCGTGAAGCCGGCGAACGCCATCGCCACCTCGATCACCTGGTCCTGGAAGACGATCGCGCCGAGCGTGTCGCGCAGCACCGGCTCGAGCGAGGGGTGGTCGTAGGGGACCCTGTAGCCGGGATCGGCGCGCAGGGCCTTGCGCCGCTCGATGTACGGGTGGACCGCCCCGCCCTGGATCGGGCCAGGCCGCACGAGCGCGACCTGCACGGTCAGGTCGTCGAGGTTCTCGGGCCGCGTGCGCTTGAGCATCTGCATCTGCGCGCGGCTCTCGATCTGGAACACGCCCATGGTCTCCGCGGCCTGGATCTCGCGGTAGACCGCCGGATCGTCGAACGGGATCCGCGAGAGGTCGATCCGCTCCTCGCGCGCGCGGGCGATCTGGTCGACGCAGCGCTCGACCGCCGACAGCATCCCCAGGCCGAGCAGGTCGATCTTCAGGAAGCCGGCGTCGCCGCACGAGTCCTTGTCCCACTGCACCATCTGGCGGCCGCTCATCGCCGCCGGCTGGATCGGGCAGATCTCGTTCAGGGGCTGGGTCGAGATCACCATGCCGCCGACGTGCTGGGTCACGTGGCGCGGGAGGCCCCAGGCGTCGCGGGTCAGCCGGACCAGGGCCTGCCAGCGCGGCGAGGCGGCGCGGCGGCGGCCGATCGCGTCGACCAGGTGCGGCTCGACGTCGCCCCCACCCCACGGCTCCGCCGCCCGCGCCGCGCGCTCGATCTCCCCGGCGGGCAGCCCGAGCGCCTTACCGAAGTCGCGGATGGCCGAGCGGGTCTGGTAGGTGGCGAACGCGCACACGAGGGCCGAGCGGTCGTGCCCGTAGCGCTCGTGCACGCGCGGGATGAGGGTCTCGCGGATGTCGCGCGGGAAGTCGAGGTCGATGTCGGGGAGAGCGCTGAGGTCCTCGTTGAGGAAGCGCCCGAGGAAGAGGTCGTTCTCGACCGGATCCACGTGCGAGAGGCCGGTGAGGTAACAGACGATCGACGAGACGCTGGAGCCGCGGCCGCGGCCGGGCGGCAGCAGCGCGCGGGCCGAATCGGGGCCGCGCACCTCGGCCGCGACCTCGCGGGCCAACTCGAGCAGGTCGCGGTGGAGCAGGAAGAAGCCGCTGAGGCCGAGCGAGCGGACGATGGCGAGCTCCTTCTCCAGCCGCTGCTCCGCCGCGGCGCGGCTGGCCCGGCCCTCGTAACGGCTGCCCAGCAGCGAGCGGCAGAGCTCGGCGAGGTCGTGGTCGGCGCTGCCTCCCTCCGCTCCCGGGTAGCGGTATCCGAGGTCGGTCGTGAGGTCGAAGGTCAGCCGCTCCGCCAGGCGGCCCGACTCCTCCACGGCGTCCGGGTGGTCGGCGAAGCGCGCCGCCATCTGGTTCGGCGGGGCGAGCACGTGTGACGAGTTGCCGCGGCGGATCGGCTCGGACTCGTCGAGCGTGGACCCGGTGCGCACGGCGACGAACGCGTCCTGGAGCGTGGCCCGCTCCCGGCTGTGGGCGTGGACGTTGCCGGTGGCCACGCACGGGATCCCGATGCGCTCGGCGAGCTGCGCGAGCAGGCGGTTGCGGCGGCGGTCGTGGCGGTCGAACGGGCGCTGGAGCTCGATGCGGAAGCGGTCGGGGCCGAACGCGCGCCTGAGGCGCTTGGCGGTGGCGGCCGCCTCCGCGTGCTCGTCGCGCTCTATGCGCGCCGCGACGGCGCCGTCGCGCGCGCAGCCCGACAGGCACACGAGACCCTCGGCAAAGCGCTCGACGTCCTCGAGGCTCGTGCTCGGCGGGACGGGGTCGGCCGGGCGCTCGCGCGTGCCCGCGTGCGCGTTCGTGACGAGCCGGCAGAGGTTGGCGTAGCCGGTGCGGTCCTCGCACAGGAGCGTGAGGTGGTGGCCGTCGTCGAGCGTGAGCTCCGCGCCCACGATCGCGCGCAGGCCGAGCGGCTTGGCCGCGATGGCGAGCTCCATCGACCCGTACAGCCCGTCGTGGTCGGTGAGCGCGATCGCGCTGTGGCCCTGCTCGGCGGCCGCTGCAGCCAGCTCGACGGGGTGCGAGGCGCCGTCTAGGAACGAGAAGGCGGAGTGGGTGTGGAGCTCGACGTAGGGCATGGGAGACGAACATATGTTCGCATGCCCTGGGCTTGGGCTCAAGCGGTGGGGTTGAGACCCGGCGGGCGGGAGCTCCCGGCGGGCGGCAGCTCGGCTCCGCGGCGGCGTGCGTCTCCGCCTCGCGCCGGAGTCTCTGATCGGCGGCGGGCGTCTCCGTCCGGCCATTTCCCATCGATTGGAGGCTTTTCCTGTCTATAGGGGAGAAAGGCTCCAATCGATGCGGTGGTGATGGTCGGAGTGGCTTTGGGCTCCCCCGCCGTCACTCACCCCCGCTGCTCGAACCACCCGCGTCCCCCCAGCTCCTTGAACACCACCGCGTTGCGGCCGCCCGCCAGCACAAGCTCGAAGTAGCGGCGGCGGACCGGGCGGTCGGTCCACCAGCGGTCCTCGACCACCCATTCCTCGAGCACCGAGTCCACGGGCTCGCCCTGGAGGGCGGCGGGAGCGCCCGCGTCGTCGACCCGGACGCAGACGCCGCGTGGGTGCGCGAGGCGGCGAACGCTCATCGCTTGCCGCCTGGGGCGGAGCCACCGCGGGGGGCGGGACCGCCGCGCGCGGAGCCACGCGGAGCGGAGCCGCCACGCGGGCTGGATCCGCCGCGCGAAGCCGGCCTCCCACGCGGCGCGGGTCCGTCTCCGTTCTCCTCCACTGGGAACGGGGCCAGCACGGCTCGGCGCTCCGGCAGCCGTGAGCCGGGGTCCACTTCGAGCACGCGCATCGCGGCGTCGGGCCCCGCGGCCTGGCGCGCCTGGCCTACCGCCTCGGCTATCCGGCGGCGGCGCAGCTCGGCGGGAGTGTCCGGGAGCAGGCGGCCCTGGTCGTGCGCGGGCGGGCCGAACGCCTCCACCTCCAGGCCGAGCGACTCGGCCGGTGCCGGCAGCTCGGGCAGCTTCACGCCCACGGCGGTGAGGATCCGGTCGGGGTCGGCGCTCGGCCGCCGCAGCGTGACCCGCACCCGCCACGTGCCGCCCTCGACGAAGCGCGCGACAAGGGCGAGCGCTCGCACCGTCCGGCCGCGGCGCTCGCGCCGGGCGAGGACGCGCGCGACGAGCAGCTCGAGCGCGCGCTCGAGCTGCGGACCGAGCGCCGCCTCGGGCAGGTCGAGTCGCTCGACCACCGGCTCCGGCGGGCGGCGTGGGTCGAGCGCCGTGTCGCGGCCGTGCGCGAGGTCCAGTGCGAGCAGGCCCGGATGGCCGAAGCGCTCGGAGACCGCCGCCGGCGGAAGCGCGGCGAACTCGCCGAGCGTGCGGACGCCGAGCCGCTCGAGCGTGTCCGGCAAGGCGGCGAGCTCCGGCCGCGTGCGCAGCAGCGCGACGGGGAGCGGCGCGAGGAAGGCGCGGACCGCGCCGGGGGGAACGAAGACGGCGCCGCCCGCACCGCGCGTAGCGATGCCGGTGCCACCACCGGCCGCCCGCGGCACGGAGCCGCCGCCCGGCGCGCGGCCCCGCCCCCCGCGCCGCCTTGGCCGCGCCTGCAACGCCGCCGCGTACGACGCGAAGCGGCTCGGCGCGCAGCCCAGCCGCACCGCTCCGCCCAGCGTGCGGCGGGTCGCGGTCAGCACGTCGTCGACCTGCCCGCCGTGAAGCCGGCGCAGCCCCTCGTCCTCGAAGAACGCGATACCGGGCACGTCCGACTCGGACGCCGCGCCGATCGACTCGAGCCGGTCGAGCACCCGCCCCCACGCCGCCCGCTCACACTCGGGGTCCGGCGGCACGAGCCGCAGCTCGGGGCAGCGCGCCAGCGCCTCCCCCACCCTCATGCCGGCCGCGATCCCGAACGCCTCGGCCGCCGCCGACACCTGCCCCACGACCTGGGTCCCGCCCGGTGCGGGAGCCAGCGCCACCGGCGCCGCCAGCAGCTCGTCGCGCTCCGAGATGGCCGCCAGGAGCGCGAACCGCGGATAGAGGACGCAGACCGTCATACGAACGCATGTTCGCATAGGTGGAGGACGGCGGCACGACTCCCTGCAAACGGCCGGACAACGCGGCGCGGCGGCGCTAAAGACCGCTGCCCGATTTACCGATACAGCCGCATGTTCAGCTCCCTCGCCCTGCGCCTGCGCTCACGCCGCGGCTTCACCCTGATCGAGCTGGTCGTCACGGTCCTGCTCCTCACGATCCTCGCCGCGATCGCCCTCCCGGCCTACCTGGAGCACCAGAAGAAGGGCAAGGACTCCGACGCGGAGTCGAACGCGCGCAACCTGGTCTCACGCGTCGAGCTCTGCTACGCGACCGAGGAGAACTACACGAACTGCGACACCAACGAGGAGCTCGGGGCCGACACCAACCTGCCCTACGGCACCGCCCCCGGCCAGGTCAGCGTGGTCAGCGCGACCACCTCGACCTTCAAGGTCACCGCGATCTCGAAGGCCCAGAGCGACGGCTCGAACCACACCTACACGATCGACCACGGCGTTTCCGGCGTGAACGACCGGACCTGCACGGCGGGCTCGACGAACAAGAAGGGCGGCTGCCGCAGCGGGGTCTGGTAGCCCGCCGCCGCCAGCCCCCTACTAGCCGACCTCCGTCAGCCCCTTCGGGAAGCCGCTAAGGATCTCCGGACCGTCGTCGGCGACGACGACCAGGTCCTCGATCCGCACCCCGAACGCGTCCGGCACGTACACGCCGGGCTCCACCGTCACGACGTTCCCCGCGACGAGGGTGTCCTCCGACGCCTTCGACAGCGTCGGGCCCTCGTGCACCACGATCCCGACCCCGTGGCCGAGCCCGTGGCCGAAGCGCTCGCCGTGCCCCCCGGCCGCGATCCGCTCGCGCGCGAAGCCGTCGACCGCCGCGCCCGCCGCGCCCGGCCGCACCTCGTCGAGGGTCGCGACCTGCGTGGCGCGCACCAACTCGTAGACCTCCGCCAGGTCGTCCGGGATCGACCCGGTCGCGAGCGTGCGCGTGCAGTCGGAGCAGTAGCCGTCGAGCTCCACGCCCCAGTCGAAGACGACGAGCGTGTCGCGCGCGATCGGGTCCTCGCCCGGCTCGGCGTGCGGCAGCGCCCCGTTGGGCCCGCCGGCGATGATCGCCGGGAACGACGGCGCGGCCCCGCGCCGGCGCATCTCGGTCTCGAGCTCGAAGGCGATCTCACGCTCGCTTCGCCCGATGAGCCCGCGCTCGACCACCCCGCGGAACAGCTCGTCGGCCAGCGCGGCAGCCGCGCGCACGCGGTCGAGCTCCTCGGGCTCCTTCACCGCCCGGACGCGCTCCACGCAACGCCCGGCCGGCACGAGCTCGACGCCCTCCCCCACGAGCCCCCGCAGCCGCTCGTGGCGGCGCACGCTCAGGTCGTAGTCCTCGATCCCCACCCGACCCGACAGCCGCCCGGCCGCGTCGCCCAGCAGGTCCTGCTTGCCGAGTGCGCGGTCGAAGCCGTGCACCTGGCGCTCGGCCTGCGCGACGTAGCGGAAGTCCGTGAAGAACGCGCGCAGGTCCGGGCCGATCACGCACACGCCGTTCGTGCCGGTGTAGCCGGTCAGGTAGCGGACGTTCTCGAGGTTGGTGACGAGCAGGGCATCGAGCTCCGCGTCGGCGAGCAGCGCCTCGACGCGGTCGGCCCGGCTCACGAGCCGCCTCCCAGCTCGGCGCGCAGCATCTCGAGCGCGTCGCGGTAGCCGTCGACGCCGCGGCCGTGCACGTAGCCGATGCAGAGGTCGCGGATCACCGACGCCCGCCGCCAGTCCTCGCGGCCCTCGATGTTGGAGATGTGCACCTCGACCGCGGGCAGCGCCGTCACCTCGAGCGCGTCGCGGATCGCGTACGAGTAGTGCGTCCACGCGCCCGGGTTGAGGATCAGCCCGTCGACCGTGCCGCGCGCCTCGTGCAGCCCCTCGCAGAACTCGCCCTCGTGGTTGGTCTGGGAGAACGTGGTCTCGAGCCCGAGCTCTTGCGCGAAGCGCTTCACGCGCACCTCCAGCTCGGTCAGCGTCTGGCTGCCGTAGACGGCGGGGTCACGCACGCCGAGCTGATCGAGGTTCACCCCGTGCATCACCTCCACCCGGTTCTTCATTCCGCACACACCTCCTCGACGGCGGCGCGCACCGCGTCCTCCGCCAGCTCGTGCCCGGGGGTCACCTGCCCGGGCGACTCGACCAGCACGAACGGCACGCTGCCGCCGCGGCGCTTCTTGTCGCGCGCGACCAGCTCGACCACAGCGTCAGCGTCCACGCCCGGACAGCTCAGCGGGAGCCCGCGCGCGCGGAACAGCTCCGCCACCTCGCTCCGCAGCTGCTCGCGCCCCGACAGCCGCAGCGCGCAGAGCAGCCCGATCGCGACGGCCTCGCCGTGGCGAAAGCGCTCGTACCCCGTGGCCGCCTCGATCGCGTGGCCGATCGTGTGGCCGAGGTTGAGCACCTGGCGGCGGCCCTCGTCGCGCTCGTCCTCGGCGACCACGGCGAGCTTCGTGCGCAGGCAGCCGAGGACGATCGCCGCGTCCGGCTCGGAGCCGCCGCGCACGCGCGACCACAGCTCGCCGCCCGCGATCAGCGCCGTCTTGACGACCTCCGCGTACCCGGCGGCGCGCTCCGCCGCGGGCAGCGTGTCGAGCGCGGCCGGGTCCACCATCACGGCCGACGGCTGGTGGTAGGCGCCCGCGTAGTTCTTGCCCTCGGGGAGGTCGACGCCGGTCTTGCCGCCGTACGCCGAGTCGACCTGCGCCACGAGCGTCGTGGGCGCCTGCACGTGCCGGATCCCACGCTGGTAGACGGCCGCGCAGAAGCCGGCCAGGTCCCCCACCACGCCGCCGCCGACGGCCCCCACGAGGTCGTCGCGCGCGACCCCCGCGGAGGCCATCCCGCGCAGCACCGCCTCCGCGCGGCCGAGCGTCTTCTCCGACTCGCCGGGCGGGATCTCCCAGCTCCAGTCCGCCTCCACGCGATGCAGGGGCGCGACGTTCTCGTCACTCACCGCGAAGCGCCGGCCGCCGAGCGGCGGAAAGAAGCCGGAAGCGAGGAGGCCGCGCCCGAGAAAGACCGGGTACTCGGCCGCCCCGCCCGAGGCCCATACGCAACGGGTGCCGGGCGGGCCGTCGCGCAGCGCGAGCAGCGACGGCAGGGCGCGCGCGGCCACGCCGCGGTCGGAGGCGAGCACGATCGCGTCCGCGCTGGCCTCGTAGCGCGCGCGGCGCTCGGCGAAGAGCTGGTCGAAGCGGGCGCGGTCGCGCGCGAGCGGCCGGCCCTTGCCGGACGCCCGGCGCCACGCGGCGTCGGAGCTCACCTCGAGGTGCACGACCACGTGCGGGGCGAGCGCCTCGCGCACTCGATCGGACCCGAGCGCGCCGCCACCGAGCGCGACGACGCCGCCGTCGGCGCGCGCGAGCAGGCCGACGATCAGCTCCTCCTCGCGGCGGCGGAACTCCGCCTCGCCGTGGCGGTCGAAGAACGTCTCGATCGGCTGGCCGAGCGACTGCTCGAGCTCGCGGTCGGAGTCGACCGGCCGCACGCCGAGCTCCGCGGCCACCGCACGCGCCGCGCTCGACTTGCCGGCACCCATGAAGCCGACGAAGACGAGCGCGCGCCGGCCCGCGCCGGCGGCGGCGCCCGCCGCCGAGCCGCCTGCCGCTACCGCCTCCACCCGATCCGGCTCCGGTAGGCGTCGAGTGCGCCCGCGACGTCGTCGATGTGGTCACCGCCGAACTTCTCGCGGTACGCCCGCGCCAGAACGATCGCGATCATCGCCTCGCCGACGACCGCCGCCGCCGGCACGGTGACCGAGTCGGTCCGCTCGCGCAGCGCCTGCGCCGGCTCCTTCGTGGCGATGTCGACCGAGCGCAGCGGCTTGGTCAGCGTGGGCAGCGGCTTCATCGCCCCGCGGACCACCAGCGGGTCGCCGGTCGTCATCCCGCCCTCGAGGCCGCCCGCGCGGTTGGTCTCGCGGTGGAAGCCGTGCTCGTCGTCGAAGAAGATCTCGTCGTGGGCCTGCGACCCCGGCCGCGTGGCCACGTCGAACGCGTCGCCCACCGACACGCCCTTCATCGCCTGGATCGACATGATCGCGTGCGCCACGAGGCCGTCGAGGCGCGTCTCCCAGGAGATGTGCGAGCCGAGCCCGGGCACGAGCCCGAAAGCGCGCACCTCGAAGATGCCGCCGAGCGACTCGTTCGCCTTCCGGGCCTGGTCGATGTACGCGATCATCGCCGCGGTCGAGTCGGCGTCGAGACAGCGCACCGGCGACTCGTCCACGCCCTCGAAGTCGGCGGCCGTGAGGTCGTCGGGAGCAGGCGCGGTCACCGAGCCGATCGCGATCACGTGGCTGCGCACCTCCACCCCCAGGCGCCGCAGGAACGCCTTGGCGAGGGCGCCCGCGGCCACCCGCGCGGCCGTCTCGCGCGCGCTGGCGCGCTCGAGCACGTCGCGCACGTCGGTCAGCCCGTACTTCTGCACCCCCGCGAGATCCGCGTGGCCGGGGCGCGGCAGGTGCACCTCGTCCGGCTGGCCGTCGACCGGCCACGGGTTCATCCGCTCCTCCCAGTTCGCGTAGTCGCGGTTGGCCACGCGAATGGCGATCGGGCTGCCGAGCGTCTTGCCGTGCCGAACACCCGCCGTCACCTCGGCGCGGTCGGTCTCGATCTTCATCCGCCCGCCGCGACCGTGCCCGAGCTGGCGCCGGGCCAGGTCGGCGTCGAGGTCCGCGGGGGCCAGCTCGAGGCCGGCCGGGAGCCCCTCGACTATCGCCACGAGCCCCGGCCCGTGCGACTCGCCGGCTGTCGTGAAGCGAAAGGCGACCACGCGACAACCCTACCCGGACAGGTAACCTCCGCCGCGATGATCATCGGCTTCGCACTCTTCCTGCTCTGCGGCATCGTGTTCGGCTACGCGGCGCCCTCGGGCTGGGCGCTCCTACCGGTGGTGCTGCCGATCATCGTGGGCCTCTACACCGGCCTGATGGACGTCTTCGACACCGAGCTGATCGTCCTGATGGTGGTCGGCGTCGCCGTGACGCTCGTCGGCATCCTGGTCGGCCGGGCGATCCTCTTCAGCACAGAGGGCCGGCGCTCCACCGCATAGTCCCTGGAACGCCGAAGACCCGCCGTATGGCGGGCCCTCGGGCGCTGGCTGTACTTCCCGTCCGGGGGGGTTGGGGGGAAGGTCTAGCGGCGTGCCGCCAGCGGCACGGTCATCAGGGTCTTGCGGCTCTGCCTGCGCTTGGCCGCGGTGGGGGTGTCGGGAGTGTCGCTCTCCGGCTGGGCGTTGCCGACCGCCTCGTTCTCGCTGAGGCGCTTGATGTTGATCCTGTCGAGCTGGAGCGTGTACTCGAGCGCGCCCTCGGCTGCCGACAGCGTCTCCTCGTCGCGGTCGTCCTCGACCCCGAGGTAGATGAAGCGGCAGTCGTCGGCGCTCGGGCTGCACTTGCCCTCGCCGTCGGCCTCGAAGGCCGGGTCCACCACGAAGAACACCGCGGTCTTGGCGTTGTCGGTCATGCCCATGAAGGACACGATCGGGTTCTGGTCGTCGGGGAGCAGGTCGAGCGTGGCGAGCGACTTGTAGCTCTTGGGCTTGCGGCTGCCGAACTTCACGTCCACCGTGTAGGTGAAGTAGCGCGTGCCGCCGCCACCGGAGCCACCGGAGCCACCGGGCGTGCTGGCGCCGGAGCCGCCGGCCATGCCGCTGCCGCCGGGGAGCGCAGCGCCGCCGGAGC
>DASVPL010000099.1:0-9079 GCA_036382905.1 Thermoleophilaceae bacterium | reverse complement strand
CGAGTTCATGGGACTGAGCACGGTCTTGGTCGCGCCGACCTCGACCCAAGCGCGGCCTGCGAGCTTCCGCCCGACGATCGAGATCCAAGGTCAGGAGACCCGTGTCCTCGTCGAGCAGACCACCGTCGTCGACCCGCAGCGCCTCGGGGGGTCGGACGGTCGCCTCGATGCGAGTGAGATGCGCGCCGTCGATGACGCCATGCGACTCCTTCTCGGGCTCTGAGCGAGCCGGGTGTCGGGTCAGGCGGGCGGCTGCCCGCCCGCGGCGCGGCGGAAGAGCCAGGCCGACGCGGCGAAGAGCGCTACGAAGAACCCGTTCAGCCCGAGGAGCTCGGGGAGCGAGCTGACCGTGTCCTGGTGCTTTCCGGCGAGCAGCGCGATCGCGGCGACCAGCGCCTGAGCGACCGCCATCGCGAGCAGCGCGCGTGCCATTCCGCGTGGCCGCAAGCGCGCGACGGCGGCGCCGACGATCCCGACCGCGAGCACGCCGCCGTACATCAGGTCGGCGCGGTCGCCGTCTTCCCCGATCACGCCGACGGCCCCGACCAGCCAGACGAGGACGAACGCCGCCGCGAGCGCGAGTCCGACGCCGGCTCTGTAGGCGATGGCGCCGGGCCTCCTCACCACCAGCTCATACGCGAGACCGGCACCGAACAGGAGGAAGCCGGCGGCGGCGAAGTCGAACGGACTCCAGGCGACCGCGTCGGTGACCAGCATCGCGAACAGCGGGACCAGCAGGACGAGCGAGGTCGCGAGCGCGACGCGGACGGCGGATCGCAGCACGGTCCTGCGCGCCTCCGCGTGGCGGCGGTGCCACGAGGCGTCGGCGGGCAGGCCACGGAGCATTCGCGACAGAACGCTGAGGGCGATGCGACCGTCGCTCGTCCCGTGAGCCCGTTCGTGTGCGATGTGGTCGTGGAGGTCGGCGTCGATCTCGCCGGCCCGGCGCCGGCCGAGCGGATCGGGCAGGTCGCGCGTGTAGATCCGCACCCACCGGGCCACCAGCCGGGCCATGCGCTCCGGCCTCACGCGGACCTCGATGCCACGCGCGGCGAGCGTCCGACGGCCTTGGCCGGCGCCCTGCCCGCACGGGCCCGCTCGGCCGCCTGGGCACCAGCGCCGGTGAGCTCGTACAGGCGCCGGCGCGGCCGCCCCTCCGCCGACGCCGCGTCCTCCCACCGGGAGGTGAGCAGGCCGAACTCCTCGAGCCGGCTCAGGGCCTTGTACAGGGTTCCGTGCGCGGTGAGCGACTGCGCCCCGCTCTGCTCCCGCATGGTCTGAGCGAGACCGAATCCGTGGAATCCCCGCTGGCCCGACGCGGGCATCGACAGCGCGGCCTCGAGGATCTCGATCTCGAGGGGCAGCAGGGTTCCAGGCTTGCGCCGCGGCACGGCGGCGACAATAGGAAGATATCTTCCCATTGTCAAGCGCGGGCCGGGTCGGTCGCCGGCGCCCGGGAGGTGTCCGGCTTTTGTGGCGCATACCGCCAGTAAGTCCGGGCACCTCCTCCATACGCTTCACGCGTGAGCTATACGGTCCTGAACGCCGCCGATGCCTTCTGGCGTCCGTCGAACCTGATGGGCGTGCTGAACACGGACCTCGCCGGACAGCTCGGAGCCTCGACGTTCGGCGCGCGGATGTGGCGGCTGGCCCCGGGGCAGGCCAGCACGCGCCACCGCCACCCCGACCAGCACGAGCTCTACGTCGTGCTCGAGGGCACCGGCCGCGTTCGCATAGGCGACGAGACCCTGACGCTGGCTCCACACTCGGCGCTGCTCGTGGAGCCGGCCACCGTGCGCCAGGTCTTCAACGACACCGACGCCGACGCGCTCTGGCTCGTCGTCGGCGCGCCGCCCGAGGCCTTGGATACCCAGACGATGACCGCCGAGCAGCTCGACTGGATTTACCCCGAGGGCCCCAGGGTCCTGCCGCCCGAGCTCGCGTAGGCGCTCCCTCGCCGGCGCGGCTGGACAGGGCTACGATCGCCACGTGCGCGCCGGCATCGTGATCCTGCCGGAGCAGCGCTGGGCCGATGCGCGCGCACGCTGGACCCGCGCCGAGGAGTACGGGTTCGCGCACGCGTGGACCTACGACCATCTGGGCTGGCGCGACCTCGTCGAGGGCCCGTGGTTCGACTCGATCGTGACGCTCACGGCGGCGGCCGGCGCGACAGAGTCGATCCGGCTCGGGACGCTCGTCGCGTCGCCGAACTTCCGCCACCCCGTGCACTTCGCGCGCGAGATCACCGCGCTGGACGACATCAGCGGCGGGCGCCTCGTGCTCGGCCTCGGCGCGGGCGCGGCGGCACCGAGCTTCGACGCGCTCGTGCTCGGCCAGCCGGAGCTGTCGCCGGGCGAGCGCGTGGACCGCTTCGCGGAGTTCGTCGAGCTGCTCGACCTCCTGCTGCGCGAGCAGCGCGTGACCTGGCGCGGCTCGTACTACGAGGCTGTCGACGCCCGCACGACCCCGGGCTGCGTGCAGTCGCCGCGCGTGCCGTTCGTGGTCGCGGCGAACGGGCGCCGGTCGATGGGACTCGCCGCCCGCTTCGGCGAGGGTTGGATCACGATGGGCGGAAGCGCCGACGACCTCGAGTCCTGGTGGCGTTCGGTCGCCGACCGTGCGGCTCGCTTCGAGGGGCCGGGCGACCGCTACCTGATGCTCGACTCCGCGCCGCGCTTCTCGCTGTCGAGCCGAGCGTTCTTCGAGGAGCAGGTCGGGCGGGCGGCCGAGCTCGGCTTCACCGACGTGATCACGCACTGGCCGCGGCCGAGCAGCTGGTACGCGGGCGACGAGGCGGTACTGGAGGAGGCCGCGGCGGAGGTCCTGCCGCACCTGGCGCCGCGCGGCGCGCCGCCGGGCATGCTGGGCGAGATGGGGGAAAGCTGACCGGTGGAGGACCCGCGCGTCAGTCGCCGCGAGCTGCTGGCCGCCGCCGCCGCGGCGGCCGCCGCGCTCGCCCTCCGCGACCCCGCCGGCGCGGCGGCGGCCGGCTGGACCGGCGGGATCGACTTCGGCTCGGCCGGGGCGGGTGAGGGTTGGCCGAAGTGGCGCTGTGCGGGCGTCGCCAACCTGCGCCGCTCGAACGGCGTGGGCGTGCTGGAGGCCGGTTCCGACGTGTTCCCCAACGACCCGCGGCCGGTCGCCTTCGCCGTCGACCGGCGCTTTCGCGACGGTGAGATCAGCGCGTCGGTCGACGCGGCCGGGGCGGGCGCCGGACTGGTGCTGCGGCGCACGGGACCGCGCGACTACTACGCCGCGGTCTACGACGACGAGCAGGCCGCGCTGCTGCTCCTGCGCCGCTCGCCGGCCGGCCTCAGCGAGCTCGCACGCACAGCGCTCGCGCGCCCCAGCACACCGTTCCGGCTCGCCCTCACCGCGAGCGGCGCGAACCCGACCACGCTGGCCGCGGCCCTCGACTCGGGCGGAGCGCCGGTCACCGTCGCCGCCGCGGACTCCGCGGCCGCCCTCCAGCGCGCCGGCGACCCGGGCGTGCTCGCGACCGCCCGCACCCTCTTCCCCGCCGAGGGCCCCGGCCCCGCGGCGGCGCTCGGCAACCTGCACCTGCTCCCGTACGGGGTTCAGGAGGGCCAGGCGGTGATCGGCTCTCCGGCGGGCGCGGGAGTGATGGAGGCCATACGCGAGCGCTCGACCGCGGCCTTCACGCGCATCGACCTCCGCGCCGCCGAGCGCCCCGCGCCGACACCGGCCTCCGTGGTCGCGGCGAGCGGCGGCACGCCGGTGACGGGCGGCGCGACCCTGCGCGTCGCCGCCGACGTGCCCGCCCGCGTGGAGATCGAGATCGCCGACAACTCGGCCTTCAGGCGCAGCCGCCGCATCCGCCCGGCCCGTACCAACGGGTTCGACGCCGCGTTCGCAAAGGCGACCGGCCTGAGGCAGGGCCGGCGCGTGTACTGGCGCGCCCGCCTGCGCCGCCGGGGCCTCGAGACCGTCGGCCCGGCGCGCAGCTTCCGCGCGCTCCCCCGCGCGGGCAGCGGCAAGCACGCGACGATCGCCATCGGCTCGTGCGCCTCGCAGTTCGGCCCGATCTTCGACGAGCTCGCCCGCCGCGAGCCCGACCTGTTCGTCTGGCAGGGCGACCTCAACTATCCCGACACCGTGGGGCCGCTCGCGCAGACGGTCTCCGGTTACGGTGGCATGTGGCGGGAGCTGCTCGCGAACCCGAGGCTCGCGCCGATCCTCGAGCGGTCGCTCTTCGCGACGCAGCGCGACGACCACGACTACGGCCTGCAGGACGCGAACTCGACCAACCTCGTGCCCTGGGGGCTGGCGCCGTGGGAGGCGCTGATGGAGCCCCGCGTGCACCACCGCTTCTCCGCCGGGCTCGCCGACTTCTGGATCCTCGACCAGCGCCTGCACAAGACCGATCCGGCGGCCCCCGACACGCCGGACAAGACGCTCCTCGGGGCCGCTCAGCGCGATTGGCTCTTGAGGACGCTGACCGCGTCGCGCGCTCCGTTCAAGGTGGTCTGCTCGCCGTGCACCCTCGCTCCGCTCAAGGCGAACGAGCGCGACGGGAGCTGGGCGGCGGGCTACACGGCCGAGCGCGACCTGATCCGCGCGCACATCGCCGAGCGCGTGCCGGGCCGGACGCTGTTCGTCACCGGCGACACCCACTGGACGATGGTCTACGAGCGCGACGGCCTGTTCGAGGCACGGCCGTGCCCGCTCGGCATCCCGACGCCGAACGACATCACCCTCACGCAGCCGAACGTGGCGGAGGACGCGCGCGGGGTCCCCGGGGTCGCCTACGCCGACGACGAGCGCGGGCACTTCGCGCTGCTCGAGGTGCGCAGGGACGGGGCCACGGCGCACCTCGACCTGACGCTCGTGCGCGACGACGGCGCCACGCCGTTCAGCACGCGCTTCGAGCAGCCGCGCGTGAGGACCTAGCGGAACTCGAGCGAGCCGACCGCCTCGGCGCAGAGGCGCTTGAAGCGAGCCTCCTGCTGCTTGGCGATGCACTCGACGCGCACGGTGTGGACCCGCTGCGGGAACCACGCCGCGTAGTACCAGTAGCCGTAGGGGCTGCGGTGGTTCCAGACGTAGCCCCTGCGCCCGTCCACGACGCGCTCGCTGTGGGTCACGTCGGATCCGGCGAGGCGGGAGTGCTCGCGATCCTTCTCGGCCACGAAGTCCGCGACGGCAGCGGGGTCGTCCAGGGCGGGCTCGTAGGTGTAGCGCGCGAGCGAGACCACGTTGCGTCCCTTGGTGAAGGAGGAGCGGAGCTCCCAGCGGGCGGCGCCGGTCACGCCGCCGCCGGTCGGCTGGTCGGTGATGAACTCGTGCAGGTCCGGGCCGGTCGTATAGGTGACCGAGGCGACGTCGCCGGTGAGGTTGGATCTGCCGTCGACGGGCACCTGCTCGAGGGTCGCCTCGTCGATTGCGAGGCGCAGCGAGGTGAGCTCGAAGCCGGCGGCGCCGGCGGTCGCGACGATCGCCAGCATCCCGGCGAGCATGACCCCGGTGATCCGGACCAGGCCCGCGCCGCCGAGCGTGTAGCGCAGGCTCCCGCGGACCGCCCTCTTGCCGGCGCCCGCGTCCACGGGCCCACCAGTCGCTCGGCGAAGCGCCGATCCGGCCCACAGGCCGGCGGCCGCGACGGCGCTCATGACGACCATCAGGGCGATCACGTAGCCCGCGGGCGCGAAGAAGAAGGCGGGGGCGGCGAGCAGGTTGAGCGGGACGGCGTAGGCGAGCGCCGACCTCGTGCCAGACACGTAGCTCGAGACTCCGCACACCACCGGCACGAGCGCCAGCACCGCCAGGTCCGGGTCGCGCCCGGCCCCGAGCCCGACGCCGAACGGGTTGACGTAGAAGGCGAAGGCCGTCAGCGCCAGCAGCAGCCACAGGCCGCGGTCGAACGCCGCCGTGTTCACGTCCGCGCGGTCGAGCAGGCGCGTGCGCGGGGTGCGCGGCTCGGCCGCCCGGCCGCGCCTCGCGGATGCTGCCGCCCGCGCCTCGTCCCACGCGAGCCGCGCGCTGGAGACGGTCGCGGGATCGTCCGCCTGCACGCCGTTCGACTGGAGCGCCTCCGCGATTGACAGCAGGTTCGCCGGTGCGATGGAGCCGATGACGTGCGTCTCGGAGGGCGCGCCGCCGGCTCCGGTCACGGTCAGCGAGAGCACCCCCACGCGCCCCAGCTGCCTCCACTCGATGCCGAAACGGCTCACGCGGTCGTAGGGCACGTCGAGCAGCGGGAAGCGTTCGGTCGAGCGGGTCGAGGTGGCCACGAGCAGGCGCCGGTCGGTCGCCACCACCAGGCGGAACGCGTTGTGCCAGCCGCGCACCCCGTCGGCCCGGCCGACTCCGTCGCCCAGGACCGGCTCGTCCGCCCCCAGCAGGGGGCGGAGCCTGCGCAGCGCCCGGGGCACGTATCCACGCGTGCGAAGCACGAGCGCGGCCATGGCCGCCGGGAGGACGAGCAGCGGGACCATCAGCGGGCTCCCGGAGATCAGGGCGAGGAGAGCGAGGAGGACGAGCGGCACCATCATCATCCAGGCCGCCTGGTTGGTGCCCTCGGCTGTGACCCTGACGACCATCATCGGCGAGCGCCTCGCCGACCGCAGCCCCAGCGCGAGGACGGCGCCCGTGAAGGTCAGCGCGAACGGGATGGCGATCCAGCCGCCCGCTCCCGTGCCGGCCACGATCGCGCACATCGCGACGCTGGAGAGGAAGACCAGCGCGAATGCCTGGAGCGATCCCTTCCCGAAGTCGATGGCGAGCCGCCGCGGCTCGTTCCTGACGCCGACGTCGCGCAGACCGAGGTCCACGACGCCCTGGAAGGTCGGCTTTGTCGGTCTCGATCCCACTCGCATCCGCCCACGCAGTCGCAACGCCCGCCGCCGGCACGCACTAGATCGGCCGAGCGGTGCTCTCCCTGTAGCGCCGGAGCGCCCCGGCTAGCGTGATGCCCCGTGCGCATCGCCACCTGGAACGTCAACTCGGCGAAGCAGCGGGTTCCGCGGCTCCTGCCCTGGCTGGACGAGCGGCGCCCGGACGTGGTCTGCCTCCAGGAGACCAAGCTCGCCGACGAGGCGTTCACCGACCTGCTCGGCGAGGAGCTCGCGGACCGCGGCTACGCCGTCGCGCTCCACGGCGAGCCGAGCTGGAACGGCGTGGCGATCCTCTCGCGCGTGGGGCTCGACGACGTGGTGGCGGGTATCCCCGGCGGGCCGGGCTTCCCGCATCCCGAGGCCCGCGCGGTGTCGGCGACGTGTGACGGCGTGCGGGTCGTGTCGGTCTACGTCCCGAACGGACGCGCGCCGGACTCCGAGCACTACCACTACAAGCTGGCCTGGCTCGCGGCGCTGCGCGATCTCATCGGCGCCGACCCGGACACGACCGTCGTGGCCGGCGACATGAACATCGCGCCGACCGACGACGACGTCTTCGATCCCGAGGCCTACGTCGGCCACACGCACGTGACGCCCCCCGAGCGCGCCGCGCTCGCCGAGCTGCAGGCGCTCGGCCTGCGCGACGTCGTGCGCGAGCGCTGGCCGGACGAGCGCGTGTTCACCTACTGGGACTACCGGGCCGGCATGTTCCACCAGGACCTCGGCATGCGGATCGACCTGGTGCTGGCGGGCGGCGCGGTGGCCGACCGAGTCCGGGCGGCGTGGGTCGATCGCCACGCCCGCAAGGGCAGCGGGCCGAGCGACCACGCGCCCGTGATCGTTGACCTCGACGAGGCGCCCGACGGCGACATCGGGCCCGTCGTCCCACCGCCCTCTGCTCCCGCGCGCAGGCGCGGCTCGCGCAAGCTGCCGCAATCGCCGGAGCCGCCCGGCTAGAGGATCGGCTTGCCGCCGGTGACCGCCACGCGCGCGCCGGAGACGTAGCTCGCCTCGTCGGACGCGAGCATCACGTACACCGGCGCGCACTCCGCCGGCTGACCGGGGCGACCGAGCGGCACGTCCTCGCCGAAGGTCTCGACCTGGTCGGGCGGCATGGTGGAGGGGATCAGCGGGGTCCAGATCGGTCCCGGGGCCACGCTGTTCGCGCGGATCCCGCGCTCGGCCAGCATCTGCGCCGCGGCGGCGATGAAGTTGGCGATGCCCGCCTTCGTCACGTCGTACGGGAGCAGCGTGGGCAGCGGCTGGTCCGAGTTGATCGACGTCGAGCCGATGATCGACCCACCCCGCGGCATGTGCGGGACCGCCGCCTTGCAGAGGTGGAACATCGCCGAGAGGTTGACCGCCACCGTGTGGTCCCACTCCTCGTCGGGGATCTCCTCGAGCGAGTCGCGCGTCATCTGGTACGCCGCGTTGCTCACCAGCACGTCGACGCGGCCGAACTCCTCGACCGCCTTCGCCACGATCTCGCGGCAGTGCGCCGGCTCCGCCAGGTCGCCGGCTATGAGCACCGCGCGCCGGCCTGCCTCCTCGACCCAGCGCTGCGTGTCGCGCGCGTCGTCGTGCTCGTCGAGGTAGGAGATCAGCACGTCGGCGCCCTCGCGGGCGTACGCGATCGCCACCGCCTTGCCGATGCCGCTGTCGGCGCCCGTCACGATCGCCGCCTTGCCGGCCAGGCGCCCGGACCCCCTGTAGCTCTGCTCGCCGTGATCCGCCTGCGGGTCGAGCCGCTCGTCGCTGCCGGGCGGGGTCTGCTGCTGGGGCGGGTCGGGCATCGGCAGCTCCTGGTCAGGGGGAGGGGAGGGCTGCGCGCAGGGCGCTCCGCAACGGTTCGAAGAGCGCGGGGGCGGCGGCGAGCACGTCGCCGCTCGCGGGCCAGCGGGCGGGCGAGCTGCCGGCCAGGTCGCCGACGATCCCGCCAGCCTCGGTGACGAGCAGCAGTCCCGCCGCTCCGTCCCAGGCCCGCAGGCCGGGCCCCCAGTAGCCCTCCGCGCGGCCGGTCGCGACCTGCGCGAGCGCGGCGGCGGCGCTGCCGCCGCGGCGGATGTCGCGCACCCGCGGCACGAGCGCGTCGACCACGCGCCCCGCGAGCGGTCGCTGGTCGGGGCGGCCCATGTTCAGCTCCACGAGCGCGCGGCTGAGCTCGCGCGTGGAGCTGCAGCGCACGCGCTCGCCCCCGCTCCACGTGCCGCCGCCGAGCCGCGCCT
>DASVPL010000098.1:0-2928 GCA_036382905.1 Thermoleophilaceae bacterium | reverse complement strand
CCCGCGGCCGGGGCGCGAGCGCGTCGCCGGAGAGCCGCTCGCGCAGCCGCAGGTACTCGGCGCGGGCCTCGAAGCTCGCGCACATCTCGGTGCTCAGCCGGTCGAGGAACTGCTCACGGTAGGTCGCGTCGGTGAGCACGGCGATCGCGTAGTAGAGCCCGCTGAGCGCGGCGACCCCGCCCGAGACGCGCAGCAGCTCGGCCGTGACCTCCACGCGCTCGCCGAGAACGTCGAGCGCGAACAGCGAGTCGCCGGTCGAGCCGATCCACGCCTCGCGCACCTCCGGGCCGACCGCGAGCGCGCCGAACACCACGAACACGGCGCCGAGCCCGGCGGCCACGACGATCACCTGGAGCGCGTGGCTCACGAGCACGACCAGCGCGACGTTGATCCGCTGGCGGCGGTTGAGCGGCGGGCCGTCGGGCGCGGCCGACTCGAGCTCGCGCACCTCCTGCGGGAGCCGCGCGACCAGGAACAGGGTGCCGAGGCCGATCAGCAGCGCGCCAAGCAGCCAGAGGAGCGCGTCCGGCGTGTTGGAGAGCACCTGCCACATCTCCGTGTTCACGAACAGCACCACCGCGAACAGGAGGAGCAGCGGGAGCGCGCGCGTGAGCGTGACGACGGCATTGGCCAGCTCGGTGGCGAGTCCGATGGCGGCCTCGCGCAGGATCGCCGGGAGCGCGTAGCCCACGACCAGGTAGATCGCGAGCAGGAGGAGGAGGTTGCCGGCGGCCGTGACGATCGCGCTCTCGACCTGGCCGCTGAAGATCAGCGGCAGCAGCGCGGGGACGAGCACGAACGTGGTCAGCTCGGGCACGCCGAGGCGCTCGGGCACCGAGAGGAACGGGCGGCCGCGCATGCGGTTGACCAGGCCGGTGGCCGTGAGCAGCACGACGAGCCCGCCGAACGCCGCCGCGACGTTGGCGTACCAGGCCCAGTCGAGGTCGATCGCGCCGAGCAGCTCGACCACGAACACGAGTCCGAGCAGCGGGATCGCCCGGTTGAAGACGTCGCCGGCGGCCGAATAGTCCTCGATGAACAGCGGGAGCCCCGCCTTGCGGAAGCGGCGTTCGTAGGCGACGAGCTCGTCCATCGCCCGGTATTCGAGCGGGCGCTACGGACGTCAGCGCGAGCGGCAGTCGCGACAGGGGCCGCGCAGCACGACCTCGTGGCTCTCGATCCGGTGACCGAGGCGGCGGCTGAGCTGCTCGATGGTGCGCTCCAGCTCGTCGTCGGCGAAGGCGGTCACGTAGCCGCAGCGGTCGCATACGACGTGGTGGTGGTGCTCGCCGCTCGGGTCCACCGGCTCGTAGGTGGCGCTGCCGGTGCCGGCGTCCACACGCCGGACGAGCCCAAGGTCGGTGAGCGTCTCGAGCGCGCGGTAGACGGTCGCGAAGCCGATGCCCGGACGCTCGTCCCGAAGCTCGGCGAGGATTGCGTTCGCGGTGAGCAGGCAGCCGTGGCGGGCCAGGACCTCGATCACCGCCCGCCGGCCGCCACCCGCGCGGTAGCCGGCCGCGCGCAGGCGGGTCTCGGTGTGCTCGCGCCAGGCGGCGCCCTTCATCGCCACGCCTCGGCCATCGCGCGTGCGTTGAGCAGCTCCGCCCCGATCAGCGTGGCCGCCGGCGTGCCGGGCTCGCCGAGCGTGTCCGCGTAGAGGGAGGTCGACACCTGCGCGCCGGCCTCCGCCGCGACCTGGCGCTCGAGCTTCGCGTTCACGGCCCGCTCGGTGAAGATCGTGTCGACCCCGGCACGGCGGATGGCGTCGACCAGCTGGCGCACCTGCTCGCCCGACGGCTCGGTGTCGGTGCTGACGCTCGGCAGCACGCTCCCGACCACGTCGATCCCGTACACACGCGCGAAGTGGCCGAACGCGTCGTGGCTCGTAACGAGCTTGCGGCGCTCGCGCGGGATCGGCGCTAGCAGGGCGCGGATCTCGCGCGCCATGCGGTCGATCCGCGCGCGGTAGCGGGTCGCATTCGCGTGAATGCGTGCGGCCGCGTTCGGGGCGACCTGGGCGAGGCCGCGCTCCACGGCGTCGACCATGAGCTTGGCGGCGTGCGGGTCGTGCCAGACGTGGGGATCGCCGCCGTCCGCGACGGCCGGCCGGGCGCCGTCGCCGACGATCGTGACCCGCTCGGCGTCGCCGCCCGCGCTGTCCAGCAGGCCGTCGAGCCAGTCGTCGAGCCCGCCGCCGTTCTGGAGGACCAGGTCGGCGTCCGCCACGGCGTCGGCGTCCGACGGCTTCGGCTCGTACTCGTGCGGCTCGGAGTCGGGGCCGAGGATCCCGTCCACCTGCACGCGGTCGCCGCCCACCTGACGCGCGATGTCCGCGAGCTGCATAGTGGTGGCCACCACGCGCGGCTTGCCTGAGTCGCCGGAGTCGCCGCAGCCGGCGAGGAGCGCCGCCGCGGCAAGCGCTGTCAGGGCCGCGGCGGGAGCCACGGGGCGAAGCCGCAGCGCGAGCGAGGCGGTCGCGACCAGCGCGTACAGGGCGGCGATCACGAGCACGATCGCCGCTCCGGCCCCGACGTTCTCGTACCAGGACCAGTACAGGCCGCCCACCCCGGCGGCCGCGCCGATGGCGCCGCTCGCCGCGCACATCGAGGCGAACGAGCGACAGACGTGACGGGCGATCAGCGGCGGGCCGAGCAGCAGCGCCGCGACCAGCACGTTGCCGACGGCGCGCAGCGCCACGATCGCCGCCAGCGCGACGGCGCCGAACAGCGCGAGATCGAGCACGCGCAGCCGGTAGCCCATGGCGCGCGCCATGCGACGGTCGAACGCCGCGAGCGCCAGCTCCTTGCCCGCGCCCGCGACCAGCGCGGCGGCGAGCATGGCCACGGCGGCCGCCAGCGCGAGGTCGAGTCCTTCGACGCTCAGGATCGACCCGAACAGCAGGTCCTCGAGCCGCGAGCGGCGCGCGTC
>DASVPL010000097.1:0-6134 GCA_036382905.1 Thermoleophilaceae bacterium | reverse complement strand
GCCGCGGCCGTGCGGCACGCCACGCGCGCGCCGGACGAGCGGCCGCCGGCCACGAGCGGCAGGCGGCGCAGGGCGCCGGTCCCGAGCTGCTCGACGGCGGCGATCCAGGAGGCGTCGAGCTGATGCGCGGGCGCCGCCGAGCGCCGGCCCGCGACGCGGTACGGCTGCTCCACCAGCGCAACGCTGAACCCGACCGCGGTGGCGGTGCCGGTCACTGCGACGAGGTCCGGGGCCTGCACTCCCCCGCCCGCGCCGTGACCCAGCACGAGCGCGCCGCGCGGGTCGCTCGCCGAGTGCAGGTGGGCGCGCGCGAGGCCGTGCGGGGTATCGATGTCGATCGCGCTCACGCGACGCCCTCCGGGCGCACGCGCCGCTCGGTCTCGGCCAGGCGGTCGAGGCGCGGGTCGCCGGGGCCGAGCAGCGTGCGCAGGGTGTCGCGCACGGCGCGCAGGTCCACCCTGCCGGCCTCGATCACCGCCTCGACGTCCGCCCAGTCGCGCGTGCGGTCGAACATCACCTTGAACACGACCAGCTCGACCGGTCCGAGGATCGGGATCTCGGTGCTCGCGAACGGGACGCGGCGGCTGTTCCGCGCGGCCTGCTCGTGCACCGGCTCGTAGTCGAAGAAGAGATCGACCGGGGTCTCGTCCCACCAGAGGCGCACCTGCCCGTCACGAGCGATGACATCGGCCAGGCCGGGCGGTCGGCGGATCCCGTCCGGCAGCGCGTCGAGCGCGGGGCCGGGCTCCGCGGCGGGCACGAACAGGTTGCAGTCGATGTCGCTCGTGCCACGCGGGTCGAGCGTCCAGTAGGCCAGGGCGATCGCTCCGCCGAACGCGTGCGGCACGCTGGCCGCCGCGAGTGCGTCGTGGAGCGCGACGAGGCGCTCCGGGAGGTTCATGCCGAGCGCGGCAGGCGCGGGAAGTCGAGCGTCGGCCGGTGGCGCACGGGCAGCGCCGCGGCCAGCTCGAGCACGTCGAGCAGCGTGCGGCCGGCGCGCGCGAGCTGCTCGGGCGTCGGCTCGCGCGCGGCGACGCCGTCGGGCACCACCTCGAGCCGCGCCCCGGTGGCGGCGAGGAGTCGCTCGAGCGTGCGCAGCGACGGCTGCTTGCGGCCGGCCTCGTACGCCGAGATAGTCGCCTGCGAGGTCCCGGCGCGAGCGGCAAGCGCGTGTTGCGTGAGCCCCGCGCGCAGCCTGGCGGCGCGGAGCGCGTCCGCAGCGTTCACGTCCGGGAGTATATCCCTGCGGATATCGGCTGGCGAGGCCGGCGGCGAAGCCGCGCGCGGCGGCCGGGCGGCTCCCCCCGCGCCTCAGACGCCGCGCGGGTCCGGCACGCGCGGGTTCGGCGTGAACGCCGCCGGCGTCTCGGCCTCGAGCCGGTCGCGCGGCGCCTCTGGCGCGCGGGTGCGGAACTCCGCCCGCTCGTGGCTGCCGTCGCAGAACGGCTTGTTCGCGCTCTGCCCGCAGCGGCACAGGAACGTGCGACCGGCCTCCAAGAGCTGCTCGCCGTCGGGGTGGTGCACGCGCACGTGCCCACTCAGGCAGAGCGAGCCGTCCTCGAGCGGCACCACCTTCGTCGGCCCCTCGGCGGCGCCCTCGCGCGGCGGCGGGTAGTCCTTGGCGGGCGCGTTCACCTCGCCGGACTCCCAGCGGCGGCGCATATGGGAGTTGTCGCAGAACGGCTGGTTGCGGCTCAGCCCGCAGCGGCAGAGGGTCAGCCGGTTCTCGTGCGCGATCTCCTCGCCGTCCGGGCTCTCGACCAGCAGGTCGCCGACCATCAGGACCGGCCCGTCCGGGATCGGGAGGGCCACCGTGGGCCGGCGCGGCTCGTCGCCGGGCGCGCCGTCGAGGCGCTCGTAGCGCAGCGCCCCGGTCGGGCAGCGTTCGACCGTCGCGGCGATCGCGTCGGCATCGGCGCCCTCGACGTCCACCCACGGGCGCCGGTCGAGGTCGAACACCTCCGGCAGCGCGCGCAGGCAGATCCCGGTGTGGATGCAGCGGGCGGAGTCCCAATGCACGCGGATCGCATCGGTCTCGTAGGTCCGGCGGTGGGGCACGTGACGTATTGCATCAAACGGGCCGAACGGGCCTCGATAACGTCGAAGAGGAGACATGACCGACGCCCCCAAGCTCCAAGAACGCCGCTGGCTCGCCCTTGCACTGCTCGCCACCGCCCAGTTCGTGGTCGTGCTCGACGCGTCGATCGTGAACGTCGCGCTCCCGACGATCGGCGAGGCGCTCGACTTCTCGCAGAGCAACCTGGCCTGGGTCGTGAACGCGTACGTGCTCACCTTCGGCGGCTTCCTGCTGCTCGGCGGGCGCGTGGCCGACCTGATGGGGCGCCGGCGCGTGTTCATGGGCGGGCTGGTCCTGTTCGCGCTGGCCTCGCTGGCCGGCGGCCTATCCGAGACCGAGGGTCAGCTCATCGCCGCGCGCGCGGTCCAGGGCCTCGGCGCCGCGATCCTCTCCCCCGCCGCCCTCTCGATCGTCACCACCACGTTCCAGGACGGCGCCGAGCGCAACAGGGCCCTCGGCGTGTGGGGCGCGGTCGCGGGCAGCGGCGGTGCGGCCGGGGTGCTGCTCGGCGGCGTGCTCACCGACGGCCTCGGCTGGGAGTGGGTGCTGTGGGTGAACGTGCCGATCGGGCTCATCGCCGCCGCGCTCGCGCCCGCGCTGATCATCGAGAGCCGATCGCAGTCGGAGACGCGCCACTTCGACGTACTGGGCGCCGCCACCGTCACCGCCGGCCTGTCGATCCTGGTCTACGCGCTGGTGGACGCGGTCGACGCCGGTTGGGGCTCGACGCAGACGATCGGGCTGCTCGCGCTCGCGGTGGCGCTGCTCGCGGTCTTCGTCGCGATCGAGCTGCGCTCCCGCGCCCCGCTCGTCCCGTTCCGCATCTTCCGCCTGCGGACGCTCACCGGCGCGAACATCGTCGGGCTGCTGATCGGCGCGTCGCTCTTCTCGATGTTCTTCTTCATCTCGCTCTACATGCAGCAGGTGCTCGGCTACAGCGCGATCAAGGCGGGGCTGTCGTACCTGCCGCTCGCGATCACGATCATCCTGTCGGCGGGGATCGCGTCGCAGCTCGTCACGCGCGTGGGCTTCAAGCCGGTGCTCGCCGGCGGGCTCACGTCGATCGCGCTCGGGCTGCTCTGGTTCTCGCAGGTCTCGGTCGGCGGAAGCTTCGGCAGCGACGTGCTCGGGCCGTCCGTGCTCGCCGCGCTCGGGCTCGGCTTCTCGTTCGTGCCCGTCACCATCGCCGCGGTGGCCGGGGTGTCCGACCGCGAGGCCGGCCTCGCCAGCGGGCTCATCAACACCTCGCAGCAGGTGGGCGGCGCGCTCGGGCTGGCGATCCTCGCGACCGTCGCGAACACGCGCACCGAGGACCTCATGGCCGGGGGTGGCGGCGCCGACCGCACCGCCGCGCTGAACGAGGGCTTCCAGTCCGCCTTCCTGACCGGCTCCGGCATCGCGGTGCTCGGCATAATCGCGACGCTGACGCTGATACGGACCAGCGACAGCAGGGCGCACGTGGAGCTCGAGGGCGCCGGCGCCGAGCCGGTCCGCGCCGAGGCGTGAGGCTCGTCCCGGCCGAGCTGCGGCTGCTCGACGCCGCGCTCGAGTCCGACGCCGACCTGGCGCGCGAGCTGGGCGGGATCGAGGTCGCGCCCGGCTGGAACTCGTTCCCGGAGGCGCTGCGGGCCACGCGCGACGCCGTGGCCGCCGACCCCGAATCCGTCGCGTGGGGCACGCGGCTGTTCGTGGACGGCGAGACGCTCGTCGGTTGGGGCGGCTTCAAGGGCGCGCCGGCGAAGGGGGTCGTCGAGCTCGGCTACGAGATCGCGCCGGAGCACCAGGGCCGCGGCCTCGCGACCGACGCGGTGCGCGAGCTGATCGTGGAGGCGCACGCGGCCGGCGAGGTGCGCAGCGTCGTGGCGCACACGCTCCCCGAGCACAACGCATCGACCCGCGTGCTGGAGAAGAACGGCTTCGTCCATGACGGCGAGGTCGAGGACGGCGAGGACGGGACCGTCTGGCGCTGGCGCCTGCGGCGCTGAGGCTCGCTCAGCGCACGTCGAGGACGACCTTGCCGGTCGCCCCGCGGCCGTCGATCAGCTCGAGCGCCTCGCTCGCGCGCTCCAGCGGGAAGCGCGCGCCGACGAGCGGGCGGACCACGCCGTCGTCGACCATCCGGTTCACGGCGGCGCCGATCTCGCGGTTCACGTCAGGCTTGCCGAGCACGTAGGCGCCCCAGCCGGCGCCGATCACCTCGGTGTTCTTCAGCAGCAGGCGGTTGACCCTCACCTCCGGGATCGAGCCCCCGGTGAAGCCCACCACCACGGCGCGCCCGCCCTCGGCCAGCGAGCGCAGGCTGTCGGTGAAGCGGTCGCCGCCCACAGGGTCGAGCACCAGGTCCACTCCCCCACCCGAGAGCTCCTTGGCCTGGTCCTTCCAGGGCCCGTCGGAGCGCACAACCTCGTCGGCGCCCGCCTCGCGCGCGACCCGCTCCTTCTCCTCGCTCGACACGACGGCGATCGCCCGCGCGCCCAGCCCGTGCGCGACCTGGATCGAGGCGGTCCCGACGCCGCCGGCCGCGCCGTGCACCAGCACGGTCTCCCCCTCCGCCAGCCGCCCGCGCAGCTTCAGCGCGAAGTAGGCCGTGTGGTAGTTGAGGATGAGGCCCGCGCCCTGGGCGTAGTCGAGCTCGTCGGAGAGCGGGAAGGTGAGCCACTCGGGCGACACCGCCACCTCGGCGAAGCCGCCGAGCATGCAGAAGGCGGCCACCCGCTGGCCGGCGGTGAACCCGCTGCCCTCGGGGGCGCTGCGGACGACGCCGGCCACCTCGCTGCCGGGCACGAACGGCACGTCGGGCTTGACCTGGTACTCGCCGCGCGACTGGAGCACCTCCGGGAACGAGACCCCGGCCGCGTGGACCTCTACGACCACGCCGCTGCCGGGGGTCATCATGTGCGAGGGCTCCTGCGGCTCGGGGACGTCCACGAGCTCGAGCGCCTCGGACGGCCCGCTCAGCGCGGTGATCTGCACGGCCCTCATCAGGGGCCGGACCCTACCGGCGGCAGGCCCCGACGCGCCGCGCGATCGTCAGCCCCACCCCCGGCGTGGCGCCCTCCGAGCTCGCGGCCACCTCGACCGTGAACGCCTTGCGCGTGGGCCGCCTGAACGCGATCCGCAGCACGCGCTTGCCGGTCGCGCGCGCCAGCAGCTTGCCGTCGCGGCCGGCGGTGACCGCCACGTTCGGGCGCGCGGCCACGCGCGGCAGGGTGAGCGAGACGCGCTTGGTGCAGCGCGGCGGCTTGCTGCGCACCTTGTCCGCGCAGGTGAGGCGCAGGGAGAGCGGGCCGTCGATCGCGAGGTAGACCTTCGGCGCGCAGCCGACCCGCGCGCGGGTGCCGTCGATGGTGGCCGAGCGCACGTTGCCGGCCTTCACGAACAGCTTGTCGGTGCGCGCGAGGGGCGGCGCCGGGCCCCAGCGGCGCTCGCGGCGCTGGTACGGCATCGGCCCGTGGGCGCCGCCCTCCAGCGTCCCCTGCGAGGTCTCGATGTCGAGCACCGGCGGGTCGCCAACGCCGAAGCCGGCCGAGCGCACGTCGAACACGCCGCGCACGGCGCGCCCGTCGCGCAGCGTGAGCCCGGAGACCCAGTAGGCGTGATCGGCCACGACCTCGGCCCGGGACGAGTCCTCGCCCGTGTCGATCACGTAGCTCACGTGCGGCGGGTCGCGGTCGACGCGGTGCTCGCCGAGGAACTCGGCGGCCGGCGCGTACTGGTCGTTCGTGGACAGCGTCAGGTGGTCGGCGCCGGGGAAGAGCCAGTGGTTGAACCGGATCCCCGCGGCGGTCATGTCGGTGACCGTCTGCTCGCTGGTCCGGATGTTCACGAGCTCGTCGCCGGCGGAGTTCCAGGTCATGAGCGGCGTGTTGCGCAGCGAGACGAGCTGGTCGGAGACGCTGCCGGGCGCGCCGACCGTGGACATGCCGCGGGCGAACAGGTCGGGCCAGCGCGCGAGCATGCGGAAGGTGCCGAACCCGCCCATCGAGTAGCCGCTCACCGCGGTCCAGTCCGGGTCGAGCTTGTACAGGCGCGCGACGTCGGCCCAGACCTCGAACGT
>DASVPL010000096.1:0-5173 GCA_036382905.1 Thermoleophilaceae bacterium | reverse complement strand
GCGGCCAGCTCCTCGATGCCGCGCGGCGGGGGTGTGGAGGAGACGCTGACCACCGGCGTGCCACTCGAGCCGAGTGCACGCAGCGCGGCGATCAGGTCGCGCCGCGCGCGGCGGGCCGAGTCGCCGAGGTCGGCCTTGGTCACGACCAGCACGTCGGGCACCTCCATGATCCCCGCCTTGATGAACTGGAGCGTGTCGCCCGACGCGGGTTGCACCACCACGGCGGTCGTGTCGCAGAGCTCCTCCACGTCGGTCTCGGACTGGCCGACGCCCACCGTCTCGACCACAACCAGGTCGTAGGCAGGGGCCAGCACCTGGGCGGCCTCGCGCGTGGGCGCGGCGAGCCCTCCGAGGCGCGTGCCGGCGGCCGTGGAGCGGATCAGCACGCCGTCGTCGCGCGGGTCGTGCTCGATCCGCGCCCGGTCGCCAAGCAGCGACCCGCCCGAGCGCTTCGACGACGGGTCCACGGCGAGCACGGCCACGCTGCGGTCCGCCTCGCGCCAGTGCGCGACGAGCGCCGACAGCAGCGACGACTTGCCGGCCCCCGGCGGCCCGGTCACGCCGATCAGGTGCGCGCCCGCCTCGCCGCCGAGCCGGGCCGGCGCCACCTCCGCCAGCAGTATCCGCGCACGCTCGCGCCCGGCCGGCGAGCGGTCCTCGATGACGTTCAGGGCGGCCGGCGCCGCGGATCGGTCGCCGTCGCGGAGGCGCTGACCGAGGTCCGCGGGGTCCGTCAAGCCGCCGCGGCGGCGGCGCCGTGATGCTCGGCGACGAGCTCCACGATGTCGCCCATGATGCGCGTGATCTCGAAGTCCTTCGGCGTGTAGACCCGCGCGACGCCCGCCTCGAGCAGCGCCTTCTCGTCGGCAGGCGGGATGATCCCGCCCACCACGACCGGCACGGCCGCACCTGCGTCGCTCAGCTCGCGGAGCACGTCCGGGATCAGCTCGCGGTGCGCCCCCGAGAGGATCGAGAGCCCCACCACGTGCACGCCCTCCTGGACCGCCGTGGCGGCGATCCGGGCGGGCGTGAGGCGGATTCCCTCGTAGACGACGTCCATGCCGGCGTCGCGCGCGCGCACGGCGATCTGCTCGGCGCCGTTCGAGTGGCCGTCGAGCCCCGGCTTGCCGACCAGGATCTTCACGCGCCGCCCGAGCGTCTCCGAGACCGCCTCGACCTTCTCGCGCAGCTCGGTCAGGCGGTCGTCCTCGATCGCGCCCGCGGCGTGCTCTACGCCGGTCGGCGCGCGGTACTCGCCGAAGACCTCGCGCAGGGTGCCGCCCCACTCGCCGGTGGTCACGCCCGCGCGGGCACAGGCCAGCGTCGCCGGCATGATGTTCGTGCCCTCGTCCTCGGCGGCGGCGCGGAGCTGCTCGAGCGACTCGCGCACGGCATCCTCGTCGCGCTGCGAGCGCCACTCCTCGACCGCGGCGATCCGGTCGCGCTCGACGTTAGGGTCGACCGTCAGGATCCCGCCGTCCTCGCCCTCGGCGAGCGGGGAGGGCTCGGTGCTCGTGAACGTGTTCTGCCCGACCACCTTGAGGTCGCCGCTCTCGATCCGCCCGACGCGCGCACGGTGCGATTCGACGAGCTGGGTCTTCATGTAGTCCACCGCCTCGACGGCGCCGCCATGCTCGGCCACCACGGCCATCTCCTGCCGCGAGCCCTCGACCAGCTCGGCCACCAGACCGTCCATGACCTTCGACCCCTCGAAGATGTCGGGGTACTCGAGCAGGTCGGTCTCGAGCGCGAGGATCTGCTGGATCCGCAGCGACCACTGCTGGTCCCAGGGACGCGGCAGCCCGAGCGCCTCGTTCCAGGCGGGGAGCTGGAGCGCGCGTGCGCGCGCGTCGCGGCCGAGCGTGACGGCCAGCGCCTCGAGCACGATCCGGATCACGTTGTTCTCCGGCTGCGCCTCGGTGAGCCCGAGCGAGTTGACCTGCACGCCGTAGCGGAAGCGCAGGTAGCGCTCGTCCTCGACCCCGTAGCGCTCGCGGCCCATCTCACGCCAGAGCTGCCCCATCGCGCGCAGCTTCGCGTGCTCCTCGACGAAGCGGATGCCGGCGTTGACGAAGAACGAGATCCGGCCGAACACGCGCGGGAAGGTCTCCTCCGGCACGCGCTCGCGCACCTGGTCGAGGACCGCCTGGGCGGTGGAGAGCGCGTAGGCGATCTCCTGGACGGGCGTCGCGCCCGCCTCCTGGAGGTGGTACGAGCAGACGTTGATCGGGTTCCACTTCGGGACCTCGTCGACGCAGTGGGCGATCATGTCCGCGATCAGCCGCATCGACGGCCCGGGCGGGAACGCGTAGGTCCCGCGCGAGAGGAACTCCTTGATGATGTCGTTCTGGGTCGTGCCCTGGAGGACCTTGGCGTCGACGCCGTTCTCCTCGGCCGCCGCGACGTAGAGCGCCAGCAGCCACGCCGCGGTGGCGTTGATCGTCATCGACGTGTTCATCTCTTCGAGCGGGATGCCGTCGAGGAGCGTGTGCATGTCGCCCTTGTGCGCGATCGAGACGCCGACCTTGCCGACCTCGCCGCGCGCGAGCTCGTGGTCGGGGTCGTAGCCCGTCTGGGTCGGGAGGTCGAACGCGATCGACAGGCCGGTCTGGCCCTTCTCGATGTTCTTGCGGTACAGCGCGTTGGACTCGCGGGCGTCCGAGTGGCCCGCGTAGGTCCTCATCACCCAGGGGCGATCCGGCTCAGGCAGTCGTGGCTCCATGGTCGAATTGTATGGTGGCCCGGGTGGCGCGGCCGATTGACGTGATGCACATGGGGCGCGACCGCGTGATCTGCGCGTACGAGCAGGACGGCGTGATCGTGGATCCGGGGCCGGCGACGAGCATCGGAGCACTCGACGGCATCGAGCCGCGCGCGATCCTCCTCACGCACATCCACCTCGACCACGCGGGCGGGACCGGCACGCTCGTCGGCCGGCATCCGGACGTGAAGGTGTACGTGCACGAGGTGGGGGCGCCGCACGTGGTCGACCCGACGCGCCTGCTGCGAAGTGCGGAGCGGCTCTACGGCGATTGGATGGACCGGCTCTGGGGCGAGGTCGTGCCGGTGCCGGAGGAGAACGTGGTGGTGCTGCACGGGGGAGAGGTGGTCGAGGGCTTCCGGGTGGCATACACGCCCGGGCACGCGGGCCACCACGTCGCCTACCTGAACGAGTCGACCGGCGAGGCGTTCACCGGCGACGTGGCCGGGGTGCGGATCCCGCCGTTCGAGCACACGATCGCGCCCACCCCGCCGCCGGAGATCGACGTCGAGCTGTGGCTGCGCTCGATCGACCTCGTCGAGTCGTGGGAGCCGGAGCGGCTCTGCCTGACCCACTTCGGCCCGGTGGACGAGCCGGCCGCCCAGCTCGCGCGCGTGCGCGAGGCGCTGCGGCTCCAGCTCGAGTGGGCCGACCAGGGCGCCGACGCGTTCGCCTACGAGTACGGAATGACGGTGAGCAAGGCGCTGCCCGAGGAGGAGGCCGTGCGGCTCCAGCAGGCCGCGCCGGCCGAGCAGCTCTACCTGGGGCTCGAGCGCTACCTGACCAAGAGGGCGGAGGCGACCGCGTAGTGGAGTCGGGCGGCGCCACCATCGAGCTCCCGCGCGTGGGCGACCCGGGCTCCGGCCTCGGCGGGGCGTGGCGCGTGATCGTGCTGAACGACAACCACAACACCTTCGACGGCGTGGCCCAGGCGCTTGCCCGGATCGTCCCGGGCGTGACCCTCGAGAAGGGCCACGCGATCGCCAACCAGATCCACAACACCGGCCAGGCGATCGTCTGGTCCGGCCAGCGCGAGCCGGCCGAGCACTACTGGGAGCAGCTCAGGGAGGCGGGGCTCACGATGGCGCCGCTCGAGCAGGGCTAGCCGCGTGCCGCGGCTCGTCGGGCTCTCACAGGGCGACCCGTACTCGGCCCGGACAAACTCGGGCGTCGCGAAGTTCCTCTACGACGCGCTCGAGCGCCGCTACGGGCTGGCCGGCCGCTACAGCGTCGAGCTGACCCAGCCGCAGCGGGCGCTGGCCGCCGCGCTCACGTTCCACCCCTCGCGGCCGCGCTGGCGCGGGCGCTACTACTGGCAGTGGGCGCTGGCCAACCGGCTGCGCTCGCGCAACGCGGCGGCGCGGCTGCGCGAGGTCGAGGGCGGGGTGGACCTCGCGGTGCAGATCTTCTCGCTGTTCCAGGCACGCGGCGCGCCCTACGTGCTCTACACCGACAACACCATGGCGATCACGCTCGAGCACAATCCCGGCTGGGCCCCGGACGACCCGCAGTCGGCGCTCGACTGGGAGCGCAAGGTCTTCAACGAGGCGCGCCACGTGTTCGTGGTCGGGCAGATCATGGCCGATTCGATGGTCGAGCACTACGGCGTGCCGGAGGAGCGGATCAGCATCGTGAGCGGCGGGTCCAACTTCCATCCGCTGCCCGAGCCCAAGCAGCGCACGCACGAGCCCGTGATCCTGTTCGTGGGGCGCTTCTGGGAGCACAAGGGCGGGCCGCATCTGATCGAGGCGTTCCGCGCGGTGCGCGCGCGCCTGCCCGAGGCGCGGCTGGTCGTGCTGGGGACCGACGACGCGCCGACCGAGCCCGGCGTGGAGGTGCTGGGCACGATCGACGACCGCGCGCGGGTGGCCGAGCTCTACGCCGACGCGGGCGTGTTCTGCCTGCCGTCGCGCTGGGAGGGCTTCGGCGGGTCGCTCGCGGAGGCGATGGGGCACTCGCTGCCGTGCGTGACGACCGCGGTGGGCGCGCTGCCCGAGGTCGTGCTCGACGGCGAGACCGGCCTGGTGGTGCCGCGCGAGGATCCCGAGGCGCTCGGCGCCGCGCTGCTGCGCATCCTCGAGGACCCCAAGTGGGGCGACGAGCTGGGCCGCGCCGGGCGCCGCCGGGTCGAGGAGTACCTGACCTGGGACGCGACGGTGGAGCGGATGGGGCCCGGGCTCGAGAAGGCGCTGGCCGGCGGCTAGCGTGCCGCCACGCCCACGCCGTCGATCTCGACCGGGCCGCCGCCCAGCGTGACCAGCCGCAGCACGTGGCGGCCCGCGCCCTTCGTGCCGACCGTGGCCACCAGGACGCGGTTGCGGGACGAGCCCGAGCGGAACTTGACGACCCTGCGGCGCCCGCGGTCGAGCTGGATCGTCGCGCCACCGCCCTTCGGGCTCGTGCGCGCGATCA
>DASVPL010000095.1:0-8363 GCA_036382905.1 Thermoleophilaceae bacterium | reverse complement strand
TCGCGCTGGGCGACCACGTCGCGGCCGGGTTCCCGCGCCGGCGGCGTGTGCTCGCGCTGGGCGACCACGTCGCGGCCGGGTTCCCGCGCCGGGGGCGCCGCGTCCCCTCGCTGGCCCGGCCGCCGCGCGTCGCCTCCCCGGACGCGGCGCCCCGCCTGCCCGCGCTGGCCGTCCCCCGCCGGCGGATGCTCGCGCTCGCGGGCGCCGCGGCCTCCCTGCTCGTCGTGATCGGCGTGGCCCTGTCCGTCTCCGGTACCGATACCCGCGATGCCGCTCCCGTGGGCGAGACCGCCGAACCGGCGGCGCAGGCTCCCTCCGACGACCTCGCGCTGCGGACTCCGCCGGCGGGCGGCGCGGTGCAGGTGCCGCCGGCGGGCGCCGGCGCCGCGCGCGTCGCACCCGGCGAGCGCGAGCGGCGCATCGAGCGCTCCGCCGAGCTCACGCTCGCGGCGCCGGAGGACGAGCTCGACCGCGTGGCGGACTCGATCGTCGGCGTGACCGACCGCCACGAGGGGTTCGTGCTGCGCTCGTCGGTCTCGACCGGCGACGACTCCGAGGGCGGCGGCACGTTCGACCTGCGCATTCCCGCCGCGTCGCTCCAGGAGGCGTTGCGCGACCTCTCGAAGCTCGGTCACGTGCGCGCGCGCAGCCAGTCGGGACGCGACGTGACGCCCGCGTTCGTCTCCTCGCGCGACCGCCTCAGCGCCGCGCGGGCCGAGCGCCGCAGCCTGCTGCGCCGGCTCGCAGCCGCCGACAGCGACCGCGCGGCCGAGGCGATCCGGCGCCGCCTCGACGCGGTGTCGCTGCGCATCGACCGGCTGCGCCGCGAGCTCGGCGCGCTGCGTGAGCGGACCGACTACGTCGCGGTCGCGGTCACCCTCGAGGCCGAGGGCGACGACGGCGGGGCCGCGACGGGCGGCACGCGTGAGGCGCTCGACGACTCGCTCGGTCTCCTCGCCGGCTCCCTGAACCTCGCACTTCGTGCGCTCGGTGTGCTGATTCCGGTGGGGATCGTCGCGGGGCTCGGGTGGCTCGGAGGCACCATGCTCCGCCGCCGCCGGCGCGAGGCCGCCCTGCGGTAGCCGCGGCCCTTCCCGGCGGGCTTCACGACGCGTTTAGCGCGGTCCCCTAGGCTGCCCGCCGTGCCTTCGCGATTCCGCCTGCCGCTCGGCCTCGTCCTCGGCGTCGCCCTGATCCTGGGCGCCACCGCGTGCGGCGACGATGAAGGCGGCGGCGGGAGCAAGCAGAACTCGGTCGCCGGCGATCAGAAGAAGGGCTCGATGCCCGACTACGCCGGCGCGGTGGCCACGCCGCCGAAGCCGGCGCCGCCGCTCGTGCTCGAGGACTCGACCGGCGAGCGGTTCGACATCTCGCAGCACCGCGGGAAGGCCGTGCTCGTCACGTGGCTGTACGTGAACTGCCCCGACGTGTGCCCGCTGATCGTGAGCAACCTCAAGGTCGCGCAGACGAAGCTCGGCGCGAAGGCGAAGGACATGGTGATCGTGGCGGTCTCGACCGATCCCAGGCGCGACACGCCCAAGGCCGTCAACAAGTTCATCGCCGGGCGCGGCATGAGCGGGCGGATGCAGTACCTGGTCGGCGGCGAGGGTGAGCTCGGACGGACCTGGAAGAACTGGGGCATCGTCGCCGAGCCGGCCGCCGCCAACCCGGAGCTGATCGAGCACTCGTCGCCCATCTACGGGATCAGCGGCTCGGGGAAGATCACCACGCTCTACCCGGCGAACTTCAAGCCGGAGCAGATCGTCCGCGACGTGCCGCTCCTCGCCCAGCAGTAGGGGCCGTGCGGCGCTACCTGCTCGTGGCCGCCGTCCTCGTGGGCGGACTGATCGTGCTCGAGCTGGCCACGCACGACGGGGGCGACGACGGGCCGGGCGCTCCGCCCCTCCCGGCCGCGGTCCTCGTGCCGCCGAAGGTGACCGTCGAGTCGCTGCGCGGCAAGCCGGCCGTCGTGAACTTCTGGGCGAGCTGGTGCGAGCCGTGCCGCAAGGAGGCTCCGCTCCTCCAGCGCTTCTACGAGCGCAACCGCGGGCGGATCGGCGTGGTGGGCGTGAGCTACACCGACAACGCGCCCGGTGCGCGCAAGTTCATCCGCCGCTACGGGTGGACGTTCCCGAACCTGAGCGACCCGGACGGCCTGGCCGGGAGCGAGTACCGCCTGCTCGGCCTGCCGGTGACGGTGATCCTCGACTCCGACGGGCGAATTGCGACGCAGCTCCGCGGCCCGCAGACGGAGGCGAAGCTCGCCGCGGCCGTGCGCGCGGCGGAGGAGAGCTGAGGGTCGGGGCGCGGCGGCGGCCCGGCGCGAAGCCCGCGATCGATGTGCGCGCGGCGTAGCCTGCCGCGATGGGCGCTATCACCGGTACAGCCGCCGGCCATCCGAACATCCGCGCGACGCACGGCAAGACGCTGGAGCTGACTCGCGAGGCCGAGATCGGGGCGCGGGCGACGTGCGTGGTCGGCGTGGCGACTCGGCTCGACGAGGAGGCGCTGGCGGAGCTGCACGGGCGCGTGGAGCTGACCCTCGCCGCCGGCGGGGAGACCGTGCACGTGCGCGGCCGGCTCAACCCGGCGTTCCGGCCGGGCGATCCGCTTGTGGTGCGGCGAGCGCCTGATGTGGCGCGTAACGCCGTCGTGGTGGGCGCGGACCGCGCGGCCGCCGACGTCGCGCGCTCCTTCGTGGCTGCCGCCGCGTCCGAAGCGCGGATTGCAGTGAGGGTGGAGGAGTTGGCCCACGAGACCGCGCCGGGTGTCCTCGTGGTCGCGCCGGCCCCCGCCCCCGCCTCCGGCGCCCCCGCGGAGGACCTGGGCCAAGTTAGGGGTCATATACGACCAAAAGATGGCCCAGTTCTCCGAACCGACCCGAACTCCGTTACACGAGCGTTACAAGAGGGTCAGCGCGTCACGCTTTGTGTCGACCTGGCCACGGACGCGGAGGCGAGGACCGCGATCGCGCAGGCCCACGCGGCGGGCCATACCGTCCTCCCCGCCCCGACCCTCTCCCTAAATGACGCCGTTCTAGCGGTGGCGGGAATAGCGAACGCCGAACTCCAAATGGACGGCGCCGAGCTCCGCCCCCGCGAGGCCGAGCTCGACGCGCGCACGGCTCTCATCGCAAACGCCCCGGCCGACCGCGTCCCGAAGTGGCTGCGCAAGGCCACGCGCTCCGGCCACACCCGCGGCGTGATCGGCCTCGACCTCGGCACCGAGCGCGAGCAGTTCGTGTCATGGCGCGCCGGCGAAGCCGTCGAGGTCCCGGGAGCGCGCGGGCGCACCGCCACCCTCGTCCTCGTTCAGGACTGAAGCGTGCCGGACACGAGCAGCGTCTCGCGACCGGAGCCCCGCACTAGCCGCTGACCCCACGTCGTCCGGTGCGGCGGCTCCTCCCCCGCATCGAGCAGCCGCGCCGAGACATCACGGAGACCCTCGGCAGACCAACCGGGAACGAGCCTCTCCTCTATGTGCTCGCCGTCGAGCGCCGGCAACTCCAACCGCTCGGCATACGAGCTGTCCTCCGAAGCGCTCGCGTTGAGCAACGCGACGAGCCGCCCGCCGGGCCGCAACAAGGACACGACCGCCGCCAGCCCGGCCGGCTCCGGCGCGGCCACCGCCCGCAGCAGCGACCCCCACGGGTAGTTCACCGTCACGAGCGAAGCGCGACCGAGCAGGTCCGCGGGCGGATCCAACGCATCGCGCACGATGAACCGAGCGTTCTCCACTCCGCCCCGAGCAGGCTTGGCCGCCGCACGCCGGATCGACGCCGCCATCGGCGCCTCCAGCGCATCGACTCCTACGTGATGCCGTTCGGGATTCGCCCGCGCGCAGCGCAGCACGTACTTCCCGTCACCCGTCCCGAGGTCTACATGCAGGTCGGGCACCGAGGCGTACGGTACGCGCCATGCCCGACTACGAGACGCTGATCTACGAGCAGGACGAGCACGTCGTCACGCTCACCTACAACCGGCCCGACCAGCACAACGCGGTCAGCCGCACGATGAACGAGGAGCTCCACCACGCGTGGCAGCGCTTCCGCGACGACGAGACCGCATTCGTCCTCGTGATCACCGGCGCCGGCGAGACGACCTTCTGCGCGGGGTGGGACCTACAGGACGCCTCGGAGCTCACCGAGATGCCGGACTTCGACGAGTTCCGCACTCAGCTCTACAACTCGCCCGGCGACTGCGGCTACACGCGCCGCGCGGACATCTTCAAGCCGGTGATCGCCGCCGTGAACGGCTACGCGTTCGCCGCCGGCCTCGAGACCGCCCTTCTCGCCGACATCCGCATCGCCGCCGAGAACGCGGAGTTCGGGGCGCTCGAGCGACGCTGGAACATCGTCGGCGGCGACGGCCTGACCGTGCGCCTGCCGCTCGTGGTCGGCTACGCGAAGGCGATGGAGCTGATCATCACCGGTCGGCGGATCGACGTGCACGAGGCGGAGCGGATCGGGCTGGTGAACGAGATCGTCCCGCGCGGCGAGTCGCTCGCGCGGGCGCAGGCGCTCGCGCACGAGATCGCCGCGCTCCCGCAGGGCGCCATACGGAGCGACAAGGAATCCGTGATGCGCGGCGTCGGCCACACGCTCGAGGAACGGCTGCGGATCGAGTTCGAGATGGCGCTGTCGATGTTCATGCGGCGTGACAAGCACACGGTCGGGGCGAGCGCTTTCAAGCGCGGCGAGCGGCCCGAGTGGCCTCACCACGGGCTGTGAGAGGATCCCCGGCGCCGTGATCCGCTCCGACCAGGTGCCAGCCGAGGCCGACGTCGTCGTCGTGGGCGCGGGCCTCTCGGGGCTCAC
Organism: Thermoleophilaceae bacterium; assembly: GCA_036382905.1. Taxonomy (GTDB): domain Bacteria; phylum Actinomycetota; class Thermoleophilia; order Solirubrobacterales; family Thermoleophilaceae; genus AC-37. Next base: position 3,547 of record DASVPL010000095.1, on the reverse strand, counting down.
CGCGGCGCGCGAGCTGGAGGCCGCGGGCGCGTCGGTCGTGGTGCTCGAGGCGCGCGAGCGCGTGGGCGGGCGGCTGCTCGGGGTGCGCGTCGGCGAGGGCGCCGTGGTCGATCTCGGCGGCGAGTACTTCGGTCCGCTCGGCCACAAGATCATCGAGGCGGCGCGGTCGGTGGGGGTGCCGGAGCAGAAGGTCAACAACACCGGCGACAAGCTGCTCGAGCTGAGCGGCCGCGTGCGCCGCTACAAGGGCTACATCCCGAACGCGGGCGCGCTCGTGCTGGCCGACTCGGCGCAGGGGCTGCTGCGCTTCGAGCGGATGGTGCGGCAGGTGCCGCCGGCGGCGCCGTGGACGGCCGCGAAGGCGCGCGAGTGGGACTCGCAGACGCTGGCGACCTGGGTGCGGCGCAACTTCGCCACCCGCGGCGCGCGCGAGCTGTTCGAGATGGCCACCGAGGCGATCTGGTGCGCGTCGACCGCCGACTTCTCGCTCCTGCACGCGCTCTTCTACTCGCGCAGCTACGAGTCGTTCGAGTACCTGGGGAGCGTGCGGAAGGGGAGCCAGGAGCGCCGCTTCCAGGGCGGCGCCGTGGCGATCCCCGAGCGGATGGCCGAGGGCCTCGACGCGCCGATAGCGCTCGGCTGCGCGGTGCGCGACGTAGCGCACGACCGCGGGCGCGTGCGCGTGTCCGGTGAGGGCTTCGCGGTGAGCGCCCGCCGGGCGATCGTGGCGCTGCCGCCGGTCATGGCGGGACGCATCGTGTACGACCCGCCGCTGCCGGGCCAGCGCGACCAGCTCGTCCAGCGGCTCAACCCGGGGTCGGCGCTTAAGTACGTGGCGGTCTACGACCGCGCCTTCTGGCGCGAGAACGGGCTGTGCGGGCAGGCCACGAGCACCCGCGGCCCGCTCGCCGCGATCTTCGACACGATCCCCGCCGGCGGCAACTGCGCGGTGATCGGCGGCTTCGGCGGCGGGCGCACGGCGCGCGAGCTGGCGCTGCTGCCCGAGCGCGCGCGGCGCGAGGCGGTGCTCGACCAGTTCGTGCGGCTGTTCGGCGAGCGCGCGCGGACTCCGGACGAGTTCCACGAGAAGAACTGGTCCGACGATCCGTGGGCGCGCGGTTGCTACAACGCGATCGCGACCACGGGTGCGCTGACCGCCTTCGGCCCCGCCCTGCGCAAGCCGGTCGGCCGGATCCACTGGGCGGGCGCGGAGACGGGCATCCACGCGAACGGCTCGATGGGCGGAGCCGTGGACGCGGGCGAGCGAGCGGCGGCGGAGGTGCTCGAGGAGCTGGCGATGGAGCGCGGGGGCGAAGGCGCTTCGGGCGCGGGCGCCGCCGCTTCGAGCGCGGGCGCCGCCGCGGGCGCGGGCGAAGCCGCCGGCTCGACGCCCGACGCCCACGCGGCCGCGGCCCCCTCCGCCGGCAACGGCGCCTCCGCTCCGGACGGCGCCTCCGCCCCGGCGGGCGCGCCCGCCGCCACGTAGTGCTCCTCCCCGACCGCGCCGGGGTCCTCCACCCGTCGAGCGAGTCCGAGGTGCAGGAACTCGTCGCTTCGGCCCGCGCGTCGAACGTGCCGCTGCGCGTCCGCGGCACGGGCCACTCGGTCGAGCCCGCGATCCTCGCCCGCCACGGCATCCACGTCGCGCTCGACCGCCTCGACACAATCGACTACGACGACGCGCGCATGCGGGTGACCGTGGGCGCGGGCGTGCGGCTCGGCGGCAACCCGCGCGACGGGAGCGCGGTCGAGACCGGGCTCTGCTGGCGGCTCGAGCAGCGCGGCTGGGCGCTGCCGGTGACCGCGGGCATCACGCACCAGACCGTCGCCGGCTTCCTGATGACCGGCTCGGCCGGAGGCAGCCGCCGCCACGCGCTCACCGAGCAGGTCGTCGGCCTGAGACTGATAGACGGCACGGGCGCGATCCACGACCTCCACCCCGGCGACGAGCGCTTCGACGCCGCGGGCGTGTCGATGGGCCTGCTGGGCGTGATCACGGCGATCACGCTCCAGTGCGTCGAGCGCTTCGACGTGGAGGGCGTGGAGCGCATCGTCTCCGCGGCGGACGCAGACCCGGCCGCGCTCCTGCGCGACAACGAGTACGCCCGCGCGTACTGGTGGCCCCAGCGCGGGGTGGACAAGCTCTCGACCTGGACCGCCCGCTCGATCCCCGGGCCGCCGTCGCCGGACCCGCGCCCGTACCGTCTCCTCCCCGCCGTCGCCGGGTCGACCACGCCCGCGCAGGCCGTCGCCGGCACCGCGATCGGCGCCGCCTGCCGCGCCGGGCGCTGGAACCGCGGCCTCGCCGCGCTCTACAACGCGTTCCTCCCGGAGGGCGAGGAGCAGCACTTCCGCGACGCCTGGTGGCGCGTGCTCCCCCAGGACGACGAGCTCGACGAGCGGTTCTTCGACAGCACCTGGTGCGAGCTGTGGATCCCGGCCGACGCCACGGACGAGGCGATCCGCCGCCTGCGCGAGCACTACCGCACGGGCGGGCACCCGGCCACCGGCGCCTACACGCTCGAGATCTACGGTGCCCCGCCGAGCCGCTTCTGGCTCTCCCCCGGCTACGCCCGCGAGTCCACGCGCCTCAACATCTGCTGGCACGAGAGCACGAAGGGCGACCCGCGCGAGACCTACTTCCCGCAGTTCTGGAGCCTGCTCGGCGACCTCGACTTTCGCATGCACTGGGCCAAGCACCGGTTCCCGGACCCGCCCCGCGCCGCCCGCCACGCCCGCGCCGCCCACCCACGACTCGGCGAGTTCCTGGAGCTGCGTGAGAACATGGACCCCGATGGCGTGTTCCTGTCCGACTACTGGCGCGAGCAGCTCGGCGTGAGCGACGCGCCCCGCCGCCCGGCCCCGCAGGACCAGAACGGCCGCGCGCCGCGCATCGCCGGCACCCCCGGCCGCCGCTGGCCGCTCGTCTTCAAGCTCCGCCCGAGCGATGCGAGCTTCGGCGAGCGCGCACCGCACGCGATCGACGTGACGGAGACGCTCGCCGCCTCGCCGGAGGCGATCTACGACGGCATCGTGAACCTCACCGAGGCCCGCGACTGGCTGCCCGACTTCGTCCGGGCGCGCTGGATCGCTGGGCCGAACGAGCGCGGCGAGCAGGTGGTCGAGGAGACCTTCAAGTTCATGAGCCAGCGCGTGCGCACCTTCGTCGCCGAGCCCGGCAGGCACTGGATGGCGTCGATCGACGCGTGCACGCTGCCGCTCGGCCGCGAGCTGATGGAGGACCTCGAGCTCGAGCCCCTGCCCGGCGGCGGCACGCGCGTGCGCTGGCGCTACTACTACGACCCGTACACCGCGCTGAAGCCGATCCGCAAGCTCCTGCACAAGGAGTTCGACCACATGCTGCGGCTCAGCCTCGAGCAACTCGACGCGCACATCACCGGAGAACCGGTGACAGACGACGGCGCCGTCGTCCATACTCCTGCCGGATGACCCGGGGCACTCGCATGGCGTGGGCAGCCATCGCCGCTGCGATCGTGGCGCTGGCGCTGCCGGCGCTCGCGCTCGCGCACATCGAGCGTCCCTCCTA
>DASVPL010000094.1:0-3509 GCA_036382905.1 Thermoleophilaceae bacterium | reverse complement strand
GTGCAGGTCCAGCCGCGCCAGCGCCGCGACCACCGCGTCGGGCGCGGCCGCTCCCTGCACCGGGCAGCAGGCGGTGACCGCCCGCGCGATCGGGTAGCGCTCGCGCAGGCCCTGGAGGACGTCCTTCAGCGCGTCCGAGTCGCTGCCCGCGACGATCCCCACCGCGCGTGGGAAGCGCGGCAGCGCGGGGAACCCGGCGCGGTCGGTCAGGCCCTCGCGCTGGAGGGTGGCGAGCAGCTCCTCGCGCCGGCGCAGCAGCTCGCCGTCGCCCGCGAGCTCGATGTCCTCGACGACGACGCTCAGGAGGCCCGCCTGCGGCCAGAAGTCCGGATGCGCCGCCTGGATGCGAACCAGGTCACCGTTCTTCGGCACGTGCGAGATGCCGCCACGGAGCCGGCGCGGGAGGACCTTGCAGCTCAACCTGCTGCGGCCGTCGGTGAGGTCGAACATGAAGGCGCCGCCGCCCGTCTTGCGCGGCTTCTGCACCTCGCCCTCGACCGTGGCCGAGCCGGCGCGCTTGGCTGCGACCTGGATCTTCACCGCGTAGGCGGAGACGGTGACTGCGTCCATGGCGATCCGGCTCATAGGGACCGACGAACATAAGCCGGGGGGCGGACGGAGCCGTTAGCCGGGCGCTCGCGCAGGGTCATCTCCGGGCCCCAGGAGCAGAGGGCGGGCCGGCCCGGGCAGGTCCAGCAGAGATCGCGGTGCGGCGTGTCGGTGGGGCGGAAGTCGCCGCCGAGGAGGCCGCCCGCCAACGCGGTCAGCTCGTGTTCGAGCGTTTCGCGGTCGGCCGGGCCGAAGGTCGCCGCGACCGGGTCGTTCGGCGCCTCGAGGAGGCTGTAGGCGACCTCGACCCGCTCCGCTCCCGCGCGCAGGCCCGCCAGCGCGTAGACGAGGCGCTGGGTCGTGTAACCGCGCTCGACCACCGCGGCCGGGTCCTGGCCGTCGAGCGGGTCGGTCTTGTAGTCCACGATCAGCAGGCCGTCCGGCTCCTCGGCGTGCACGTCCACGACGCCGTTCACGAGCACGGGTGGGCGGTCCGCCGCCGGGAGCTCGAAGGCGAACGCGAGCTCCGTGCGAACGCGCTGCGCGGCCGCGATCCGCTCGCGCAGGGGCGAGCGGACGAAGCCCTCTATGAGCGTCGCGATCCACTCGATCTCCTCGGGCTCCGCGGGGGAGCCGTGGCCGCGCAGCGAACGCTCGATCGCGTCGGCGTCCGGTGTCTCCGGGGCGCGCATGTCGACCCGCTCGAGTAGCTGGTGGACGATCGTTCCCCGGAGCAGGGGTGTGATCCCCTCGGTTGGGGCAGCGATCGGGCGAGCGGTGTCGAGCGCGAGCACGAGCTGCCCGTCCTCGGGCGCGGCGGCGGCGTTGGCGGCCGCGGCCTCGGCGGCGCGCGAGCGCCCGGCGAGGGCGGCGTTGTCGAGCGAGCCGAGCCGCGCGACCCGCTCGAGGTAGAAGCGGTAGCCGCAGCGGCGGTAGCCCTCGAGGGAGGAGTAGCTGAGGCGGGCGACGGGGAGCGGCTGGGCCGGGGCGGCGAGCCGGTCGCGGGGCGGGCTCGCGGGGAGCTCGGCGGGCTCGGCGGCGGCGGGGGGCGAAGCGGCGGCGGGCGGGTCCGCGGCGGCGGGGGGCGAAGCGGCGGCGGGCGGCTCCGCGGCGGCCGCGGCGGGCTCCCCCGGCCGGCGATCCTCCGACGCCAGCAGCTCGTCCACGCTCGCCGGCGACAAAGCCGTGCAGGCCACGCGGACGTGGCCGTGGTCGGTGTCGTACTCGTCCACACCTACTGGAGCGCCGTCGAGCAGATCCTTCGCCCCCGGGGCCACCGCGCGCCAGATCCAATCCAGGGGCTCGCGCAGCGGTCGCGGCTCGGGCCACTTCGACAGGTCGGTCGCTCCGCTCAGCACCAGGTGCTCCTCCGCGCGGGTCATCGCCACGTAGAAGATCCGCCGCTCCTCCTCCTCGGCGCGCGCGGTCTGCTCCTCCTCGAGCCGGTCCCACTCGAGCGCCCCGCGCGACTCGCCCGACAGCGACGCCAGCCGCAGTCCGACCCGGCCGTCCTCGGCCACCTGGATCCCACCGTCGTCGCCGCCGCGCATCGGCCGCCCCAGGTCGGCGACGCACACCACCGGGAACTCGAGCCCCTTCGCCGCGTGGATCGTCATCAGCCGCACGGCGGGCGTCCGCGCCTCGCCCTCGACCGGCGCCTCGCCCTCGTGCGCGCGCAGCTCCTCGCGCTCGTCGAGGTGGTCGATGAACCGCCGCAGGTCGCGCCCCTCCGCCGCCTCGAACCGCCGCGCTATCCGCATCAGCTTGCGCACGTTCGCGAGCCGCCGGTCGCCGCCCGGCATCGCGAGCACGACCCGGTCGTAGCCGGACTCGGTCACCGCCCGGTCGATCACGGTCTCGAGCGCCAGCCGCGGCGCCTCCGCCCGCTCGCGCGCGAAGCGCTCCACGAATGCCGCCACCCGCGCGCGGTCGTCCGCGGGCAGGCCGGCGGCGAGCCCGTCGGAGCCGTCGCCGCCCGGCCGGAACGCCTGCTCCAAAGCCCACCACGGGTCGCGCCTCATGCGCTTCGACCGCCGCGCGATCGCCGCCACGCAGCCGAGCGACGCCCCCACGAGCGGCGATGCCATCAGCATCGTCAGCGCCAGCTCGTCGAGCGGGTTGGCGAGCGCCGCCAGGTAGGCGCGCAGGTCGCCCACCTGCTGCGCCTCGGAGAACCCGCGCCCGCCGTGCGAGTACGCGGGAATCCCCCGCTCGACCAGTGCGCGCTCGTACAGGGCCATGTCGGTCGAGGCCCGCAGCAGGATCGCCACCTCGCCGTACTCGAACGCGTGCCCCGGCCCCGCCAGCTCACCGATCCGCTTGGCGAGCAGCCGCGCCTCGGCGCCGCGCCAGATGCTCTCCCCCACGCCGGTGCCGAAGGCGTCGGCGCCCACGGCGGCCTCCCAGCGCGGCTTGGAGCGATCGACCATGAGCAGCTCGACCGCCGGGTCCATCCGCGGCGGCGTGGACGAGCTGCCCGGCGCCGGCGCCAGCGGCTCGTGCTCCTCCCACACCGACCCGAACGCCGCGTTGACCGCTGCCAGCACCTCGGGACGGCTGCGGAAGTTCGTGCGCAGGCTCGCCGCGCGCCCCGCCGCGGCCGCCGCCGCACCGCGCTCGCGGAACAGCTCCACGTCCGCGTGCCGGAAGCCGTAGATCGACTGCCGCTCGTCGCCGACGGCGAACAGCCGCTCGCCCGCGACCAGGTCGACGATCTCGTTCTGGAGCTTGTTGGTGTCCTGGAACTCGTCCACCATCACCTGCCGGTAGCGCTCGGCCACGGTCGTGCAGAGGTCGGGCCGCGCGCGCAGCAGGTCGCGGGCGCGCAGCTCGAGGTCCTCGAAGTCGAGTGCCGAGCGCGCGTCCTTCAGCGCGGCGTAGCGCACGTCGTAGAGCTCGAGCAGCTCGGCCAGCAGCGCGTGGTGCGCGGCGGCGCGGCCGGCCGCGCAGTAGCTCAGGAA
>DASVPL010000093.1:0-18193 GCA_036382905.1 Thermoleophilaceae bacterium | reverse complement strand
CTAGCGTAGAGAGACTCGGTAGCGTGCGCGCCATGAGCGACATCCGCGACCCGGAGTACGCCGAGCAGCTGGCCCACGAGTCGCCGGACGAGTACCTGCGCCGGCGCGACTTCCTCCAGCGCACCGCCGCGACCGCGGGCCTCGCCGCCGGGATGGCGACCGCCCTGAATCCCAACGCGCTCGTCGCGGAGGCCGCCCGGCGCCAGCGCCGCAAGCCGCTGCCGTCGCCGCGCAACCTCCCGATCGACACGTTCGTCGTGCTGATGATGGAGAACCGCTCGTTCGACCACTACCTCGGCTGGCTGCCGGGTGCGGACGGCCGCCAGGCGGGGCTCACCTACCTCGACGACGACGGCGTGCCGCACGCGACCCGCCGCTGGGCGCCCGACTTCCAGGGCTGCGACAACGTGGATCCGAGCCATAGCTGGAACGGCGGCCGCGAGCAGTTCAACGGCGGCCGGATGGACGGCTTCCGCCGCGCCGCCGGCAACGACGACTTCGCTCTCTCCTACTACGAGAAGGACGACCTTCCGTTCATCTCGCACGCGGCGGTCGCCTCCACCACCTATGACCGCTTCTTCTGCTCGCTGCTCGGCCCCACCTTCCCCAACCGCGAGTACATGCACGCCGCGCAGTCGTACGGCAAGAAGGACAACAGCCTGCCGGTGGACGAGGGCGGCTTCCCCGACACGACGATCTTCGCGGCGCTCGCCGCGCGCGGGCTGACCGGCCGCTGCTACTTCAACGACCTGCCCGCCGCCGGCCTCTGGGGCGCCCCCGGCCTCGCGCGCTCCGCGCGCGTGGAGGAGTACTACGCCCGGGCCGCCTCGGGCACGCTCCCGAACCTCTCGTTCGTGGACCCCTTCTTCGGCGGCAACGACCCCGCCAGCGCGCCGGGCGTGCGCGGCGACGAGCACCCGCACGGCGACATCCGGGCCGGCCAGGCGTTCATGTCGGACGTGGCCCACGCGTTCATGGAGTCGCCGCAGTGGAGCCGCGGCGCGCTGTTCCTCGTCTACGACGAGTGGGGCGGCTTCTTCGACCACGTGCGCCCGCCGCGCGTGCCCGACGATCGCAACAGCCGCAACCTGGCCGAGGACTACGGGCGGATGGGCATGCGCATCCCCGCGGTCGTGCTCTCGCCGTACGCGCGCACCGGTCACGTGGAGCACGGGACCTACGGCTTCGAATCGATCCTCAAGATGATCGAGTACCGCTTCGGCCTGGGGCCGCTCACGCGCCGCGACCGCTATGCAGCGAACATCGCGCGCTCGTTCGACTGGGAGTCCAAGCCGCGCGAGGACCCTCCGGAGCTGCCGAGCCCGGAGCAGATCGCGTCGGCGCCGTGCTCGAACGAGGGCCCGGCCGGCGCCGCTCCGGACCACGAGCTCATGAAGCTGCACACCTCCGGCTTCCTCGAGCGGCTCGGCTTCGACTACCGCCCGGCCACCTCCGCGAGCACCTTCCGCTACCCCGACAGCTTCGAACGCGCATACTTCGGGACCGCATGAGACGACGAGTCGCCATCGCCATGTCCCTCCTTGCCCTCGCCGCGGCCGCCGCCGCCGAGGCGAAGAGCATCGGCGGCACCGCCCGGGCCGACCGGATCGCCGGAACTAACGCCGCCGACCGCATCGTGGGGCGCGGCGGCGACGACAAGATCGACGGCCGCCGCGGCAACGACAAGATCTTCGGAAACGCGGCCGCCGACCGTCTCAGCGGCAGCGAGGGCAACGACCAGATCCGCGGCGGTGGCGAGAACGACGCCGTGCTCGGCGGCAACGACGACGACGTCCTGCGCGGCGAGGCCGGCGACGACAAGGTCGTGGGCGGCGACCGCGACGACGAGCTCGACGGCGGGCTCGGCAACGACCGCCTCACCGGTGGGCCCGGCTTCGATCTCGTCCAGGGCGGCGAGGGCGACGACCGCGTGAACGGCGGCCTCGGCGAGGACGACCTCTTCGGCGGCCCCGGCAACGACACGATCCAGGCGCGCGACTCCGGCGACGACACGATCGACTGCGGGGACGGCGAGGACACCGTGATCGTCGACGACTTCGAGGACGGCGTCTTCGACTGCGAGACCGTCGTCCTGCCGTAGCTAGAGCAGCGCGCGGAACCCCGTGTCGAGCATCCGCCGCGTCTGATCGCGGGTGTTGGGCGAGTTGAGCACGATGGCGGCCAGCGTGTGGTCGCCGCGGTGCGCCACCGCGATCAGGCAGTGCCCGGCGCGATCGGTGTAGCCGGTCTTCAGGCCGATCGTGCCCGGGTAGCGCGGCTCGCGCAGCAGCGGGTTCGTGCTGCGCAGGTCGAGCCGGCGGCCCTTGATCGGGAACGGGATGCTCGCGTGGGCCTGGCGGACGATCCGCGCGATGCGGGGCTGGTGGATCGCCAGGCGCGTGAGCGCGGCGAGGTCCGCGGCGCACGACTGGTTGCCGGCGCGCAGCCCGTACGAGTCCACGTAGCGCGTGCAGCCGAGGCCGAGCTCCTGGGCATGCCGGGTCATCAGCTTCGCGAAGCGGCGGTCGGAGCCCGCCACGGCCTCGGCGAGCGCCACGGCGGCGTCGTTGCCCGACGGCAGCAGCATCCCGTACAGCAGCGCCTCGATCGGCACCTTCTTCCCGCGCGGGAGCACGCCGACCCCGGACCCGCGGAACTTCGTGGCCGCCTTGCTGATCCGCGTCTTCGCGCGCGGGCCGATTCGGTCCACCACCAGCAGCGCGGTCATGATCTTCGTCAGGCTCGCGATCGGCACGCTGGTGAGCGGCTTGCGCGACCAGAGCACCTGCCCGGAGTCGACGTCGAGCAGGAGTCCGGCGCGCGGCGGGCGCTTGAAGCGCACGTGCACCTGGGTGTCGCCGTCGAACTCGATCCCGGGCGGGCCGGCTCGCACGGCGGCCTCGCGCTCGTCGTTGCCGAGCCGCGCCCGCCACTGCGACTGCCCGACCGACGCCCGGTCGCGCGACCGCCCGTTGTCCCCCTCGTGCCCGACCACGATCCCCGCCGAGGCCGCCCCGACCGCGAGCAGTACGAGTACCAGGATCGCCAGCGGTCGCCGGCGCCGTCGCCGCATCGTCCCACCCTGGAGCGGGCTAGTCATCCGAGGGGTGGGTGAGCGCTCCGAGCACCCCGAAGCCGAGGACGGCGAGCAGCAGGATCGAGACGACCACGAGGAAGGTGACACCGTCGGTGATCGCGACGTGGATCGTCAGGTACGCGAGCATGCCGATGAACGCGAGCGAGAGGATCAGCGCGAGGTTGCGCCCCATCAGTAGACGGGCAGCCGCGGCTGGACGCGGTCTTCCTTCTGCTTGGTTGCGAACAGCTTGATCAGCGCCAGGCCGAACGCGAAGCCGCCGATGTGGGCCCAGTAGGCGACCCCGCCGCCTCCACCGCCGACCGCAGCCTCCGAGCTCGCACTGAGCACCTGGAGCACCGCCCAGCCGAACAGGACGAGCGCTGCCGGCAGCTCGATCACGGTGATGAAGATGATGATGAAGACGAGCGTGACCACGCGCGCGCGTGGATAGAGCAGGGCGTAGGCGCCGAGGACCGCCGCCACCGCGCCGCTCGCGCCGAGCGTCGGCACCGGCTCGTTCGGCGAGAACCCGATCTGGGCGGCCGACGCGGCAAGCCCGCCGAGCAGGTAGAAGGCCACGAATTTGACCGGGCCCATCGAGTCCTCGACGTTGTTCCCGAAGATCCAGAGGAACAGCATGTTCCCCGCGATGTGGAGCAGCCCACCGTGCATGAACATCGAGGTGAGCAGCGTGAGCCAGCTCGAGGGCTGGTCGCCGCCCGGGTCGGCCCCCGCGCGATCGAGGTCTGCGGGCTCGCCGCAGACGATCTTGGCCCCCGGATCGTCCACGTCGCCGATCACGCCGCAGTTCTCGCCCGGGTGGGTGATCTCGTACGGAATTTCGGCGTACTCGATCGTGTTCTGGTTGTCGACGGCGAACCCGCCGCCCGGTGCCCACTCGGCGTGCTGGAAGCCGAAGAACATGATCACGTTGAGGACGATGATCACGACCGTGACCACCGGGAAGCGGTCGGTCGGGATGTTGTCCTTCAGCGGCAGCATGGCGGCCGCTTCAGGTTAGGGAACGTCGAGAACCTCGAGGTCGGTCGAGAAGTAGAGACCCGGCTGCGGCCCGCCCTCGATCGAGTAGACGCGCCGGCCCAGGGCGGCGCCGCCGAGGCCGTGGCGCGGTGTGCGCATGTCGGGCAGAGCGGACCAGGCGCGCGCGGCGGGCTCGAAGCGCTCGACCTGGGGGATCGTGCCCGCGGCCTCCTCGCCGCCGAAGACGACCACGTCACCGCCCACCGCCGCGGCGGCGATCCCGCCGCGCGGCTTGCCCATGTCCGGCAGCCGCTCCCAGGCGCCCGACTTCGGGTCGTAGCGCTCGGCGGTGGCGAAGTTGCCCGCGCCGGCGGCGCGCCCGGCGAGCGCGTAGACCTGGCCACCTGCCGCGGTCGCCGCCAGGTGCTCGCGCGCGACGCCCATGTCCGGGCCCTCTGACCAGCGGCCCGTGCGGAGGTCGTAGACCTCGAGCGTCGCGAGCGGGTGGCCGTCGCGCACGCCGCCGACCGCGTAGAGCCGGTCGCCGACGACGGCCGCGGCGAGGGCGGCGCGGGCCGACGGCGGCTTGGCGAGCCGCTTCCAGGCGTGGCGCTTGGGGTCGTAGCGGAGCAGTACGCGCTGCTCGTCGTCGAGCCCGGTGGCCGAGCCGTAGCCGCCCACCACGTAGAGGCGTCCGTTCCACGCCGCCGCGGCCGCGTGGTTGAGCGCGACCGGCATCGAGCGCATGCGCGTCCAGCTGTCGCTCGCGATGCTGTAGCGCTCGACCGCCGCGACAGTGCGCCCGCCGCTCCTCTGGTCGAAGCCGCCGACCACGTAGATCGAGCGGCCGATGCGGGCGGCGGCGACCTCGGTGCGCGAGAGCTTCGACCGCGCGAGCGGCTTCCAGCGCTGCGTGGCGGCCGGCTCGCGTTGTGCCTCCCCGCACCCGGTCACCGCAAGCGCGGCGACCAGGAGGGCAAGGCAAGGTCTCATTGGGACGAGGCCTGCGCCAGCGTCTGTTCGGCGTGGTAGCTCGAGCGGACGAGCGGGCCCGCCGCGACCGAGTCGAAGCCCATCGCGTAGGCCTCGCGCTCGAGCTCGGCGAACTCGTCCGGGTGCCAGTAGCGCACGACCGGCAGGTGCTCGCGCGTCGGGCGCAGGTACTGGCCGACCGTGAGCACCTGCACGCCGTGCTCGCGGAGCACGCCGAAGGTCTCGATCAGCTCCTCCTTGGTCTCGCCGAGGCCGGTCATCAACCCGGACTTCGTCACGACCGCGTCGCCGCCCATCTCCTTCGCGTTCGCGAGCACGCGGCACGAGCGCAGGAAGTTGGAGCCGCGCCGCGCGAGCGGGTAGAGCCGCGGCACGGTCTCGACGTTGTGGTTGAACACGTCCGGGCGCTCGGCGATGACACGGGCGAGCGGCATCTCCTGACCGCGGAAGTCGGGGGTGAGCACCTCGACCTTGCAGCCTGGCGCGAAGCGGCGGATCGAGCGGATCACGCCGACGAACGCGATCGAACCGAGGTCGGGGAGGTCGTCACGGTCGACGCTCGTGATAACCGCGTGGCGCAGGCCCATGCGCTTGACCGACTGCGCGACGCGCAGGGGCTCGAGCGGGTCGGGCGCGTCCGGCTTGCCGGTCCGGACGTTGCAGAACCCGCAGCGGCGGGTGCAGGTGTCGCCGAGGATCATGAACGTCGCCGTGCCGGCGTCCCAGCAGTCGCCGATGTTCGGGCAGGCCGCCTCCTCGCAGACCGTGTTGAGCCCCTGGCCGTCGATCATCCCCTTCAGCTCCATGAACTTCGGGCCGCCTGGGGCACGGACCTTGAACCACGGCGGCTTGCGCTCGCGGAACGGACGGACCTCGCCCATGTCGAGCACGCGCGCGCCGCCGGGGTTGGAGCGCGACCGGGTGGAGCGCTCGCTCATGCCGGCACCGGCTCGCGGTCCGCGCTCGCCTCCAGCAGGCGATCCGCCGTCACGATCCGCTGGCGCAGCCCGAACGCCTCGGCGAAGCGCCACGCCATCCGCTTGCGGAAGCAGCTCATCGCGCCGGTGCGGCCGGTCTGCGCGAGCAGCGAGGTCATCCGCACTCCCTCGATCCCGCACGGGACGATCCACTCGAACGGCTGGAGGTCGCAGTCCACGTTGACCGCGAAGCCGTGCATCGTCACGCCGCGCGAGACGTGAACGCCGATCGAGCCGATCTTGCGCTCGCCGACCCAGATCCCGGTCAGCCCCTCGCGGGTGCCCGCCTCGACGCCCTCGTCGGCGAGCGCGGCGATCACCGCGACCTCGAGCGTGCGCACGTAGGCGATCACGTCGCCGATCGCCACGATCGGGTAGCCCACGAGCTGGCCCGGGCCGTGGTAGGTGACGCGGCCGCCGCGGGTGGTCTCGGCCACCTCGATCCCCTGCGCGCGGTACCACTCGTCGCCCATCGGGAGGTCGCTTGCGGCCGTCCGGCGGCCCTTCGTGTAGACGGGGTCGTGCTCGAGCAGCAGCAGCGAGTCGGGAATCGCGCCGGACTGGCGCGCCGAGCGGACCCGGTCCTGGATCGCGACGGCCTCCGCGTACGGGCGGCGGCCGAGGTTCGCCACCCACAGCTCAGCCATCCCACTCCTCCAGGCGACGGCGCACGCTGCCGAGGAATCGCGCCGCCAGCACTCCGTCGAGCGCGCGGTGGTCCCAGGACATGCAGAGGTACGTCATCGGCCTGATTGCGATGCTATCTCCACCGACCACGACCGGCCGGCGGACGACCGCCTCGAGGTCGAGGATCGCGACCTGCGGCTGGTTGATGATCGGGGTCGCGAGCAGCGCGCCGTAACGACCGGGGTTGGTGATCGTGAACGTCCCGCCGCGGGTCTCGTCGGGGGTGAGCCGCTTCGCCCGCGCGCGCTCGGCGAGGTCCGCGATGCGGGCCGCGAGGCCCTCGTGCGAGAGCTCGTGGGCGTTGTGCACGACCGGAACGATCAGCCCGTCGGGTTCCAGTGCGACCGCGATCCCGAGGTGGACCTCGTCGTGGATCGTCAGCCGCTCGCCCGCGAGGGTGGCGTTCAGACGCGGATGCTCGCGCAGGGCCGCGATCGTCGCGCGGGCGACGAACGGGAGGTACGAGAGCCTCCCCCGAGCCTCCTCGACGCGTTGCATGTCGGCCTCGACGACCGTGGTGCAGTGCGCCGCGGTCCGGAGCGAGCGGACCATGTGTTCGCCGATCTGGCGCCGCATGAGCGACAGCGGCTCGCCGGGCGGGGGAGCCGCCGGTGGCTCCTCCTCCCGGTAGGGCGACTCCGAATGGAGCACGGGCTCCGCCGCGGGGGCGGGCTCCGCCCCCGCCAGGAACGCGAGCACGTCCCGCTTCGTGACCCGCCCGCGCCGACCGCTCCCGCTTATCTGCGCCAGGTCGAGCCCGTGCGCGTCGGCCATCCGCCGGACCACCGGCGAGACCGGCGGCGCGTGACCGTTGCCGTTCGAGGCCGCCGCCTCCGGCTCGCCCGCCGCCTCGGGCTCGCACACCGCCTCGGGCTCGCACGCACCCCCGTTACCACTAGAACGAGATTCTAGAATTTCGTTCGAGTGCGGGAGGGTGTGCGTGTGGGCCGACTCCGGCGCCCGGCCCGCCCCCGCGCCCGCGGCCCCCGGCTCGCGCCCATCCACCTCGATCGTCGCGAGCACCGTCCCCACGTCCACCGTCTCGCCGACCTCCACCGCGATCGACGCGACCCGGCCCGATGTTGGCGAGGGCACCTCGGTCTCCACCTTGTCGGTCGAGATCTCGACGATCACCTCGTCCGCCTCGACCCACTCGCCGACGCGCTTGCGCCACTCGACCACGGTCCCCTCGGCGACGGAGACGCCCATCTGCGGCATCGTGACCTCGACGATCGTCTCAGTAGGCGAGGAGCTCACGGCACGCCTCCCTCACATCGTCGACCTGGGGCAGCACCGCGCGCTCGAGCGGCGGGCTGAACGGGATCGGCACATCCGGCGCGGTCACCCGCACCACCGGGCCGTCGAGGTACTCGAAGGCGTGCTCGGCGATCAGCGCGGCCACCTCCGCCCCGACCCCGCACGAGCGCGTGGCCTCGTGCAGGATCACGACCTTGCTGGTCTTGCGCACCGAGCGCAGCACCGCCTCGCCGTCGAGCGGCACGAGCGAGCGCAGGTCGATCACCTCCACGCTCGCGCCATCGACGTCCTCGGTTGCCTCGAGAGCCACGGGCATCATCGCGCCGTAGGCGATCACGGTCAGGTCGCTGCCCTCGCGCGCCACCCGCGCCTCGCCCAGCGGCAGCTCGTACCGACCCGCCGGAACCTCGCCCTTCGCGCGCCTGTAGAGATGCTTGTGCTCGAGGTAGACGACCGGGTTCGGGTCCCGGATCGCAGCCGCGAGCAGGCCCTTGGCGTCCTCCGGCGTCGACGGCGCGACCACCTTCAGCCCGGGTGCCTGGAGGAACCACGCCTCCGGGTTCTGCGAGTGGAACGGCCCGCCGGAGAAGCCGCCGCCGGACGGCAGGCGCAGCGTCAGTGGGACCGCGAGCCCCTGGCGGTAATGCATCTTCGCCGCCACGTTCACGAGCTGGTCGAATCCGCACGCGACGAAGTCCGCGAACTGCATCTCGCAGACGGGCCGCATCCCCTCAACGGCGGCGCCCACCGCGCAGCCCACGATCGCGGCCTCCGCCAGCGGCGTGTCCCACACGCGGTCGGCCCCGAACTCCTCCATGAAGCCGTCGGTGACCTTGAACGCGCCGCCGAACGCCCCGATGTCCTCGCCGAGGCAGAACACCGAGTCGTCGGCTCGCATCTCCTCCCGGAGCGCGTCGGAGATCGCCTGGAGGTAGGTGAGCTCAGGCATGGCGAGCCTCCGTCTCCCAGCGCGACCACGGCGCGGCGCCGTCGCCCAGCGGGACAGCCTCGTCCGCGAACACGCCCTCGACCGCGGACGCGGGTTCCGGCATCGGCTGCGCGAGCGCCCACTCGGTCTCAAGTTCGAGCTCGTCGCGCACGGCCGCCGACACGGCGTCCACGTCGATCCCGTCGGCCCGCAGCCGGGCCGTGTAGGTCTCGATCGGGTCGCGCCCGGCCCACTGCTCGAGCAGCTCCGGCGGCACGTAGCGCATGTCGTCGTGCGCGCCGTGGCCGTGCATGCGCATGGTCTCGCATTCGATCAGCGTCGGGCCGGCGCCGGACCGCGCGCGCGAGCACGCCTCGGCCGCGGCCTCGAAGACCGCCTCGACGTCGTTGCCGTCGACCTTCACGCCCGGGAACCCGTAGCCCGCCGCGCGCGCGACCGGATCGACTGCGAACTCGCGGTCGTTCGGCGTCGAGTACGCGAACTGGTTGTTCTCGAGCACGAAAACGACCGGCAGCCGCCGCACGCCGGCGACGTTCATCGCCTCGTGCCACACGCCGTTGGCGGTCGAGCCCTCGCCGAACCAGGTCATCGCCACGCGCGGCTCGCGCCGCATCTGGAACGACAGGGCCAGCCCGCACGCGACCAGCGCCATGTCCGGCAGCATCGAGACCATCCCCACGCAGCCCAGCTCGCGATCGCCGAAGTGCATGTTGCCGTCCCGGCCGCGGGTGATGCCGCCGGCGCGTCCCATCATCTGGGCGAGCACTCGTCCGGGACGGACCCCGCGGATCAGGTGGGCGCCGAGGTCGCGGTGGAGGATGCACGCGCGGTCGCGTGGACCGAGCGCGTACGCCGTCCCGACCGACACGGCCTCCTGGCCGCGTCCGTCGTAGAACGAGCCCGGCACCTTGCCCTGCCGGTAGAGCGTGAGCGCGCGCTCCTCGGTCGAGCGCATCAGCAGCATGAACCGCAGGAGGCGAGCCCTGTCGTCGGGCGTCAAGAGGGCCCCTGCCGGTTCGACGCCGAGTTCGAAGGCCGCGGGTAGCGCGGTCGTCGTCGCCATCTATGTCTCCTCCCTCGAGCCCGTCGGGGTCTCCGCGCGGGTCTCGAATCGGTTGCGCGCCCTGCGGGGTCTCCGCGCGGGCAACGCGTGTCTCGAGCGATGGTACTCCTGCATCCGGCCGCTCGGCCACCGTCTGTCTACCCTCCGCCTGTGGCAGCCGAGGAGCGGTTCTGGACGCGGCGCCTGCGCTGGCGACTGATCGGCGCGTGGCGCTGGCCCGCCTTCGCGGCGGCGATCCTGCTCGACGCGGTGATCCTCCACGAGCTGCCGCCGCTCGGCTCGCTGGAGACCGAGCCCGGCAACCTCAACTGGCCGGTGTCGTTCATCGTCTCCGGCTTCGGCAACCTCGCGCTGATCGCGCTGTCGGACGCGCTCGGACGCTTCGCCGAGAGCAAGCGCCGCGCGCAGGGGATCCACGACCCGCACATCGAGGTCCAGTCGGACCGGCTGGCGGTGGGGGCGCTCGCCGTCGGAGTCGTCGGGGTGCTCGCCTTCGGTCTCGCCACCCAGGGCACCGCGGTGACGGAGACGGAGGCGACCCAGAAGAACGCCCAGGCGGTGCGCGACTACGTCCTCACGCACGGCTCGGAGGAGTACAAGCGCAACCTCCAGACCGCCAACACCGAACGGCTGGCGGAGGGCTACTTCAGGACGTGTGTGGCCGACAACTCGCGCCGGCGCTTCCTGTGCGTCTTCGTCGACACGAAGAAGGACCCGCCCGAGGTCGTGCGCGACCCGAGCATGCTGCCGAACCAAAACCGCACGCCCTGAGCGGGCGGCGGCGGCGCGTTCAGCCGGCGGCCTTCAGCGCGTCGACGTCGATCGGCTCGAAGTCGCGCTCCCGCATCCCGCGCTCGACCTCGGCGACGACCGTCTCGACCACGTGCACGCGCGCGTACTTCTTCGAGTCGCCGGGGACGATGTGCCACGGGCCGGCGGAGTGGTCGGTGCGCTCGAACATCTCCTCGATGGCCTCCTCGTAGGCGGCGCGCTGTTCGCGGTTGCGCCAGTCCTCGTCGGTCAGCTTCCAGCGCTTGAGTGGGTCGTCGCGGCGGGCCTCGAAGCGCTTGAGCTGCTCCTCCTCGGAGACGTGCAGCCAGAACTTCATGAGGATCATGCCCTCGGCCGCGAGCGTGCGCTCGGTCGAGACGATCTCCTCGTAGGCGCGCCGCCACTGCTCCTCGGTCGCGAAGCCCTCGATCCGCTCGACCAGGACGCGGCCGTACCAGGAGCGGTCGAAGACGGCCACGCCGCCCCACCCCGGGAGCTGCGGCCAGAAGCGCCACATGAAGTGGTGGCGCTTCTCGTCGTGGGTCGGGGCGGAGAACGCGGCCACGCGCACGTGGCGGTGGTCGAGCTCCTCCGTGAGGCGCTTGATGGCGCCGCCCTTGCCAGACGCGTCCCAGCCCTCGAACAGCGCGAGCACCGGCGGCCCGAGCCGCCCGTCGCCGATCAGGCCGGCGAGCTGGAGCCGCAGGGTGGCGAGCCGGCGCTGCGCCGCCTCGAGCCGCTCCGCGTACTCGTCCTTGCCGAGCCTGCTCGACAGGTCGACGTGCTCGAGCCTCCCCACGGGCCGAATCCTCTCACTCTCGAGCGTCTTGGGCCACGCGCACGACTGGTCAACCCATATCGGTTGACTTCTTGAAGTCAACCGCCAGGGGATGACAGACAACCTAGTTGGGTTGACTTCACCGGCGGTGCGCCGGTCGGTCCCGGTTGACAGCGAAGCCCTGAAGTCAACCGTGAACGGTTGACTATCGGTAGTCAACCGCATAAGGTTGACGCACGATGTTCGTGCTGACCCTGGACCAGCGTGCCAGCCGCGCGACACCCGACCTGGTGCGGGCCGAGGCGAACTCGCTCAACGATCAGTTCTCCTCCGGCCTGCGCCTTCCTTTCGTCCGCACGGCCGGTGACGAGATGCAGGCGCTCGTGAGCGATCCCGCCGACCTCGTGGACCTGGTGCTCCGCGCCACACGTTCGGAGCAGTGGTGGGCGGGCGTGGGAATTGGGGCGATCGACGACATCGGCGAGACAGCGCGCGACTCGCGCGGCCCGGCCTTCGTGAGCGCGCGGGCGGCCGTCGAGCAGGCAAAGAAGAACGCGTGGGGCTGTTCGGTCCAGGGGGAGCCCGAGGCGCTCGCGACCGCGCTCGAGGACAGCCTGGCGCTGCTGGTCTTTCTGAGGGCTTCGAGAACGTCGCGGGCATGGGAGCTCGTCGACATGGCCACCGGCGAGGGGATGCGTGCCATCGACATTGCGCGCGAGCTCGGAATCTCGAAGCAGGCCGTCAGCAAGCAGCTCAGGGCCGCCGGCTTCGCGGAGGAGCAACGGGGGCGAGGATTGGCGATCGCGCTACTGCAAGGATCATGGACACCACTGAGCTGACGCGTGTGGTGATCGCGCTGCCGGCCGCCGGCGTCGTGCCGGCCATGGTCCCGCGGCTTGGTCGCGCGGGTCGCGCGCTCGCCGCTGTGCCGCTTGCCATGTGGGCTGCGGCGCCAACGCTCGACGACTGGCGCGGTTGGGCGCTCGTGGCACTGGCGGTCGTGGCGGCGCAGCTCGCGCGGTCGATTGACGGCGAGGTGCGCGAGTCGTTCGCTCGCGCCGTCCTGTGCACGGTGGTCCTGGCTGGGGCGTCGGCGCTGCTGCTCGACGGGTCAGCGGCCGCGGAGAGCATCGAGGACGCGCTCCTCGATGACCAGGTCGCGATCGTGGCGGCGGGCGCCCTGCTCACGGTGTTCGTCGGCGGCGCGGCGATCGCATGGCTGCTCACGCCGTTCGCCGCGCTGGTGCACGAGACCGCGGCCGACGCGGGTGTCGTGACCCCCACTCGCGCGGGCCTCTACATCGGCTGGCTCGAGCGGACGCTGATCTACGGGTTCGTGGTCGCCGGCGCGCCCGGTGCCGTGGCCGTAGTGGTCGCGGTCAAGTCGATCGCGCGCTTCCCGTCGTTCACGGAGGAGAAGTTCGCCGAGTACTTCCTGATCGGCACGCTTGCGAGCGTGGTTGTTGCCGTCGGGCTCGGGGTCGCCGTGCGTGCGATCCTCGGCCTCATGCCTGTACTCGCATAATCTCCGCGTTCATGCCCACCTTCGACCGCCTCGCGGACCTCCCGATTCAGATCGACGGCTACGCCCTAGAGGGACTCGAGGCCGACGTGTCGAGCTCCTTCACCCGGCTCAGCACGCTGGTCCGGATGAGTGGCGGCGGCGAGGAGGGCGTTGGCGAGGACGTCGTGTACGACGCGCTCGACCACATCGCGTTCCAGGCCACCGGGCCCGTCCACGACCTGACGGGGCCGCGGACGTTCGGCGAGCTTTGCGAGCTGACCGGCTCGCTCGACCTGTTCGAGGACTCGCCGCCCGTCCGCGACGTCTCGCGGCTCTACCGCCGCTGGGCCTTCGAGTCGGCGGCGCTCGACCTGGCGCTGCGCCAGGCCGGCGAGTCGCTGGCCGCGCGGCTCGGGCTCGAGCCGCGTCCGGTCACGTTCGTCGTCTCGCTGCGGCTCGGCGATCCGCCCACGCTCGAGCCGATCACCAGCCGCCTCGCGAGCTACCCGACGCTCCGCTTCAAGCTCGACCCGACCAGCGACTGGAGCGAGGAGCTGATCCAGGAGCTGGTTGCCACCGGCGCTGTCGACTCGGTCGACTTCAAGGGCTACTACGTCGGCACTCCCGTCGACCAGGCGGCCGACCCCGACCTGTACCGACGGGTCGCCGAGGCGTTCCCGGACGCATGGATCGAGGATCCCGCGCTCACCGACGAGACCGATCCGGTGCTCGAGCCCTACCGCGACCGCATCACCTGGGACGCGCCGATCCACTCGATCGCCGACATCGAGTCGCTGCCGTTCGCCCCGCGGATGGTGAACATCAAGCCCTCGCGCGTCGGCGGGGTCGCGGATGTCTGCGCGACCTACGACTACTGCGCCGAGCACGGCATCGGCGCCTACGGCGGCGGGCAGTTCGAGCTCGGCGCGGGGCGCGGCCACATCCAGTATCTGGCCTCGCTCTTCCACCCCGACACGCCGAACGACGTTGCACCCTCGGGCTTCAACCTGCCCGACCCGGAGCCGGGCCTGCCGGTCAGCCCGCTCGAGCCGCAGATCGCGCCGGCCGGCTTCCGCTGGGGCTAGCCCCGCACGCGCACGATCAGCAGCCGGCGCTCCTGCGGGTCCCCGCGGAACAGCCTGCGCAACTCGATCGTCCCCTGACCCGTGCGGGTCGCCTCGTAGGTGAAGCGCTTGAAGCCCGAGTCGCCGATGCTCTCCTCGTTCGGGTAGTCGACGCTCGTCGCCTTCAGCCTCACCGGCCCGCTCCGGCCGGGCGCGACCGGGACCCAGTCGTAGCCCACGCTCGCGTTGACCCGGAGCTCGAGGGTGAACTCCATGCCCTCCTCCACGGCGATCTCGCCCTTCGGATCCTTGAAGACGACCCCGTCTCCCTCGTCGTCGCAGCCGGCCAGCAGGGCGGCGGCGCTGAGGACGAGGACGAGCGCGCGCAGCACTAGAGCGCGAGCGCGAGCGGCTGCTCGAGCAGCTCGCGGACGCGGGCGAGGAACTGCGCGGCGTCGGCCCCGTAGAGGATCCGGTGGTCGCTCACCATGCTGAGGGTGAGCGTGTCGCGCGCGACCACGCGGCCGTCGCCGTCCACGACCGGCCGCTTCTTGAGCGAGCCGACGGTGAGGATCGCGGCCTGCGGCGGGTTGATCACGGCCGAGAACTCGTCGACGCCGTACATGCCTAGGTTCGACACCGTGAAGGTGCCGCCGGAGACCTCCGGGGGCGTGATCTTTCCGTCACGCACCTTCTCAATCAGCGCCCGCGCCTGACGCGCGATCTCGCCGAGCGACTTCTTGTCGGCCTCGAAGATGGTCGGCACCACCAGCGCGTCGCTCGCGGCCACCGCCACGCCGACGTTGACGTTCCCGTACAGCTCGAAGCGTCCGTCGCGGTATGCGCCGTTCACGCGCGGGTGCTCGCGCAGGGCGTTCGCGCACGCCTTGACGATCATGTCGTTGAACGACGGCGCCGGGTCCTCGACTTCCTTGAGGCGCTTGCGCAGCTCGACGCACAGCGTCATGTCGATCTGCATGTGCAGCGTGTAGTCGGGCGCCGTGGCCTTCGACTCGGCCATCCGCCGCGAGACGGTCTTCTGGAGCCGCGACAGCTCCTGCGTCTCGACCTCACCCTTGGCGCCGGCGTCGGCCTTGGGGGCCGGAGCCTCGGCGGGGGCCTCCTCCTTCTCGGCTTCCGCCGGCGGAGCCTCGTCCTGCGGCTTTCCATTCCCCTGCGCGGCGGCCTCGACGTCCGCCTTCACGATCCGCCCACCGGGTCCCGTGCCCTCGAGCTGCGCGAGCTCGATACCGAGATCCTTCGCCACCCGGCGCGCCACGGGCGAGGCCTTCACGCGCTCGCCGTCGGCGGACCCCCCGTTGCCGCCTCCTCCACCGCCCGGACCGCCGACCGGGTTGCTCGCGCCCGACGCCTGTGGCTGCGGCTCGCGCTTCGGCTTCTCCTTCGGCTCCTCGGCCTCCTCCGGCTCCTCGGCCTCCTCCGGCTCCTCCTGGTCGTCCGCACCCGAATCCCCGGAGTCCTCCGCCGGCTTCTCGCCCGCCTCGCCGATCCGCGCGATCACCTCGCCGATCGGCAGCGTGTCGCCCTCGCCTGCGACCACCTCGATCAGCACGCCGCTCGTATCGGCGTCGTAGGTCATGTTCGCCTTGTCGGTCTCGATCTCGACGAGCGGCTCGCCCTTCTTCACCTCGCCGCCCTGCTCGACGAGCCACTTGAGGATCGTGCCCTCCTCCATCGAGTCGGACAGCCGCGGCATGGTGACGTCGGTGGCCACGTCGGTGATTCTGTCACCACCCGCGGGCGCATCGCTTGCGTTTGGCGCGGGTTAGCTGAAGCATGGCCCGTAGCTGGCCCGCCGCAGCCGCAGCGATCGCCACCGTGCTGGCGGCATTCGCGGCCCCTCCGTCCCCGGCCGGCGCCGCGCCGCGTGACGTGTCGACCTTCGTCCCGTCCTACGCGGAGCCGTACGCGTCGGAGTCCAATTCGTTCTACAGCTGGAGCGGACCGGTGCTCGCGGGTGGGTCGGCCGCCTGGGCGCGCAGCCGTCCGCAGGGCGGCTGGGTCGTGGAGCGTGCGGCGCCCGGCCAGCCGGTCACGCGGCTGGCGACGAGCGAGCGACCGACCATCGGAAGCCGGGTGATCCACACGGTCCGGCCCGCGGGCGGATCGGCGAGCCGGGTCGCGTGGACGGACACCGCCTTCGACGTGCTGGACGCGCACGGGATGTCGTACCGGTCCATTCGCAGCCGCCTGTACGCGACCGGCGCCGGCGGCGCCTCGATCGTCACCGGCTGTGGCGACGGGCCCAGCGAGTGCCGGTGTCCCCAGTTCTGCAGCAACTTCTCGTACGCGGCGGACCTCGACGGCGACGTGCTCGCCTACGTGGAGGGCAACTACCCCCACCGCACGATCGTCGTGGACGACCTCGCCTCGGCGGATGCGCCGGTCCGTATCGAGGTCGGCGGCGACGCCGGCGACCACATCCGCATCGCCGGCGACCACGTCGCGTACGTGGGCTTCTCCAACCTGGGCTCGCACACCGTCGTGTAAGACTGGCGCGCGCGGCGCGAGGTCTACCGCCGCTCCGGCTACTCGTCTCCGGAGCTGCAGGCCGACGGCAAGCTCGTCGACGTCGACTCCCAGGGACGGCTCGTCTGGTTCAGTCCGGCGGAGCCGCGAGCACACGCGATCGAGCCGCCCCCAGGGGAGCGCTACCTGAGCGCGCGGATCGCCGGGGACCGGATACTCGCCACGCGCGCGGTCGAGTCCGGCGGCGGCGCGGGGCTCGCCGTGCTGGATCTCGACGGCCAGGGGCATGACGTGGCCGGCGCTCCCGCCAGAGCTTCCGGGTTCGACTTCGACGGACGGCGCGCCACATGGACCGCATCCGGCTGCGGGTTCGTCTCCGTGCTGGTCGATCCCGACGTGGACTCGGTCGACCCTCCGCGCGGCGAGCCGGCTCCACCGCCCTGCACACCACCCCGCATACAGGGGATCGGACTTGGATCCGGCGAGGCGGTCGTGGTCAAGGTGGTGTGCCGTCGCGGCTGTCGCGGACGACTGCGGGCGGACGCGGACGCGGCGCTGGGGGCCACGGCGCCGCTCGCGGTCCGTTCCCTCGACCTGCGCGCGAGCACTCGCGTACGGCGCATCACCCTGATGCCCTCAGCCGCAGACCGGCGGCGGCTCGCCGCTCGCCCGCGTCAGCTTCGCCTTCAGGCGCTGTTCGACGGCCGGGACGGGCGCGGACGGCGGGTCGCCACGACCCGAGCGGGCTCCGTCAAACGTCCCTGAACGTCGCGAGTGCCGCCTGCACCACGTGCTCGGAGTGCGGGAACGCGGCCTGCTCGAGCGGCTTCGAGTACGGCATCGGCACGTCGGCGCCGGTCACGCGCTCGATCGGCGCGTCGAGGTGGTCGAACGCCTGCTCCTGGATCAGCGCCGCGAGGTTCGCGCCCACGCCGCCGTGCGGCCAGCCCTCCTCGACGATCACCGCGCGGTTGGTCTTGCGCACGGACTCGAGAATCGTGTCGAGGTCGAGCGGGCGCAGCGTGCGCGGGTCGATCACCTCGGCCTCGATCTCGTGCTCCTCCGCGAGCGTCTCGGCCGCGTCGGCCGCGGTGTGCGCCATGCGCGAGATCCCGACGATCGTCACGTCCTCGCCCTCGCGGCGGATGGCGGCCTCGCCGAAGCGCATGGGCTCGGCCTCGTCGGGCACCTCGCCCTTCTTGCCGTAGAGCGTCTCGTGCTCGATGAAGATCACCGGGTTGTCGTCGCGGATCGCGGCCTTCAGGAGCCCCCGCGCGTCCTCGGGCGTGGACGGGACGGCCACCAGCAGGCCCGGCACGTGCAGGTACAGGGCCTCGAACGAGTGTGAGTGGGTCGGACCGAGCTGGTGCCCCGCCCCCTGCGGCATCCGGATCACCATCGGCACCGTCACCTGGCCGCCGAACATGTAGCGGATCGACGCCGCGCAGTTCACGATCTGGTCCATCGCGAGGAGGGCGAAGTTGACGGTCATGATCTCCACGACCGGTCGCAGCCCGGCCATCGCCGCTCCGACCCCCATCCCGACGATCGTGTTCTCGGAGATCGGCGTGTCACGCACCCGCCGCTCCCCGAACTCGTC
>DASVPL010000092.1:0-13058 GCA_036382905.1 Thermoleophilaceae bacterium | reverse complement strand
GACCCACGGCCCCACGACCGACTGGGGCGGCGGCTTCAGGATGACCTGGGACGGGACCTCGGCGACGACGCCCCACGTGGCGGGCGTGGCGGCGCTCGTTCTCGCGCGCGGGCGCGCGCAGGGCCTCGACCTCTCGGCGGCGGAGGTGATGCAGGTCGTGCGCATGAGCGCCGACGACCTCGCCGATCCGGCGAAGGGCTACGCGCCCGGGTGGGACCTGCTCTCGGGCTGGGGCCGGGTGAACGCGTTCGCGGCGGTGGAGCGCGCCGCGCCGGGGCGGGTGCCGCCGGTGGCCGACATCCAGGCCCCTGAGTGGTACGAGCCGGTGCGCGGTGACGTGGTGGTGACGGGCATCGCGCGCGGGCGCTCGGCGGTGAGCTGGCAGCTCGAGATCGGCGACGGGCAGCAGCCGAGCGAGTGGCGGGCAATCGGGTCCGGGACGTCCACGGCGGCCGGCGGTGCCCGGCTCGGGCGCGTGGCGGCCGGTGCGCTCGGGGCCGGGCCGCACACGCTGCGGCTGCGGGTCACGGACGCCGACGGCAACGTGGGCGAGGACCGCGCGCTCTTCCACGCGCTGCGGGACCCGGCGCTGCGGCGCGGCTTCCCGCGGCGGCTGGGGACGTCGGGTGAGGCGTCACCGGTGCTGGCGGACCTCGACCGCGACGGTGCGCAGGACATCGTGCTCGCCACGAGCGACGGCGAGGTGCGCGTGCTCTCGGGGCGGACGGGACGGCCGCTGCGCGGGTGGCCGCGACGCATGAAGGCGACCCCCGGGTCGGGTGCCGCGGGACGGCGGATCGGGACGCTCCGGCCCGGGATCCTGGCCACGCCGGCGATCGGCGACGTGACCGGCGGGCGCGAGCCGGAGATGCTGGCGGCGGGGCTCGACGGGCGGCTCTACGGGTGGACCGCTCGCGGGCGTCCGCTGCGCGGGTTCCCGTACCGGATCCGGTTGCGGCGGCCGGCCGAGAACGGTCGGCTCGACGCGGCGATCTACGCGAGCCCGGCGCTCGCGGACCTCGACGGCGACCGCAAGCTCGACGCGATCTTCGGCGCCGCCGACCAGCGCGTCTACGCCGTGAGGGGCAACGGCCGGTCGGTGCGCGGCTGGCCGGTGCTGGCACGCGATACAGCGGCCGGCGGTGGCGACGGCGCGGCGGCGAAGATCCTCTCCTCCCCCGCCGTCGGCGACCTCGACGGGGATGGCCGGCCCGACGTGGTCGAGGGCACCGGCGAGGCGTATGGGTCGACGCCGTCGATGAGCGGCCGGGTCCACGCCTGGAACGCGCACGGGGAGGTTCTCGCGGGCTGGCCGGTGGCGCCGAGCGGGCTCGCGGTGAACTCGATCCCGCTGGTGGGGCTGGGAGTGCCGATGTCGCCGGTGCTGGCGGACGTGGATGGCGACGGACGCGACGAGGTGGCGGCGGCGGCGTTCACAGGCGAGCCCGAGCTCTACCGCGGCGACGGCTCGCGGATGAGCGGGGCCGGGGGCGACGGCCACTTCGCGTTCGCCGGGCGAGGGCCGAGCTCGCCCTCGGGCTCGCCGGGCGCGATCGCGCTCGGTGCGAATGCGCTGTTCGGGCCGGCACGGCCCGGTGGGCCGCTGCGGCTGTTCGGCGGGATGGTCGACTCGCGACTGGCGGCGGCGCAGTCCTCGCCGGCGACCAGGGTCGAGTTCGAGCACCTGGTGGGCGGATGGGATGCCGCCAGCGGGCAGTGGCTCGACGCCTGGCCGCGGCCGATCGAGGGCTGGACGATCGTGGCGGGGCCGGCACTGGCCGACGTCGACGGCGACGGAGCGGCCGAGCTGATCGCCGGGTCGAGCGGGAACGTGCTGCACGCGTTCCGCGAGGACGGGTCGGAGCCGTCCGGGTGGCCGAAGGACACGGCCGGGTGGCTGCTGGCGGCGCCCGCCGTCGGGGACGTGGACGGCGACAAGCGGCTCGAGGTGGTGGCCGTGACGCGGGACGGCTGGCTCTACGTCTGGGACACACCGGCGCGGGCGACGGCCGCCGGGGCGCCGTGGCCCTCGTTCCGCCACGACGTGCGGAACACTGGGCGGTACGGCGGCTAGACCGGGTTCTCGCTCAGCCGCTTGGCCTGCTCGAGGCGCGCGAAGAAGTCCTCGGTGTCGAGCACGGGGGCCTCGTCGGCGGAGTCCCGGGCGTCGCGGCGCTGCTCGGCGGCGCGGACGCGGCGGATGAGGTTGGCGTCGGTGCCCGCGAAGTCGGCGTCCGGCCCGGCGATGGTGGCGCGGAGCTGGCGCTCCATCGAGAGGTGGACACGTAGCTCCTCGTCGCTGATCACGCGGCGGCGGCGCTCGATCTCGAGGTCGCGGCGCACCTGCGTCAGCTCGTTCCTCAGGGCGGGGAGATCGTGGTCCGACTGCTCCCCCGTGGCGCTCTCGGCGGCCTCGGCGGTGACGGCGCGCTCCTCCTCGATCCGGGTCCGAAGCTCCTCGATCTCGACACCCTGATCGTCGACCTGCCGCCGGGCGTCGGCGCGCTCGCGCTCGAGCTCGTCGCGGAGGGCGGCCAGCTCGGCCTCGTGCTCCTCGCGCAGGGCGGCGATGGTGGTGTCCTCGCCGGCGCGGCGCTCGTCGCCCACGGCATCGAGCTCGGCCCTGAGGGCCTCGACGGTCGCGGCCTCCCCTGCCACGCGGCGCTCGGTCTCAGCGTCGGCGTCGGCCAGGGCAGCCCGCAGCTCCTCGAGCGCATCGGCATGCTCAGCGCTGGCGGCGGCAAGCTCGGCGCGGGCCCGATCCAGCTCCGCGCGCAGTTCGTCGGCGGCTGCCGGGTCCTCCGCCGGGACGGCCTCGGCAAGCTCGGCGCGCAGCGCCTCGACGGTGTTCTCGTGCTCGGCGCGGGCGGCGGCAAGCTCCGCGCGCAGCTCGTCGGCGGCGGCCGCTTCCTCGGAGCCGGCCTCGGCAAGCTCCGCGCGCAGCGCCTCGACGGTGGTCGCGTGCTCGGCGAGTTCGGCGCGCAGCTCGTCCGCGGCAGCCTCGTGCTCGGCACGAGCCCGATCGAGCTCGGCGCGCAGTTCGTCGGCCGCTTCCGCCTCCTCGGAGCCGGCCTCGGCGAGCTCGGCGCGCAGGGCCTCGACGGTGGTCTCGTGCTCGGCGCGGGCGGCGGCAAGCTCCGCGCGCAGGGCCTCTGCGGCAGCCGCCGCCTCGGCGACCTGGCGGTCGTCCGAGCGGGCCTGATCGAGCTCGGCACGCATCGTCTCGACCGCCGTGACGTGCTCGGCGCGCTCGTCTTCGAGGCGGGTGCGAAGTTCCTCCAGAGCCGCCTCGTGCTCGGCATCGCGTCGCTCGCCGTCGGCGCGCACGCGGTCGAGCTCTGCCTGTACATCGTGGAGCGCGGCGTCGCGGTCTGCCTGCGAGCCCTCCAGTGCCGCGCGCGAGCGCGCCGCCTCGGCAGCCGTCGCCTCGAGCTCGCGCCGTGCCTCCTCGAGCTCGCCGCGCAGCTCCGACTCGGCGGCCTGATGACGATCGCGCTCCTGATCGGCGGCGGCAAGAAGCTTGATGCGAGCGGACTCGCCGTTCTCGGTGGCCGCGCGGTGGCGGCCGACCTCGGAGCGCAGCTCCGTGAGAGCGGCCTCGGCCTCTTCGCGTGCGGTACGCTCGGTGGCGAACTCGGCGCGCAGGGCGTCGAGGGCACCGACCGCCGCGGTGGCGGCCTGACGCTGGTTCTCGGCGTCGGCGCGCAGCTCGGCACTGGCAATTTCGGCCTCCTGACGGGCGGCGGCGACGGCACGCTCGGCCTGCTCGCGTGCGGTGCGCTCGGCGGCGACCTCCTCGCGCATCGCTGCGGCACCAGCCTCGGCCTCTTCGCGTGCGGTGCGCTCGGCGGCGATTTCCTCGCGGGCGGCGGCGGCGGCGGCGGCCTCGGCCTGCTCGCGTGCGGTGCGCTCGGCGGCGATCTCCTCCCGGGCGGCGGTGGTCTCGGCCTCGGCCTGCTCGCGTGCGGCGCGCTCGTCATCGAGGTTCGTGCCGGACTCGGCCAGCGTTGCCTCGGCCTCTTCGCGGAGCGTCCGCTCGCGGGCCGTCTCGGCGCGGGCGTCGCTCAGCGAGGCGTCGGCCTCGGCGCGTGCGGCACGCTCGCGGTCGGCCTCGACGCGGGCGTCGGTGAGCGCGGCGTCGGCCTCGGCTAGGGCCGCGGCGGACTCGGTAGCGGCGGCAAGTGCGGTTTCGCGTTCGTCGCGAAGGGCGGCGGCGGCCGTCTCGGCCTCGACGCGGGCCGCGTCGGACTCCGTCGCGGCGGAGAGTGCTGCATCGAGCTCGCCGCGGAGGGCCGCGGCGGCTGCCTCGGCCTCGGCGCGGGCCTCGCGCTCGCGAGCCGCATGGGCGTCGGCGGCCGCGACCGACTCCTCGGCCTCGGCGCGGGCGGTGCGCTCGCGGTCGATCTCGGCCTGGAGGTCCGTGAGCGTCGCGCTCGCCTCCTCCTCGGCGTGGCGCAGGCTCTCCAACTCGGCATGCAGTGCAGCCAGGGCCGCCTGCGAACCGGCGCCCGCGGCACGCTCGCGCTCGATCTCCGTGCGCAGCTCGGCGAGGGCGGTCTCGATCTCCTCGCGGGTGGCCTGCTCGCGCTCGGCGGAGGCGCGAGCCTCGGCGAGGGCGGCGTCGGCCTCCTCGCGGGCGGTGCGCTCGGCTTCGGCGGAAGCGTGGGCCTCGGCGAGGGCGGCGTCGGCCTGCTCGCGGGCGGTGCGCTCGGCTTCGGCGGAAGCGTGGGCCTCGGCGAGGGCGGTCTCGATCTCCTCGTGGGTGGCCTGCTCGCGCTCGGCGGCGGCTCGGGCATCGGTGAGGGCGACTTGGATCTGCGTGTTGGTCGCGCGCTCGTTCTCGAGCTCCGCCCGGAGGGCGGCCAGGGTCGCGTCGTGCTCCGCGCGGGTCGCGAACTCGCGCTCGGCCTCGGCGGCGGCGGCGTGCAGGGCGTCGTGAAGGGTCGCCAGCTCGGCCTGGACCTCGGCGAGCTCGGCGGCGGCCGCGTCGGCGCGGCGCTCCGCGTCCGCCTGCGCGGCCAGGTGCCGTGCGGTCAGCTCCTCAGCGCCCGGGTCGAGCGAGGGGGGATCCTCGGCGGCCTCCTCCAGCGCCGCCACCTCGTCGAGGGCCGCAAGCAGCTCGGGCAGCACGTCGGCGGCGCTGCGGGCCGGGCTCGCGGCGGCCTCGTCGGCCTCGTCGACTTCGTCAGCTGCGACGGCCTCAATGGCCTCGTCCACAACCTCCCAGTCCCCCGGCCGCGGCAGCGCGGCGACGACCTCGCCACCGGCCACGAGCGCGAAATCGGAGCGGCGGTCCTCCGCCAGCTCGACGTCCGCCATGAAGGCTCCGCGCCACTCCTCGCCCCCGGGCGCGCCGACGGCGAAGGGCGCGGACGGGTCCGGCATGACCTCCAGCCGCACGGCCTCGCCGTCACGCTCGATCTCGACCTCGATCGGGAGCGCCACCATCTGCTCCGGATCCGCCGACCAGCGGCCGCTCAGTCGCAGCAGCCCGATGCCGCCCCCGGCTGGCACGAACTCGAAGGAATCGACGTCGAACGACAGCCATGCGGCATCGTCGGCGCGGTCGTCGCGCCGCCGGCGGGGGCCGTCGTTGGGTGAGCGGGAGAACAGGGGCATCCGGGCCTGGCCTGTATCGGCACGGAACCGCCCCTGGCTTGAACCCCCGTCGGAACCGGGTCTACGCGCCCAGCGCCGCCGCTCGCTCCGCCGGGTCGAACAGCGGCGGGATCCGCCCCGGGAAATCCGGCACGACGCGCAGCGCGTGCCGCCCCACGGGACGCCCTTCGAGCGACGGGCGCAGGTCGTCGAATGCCATCAGCAGGCGGATCGAGGTGGCGATCTGGAAGTCGGCCACGTTCAGCTGCTCACCGCCGATCGTGCCGTCGGCGATGAAACCGTCGACGCGGTCGAACGCCGCCGGCAGCGCGGCGAGGTCAGCCTGCGCTGCCTCCTCGGTCACGTGGTTGGCGCGCGCGGCCGACCAGATCGCGGGTCGCGCCGTCTTGGCCAGCAGCGGCACCGGCAGCCCCAGCCGCGCTCCCTGGAGGAAGCTCTCCACGCCCGAGGGATCCCTCTCCATCGCCCACCACGACAGGCGCCGCGTTCGCGCCTGGAGGTCCTGGTCGCCCCAGCGCTCGGCCTCCTCGACCGCACGTCGGCGCTCGGGGTCGGCGGGGAAGAGCGGCGGGTCGGGTCGCAGCTCGTCGAGCCACTCGGCGATCGCGCGCGTGCCCTGGACCCTGCGACCGTCCGCGTTCACGGCCGGCACCGTGTTCCCGGGGAATCCCGCGAGGCGCATGACAGGGCGGTGGAACGGCGAGAGCATGTCGGTGCGCTTGTACTCCACGCCCTTCGCCTCGAGCATCAGCCGCGCCGCCATCGACGGGTGCGACCCGGGGATCGAGTAGAAGCGGACCTTCACGACCCGGATCGTACGGCCTGCCCGGGGGCAGCGGGCGTGACATGCGAACGGATAGCGTCGGGCGCCACCGTGCTGAAGCGGATGCGAGAGCAGGCAGCGACGCTGCGGGTGACCGACCACCGGCCGTGGCCGGTGCCCGAGGGACGCCCGTGGGTCATGGCACAGAGCTGGCACGACCTGCTATTCGCCCACTGGCGCGTGCCCGCCGCCGCGCTGCGTCCGGTCATCCACCCCGAGATCCCGATCGACGAGTTCGACGGCAGCGCGTGGATCGGCATCACGCCGTTCCGGGTGGAGGGCTCGCGCCCGCGCCTCGGCCCCCCGCCGCCGCTCGTGTCGAGCTTCCCCGAGTGCAACGTGCGCACCTACGCGACCATCGACGGCAAGCCGGGCATCTGGTTCTTCAGCCTCGATGCGGCCAGCCGCCTCGCGGTGCACGGTGCCCGCCGCGCCTGGCGGCTGCCCTACTTCCACGCCGACATGGCCGCCTCCACGCGCGGTGACGCCGTCGCGTACCGCACCGACCGCGTCTCGCCCGACGGCCCGCAGGCCGCATTCGAGGGGACCTACCGCCCGTCTGGACCGGTCAGGCATGCGCTGCCCGGCTCGCTCGAGCACTTCCTCACCGAGCGCTACTGCCTATACACGCTCGACGGCCGCGGCCGCGTGCACCGCGGCGACATCCATCACCCGCCGTGGCCGCTGCAGCCGGCCGAGGCCGAGCTGGAGCGCAACACCATGACGGCGCAGGTCGGACTCGACCTCGCCGGCGAGCCGCTCCTCCACTTCGCGCGCCGCCAGGACGTGCTGATGTGGAGGATCAGGCCGATCTAGCCGCCGCCGACGGCCTCCTGGACCTCGCCCGTGCCCTGACACACGGGACAGGTCTCGCCGCCCTCGTGCTGCCCGGTGCCGCCGCAGTGCTCGCAGGTGTTCTTCGCGGCCGACGGCTCCTCGGGGGGAGCCTCGTCGCCCGGCTTCATGTTCTCGTGGGTCATGCCGGTCACCTACCCGGAGTCGCGCTCAAGAATCGCGGCGCTGGCGGCGGCCGTCTCGTCGCCGAGCC
Organism: Thermoleophilaceae bacterium; assembly: GCA_036382905.1. GTDB lineage: Bacteria > Actinomycetota > Thermoleophilia > Solirubrobacterales > Thermoleophilaceae > AC-37. Next base: position 5,568 of record DASVPL010000092.1, on the reverse strand, counting down.
AGCCGGCGAGCATCGGGTCCTCGCCGCGGTCGAGCTGCGCGCGCAGGGCCGCCGCGGTCTCACCGCGGAGCTGCTCCTTCACGCGCGCGTAGGCCGAGCGGGGCAGCGCGGCGAGCTCCTCCGCCACCGCGACCGCCCGATCGAGGAGCGAGTCCGGCTCGACCACCTCGTCGAGCAGCCCGAGATCGAGGCCGCGCGCCTGATCGACCAGCTCCGCCCCGAGGGCCAGCAGCCGCGCGACCGGCGGCGTCAGCTCGGCCTTCACGATGGCGATCGCGGCGGCCGGGTACGGGATGCCGGCGCGCAGCTCGGTGAGGCCGAGCTTGCCCTCGCCGTTGCCCACCCGGCGATCGGCCGCCAGCGCGAGGATGAGGCCGCCCGCGATGGCGTGGCCGTTCACAGCGGCCACCACCGGTCGCGGGAACTCGTACCAGCCGAGGAAGGTCCGATTGATGCCGTCCACCATCTCACGCTGGCCGTCGGGGTCGAGCGTTGGCGCGAGCTTCAGGTCGACCCCGGCCGAGAAGAACCCCGGCCTCCCGGTCAGCACGACGGCCCCCGGCTCGTCGGCGCGCAGCTCCTCGAGTACGGCGCGGCCGTCGGCCAGCAGCCCCGGGTCGAACGCGTTCGCGGGTGGGCGGTCGATCCGCACCAGGGCGACCTCGCCGCGCCGCTCGATGGTCACCGTGCCGGGCACCGGCCGGAGGGTACCCTCGCGGCGTGCCCGACCTCCACGTCCTGCGCGTGTTCTGCGCCCCCGACGGCAGCGGCGGCAACCCGCTCGGCGTGTTCCTCGACGGCTCCGCGATCGCGCCGGGCCGGCGCCTGGAGGTGGCCGCCGAGCTCGGCTTCAGCGAGACCGTCTTCGTGGACGACCCCGCCAGCGGGGCGATCCAGATCTTCACCCCCGGGACCGAACTGCCGTTCGCGGGCCACCCGACCGTGGGCACCGCCTGGCTGCTGCGTCACGCCGGCACGCCGGTGCAGAAGCTGCGCCCGCCCGCGGGCGAGGTGCACGTGCGCCACGACGGCGAGCTGACGGCCGTGACCGCCCGCAGCGAATGGGCCCCGCCGTTCAACCACCACCAGCTCGGCTCCCCGGCGGAGGTGGACGCGCTCGACGGACCGCCCGGCGGCGACGAGCTGGGCGCCGCGTGGGCGTGGGAGGACGAGGCCGCCGGCCGCATTCGCTCGCGCGTGTTCCCCGTCGCCCTGGGCATCGACGAGGACGAGGCCACCGGCGCGGCGGCGGTGCGGCTGTGCGCGGAGCTGGGCCGCCCGATCGAGATCCGCCAGGGCCGCGGCTCGATCATCGTCGCGCGCCCGGTCGGGGACCGCATCGAGATCGGCGGCCGCGTCGAGCTCGACGCGGTCCGCGACTACGACTCGGGCGGCGGCACGCCCTCCAGGTAGGACACGGCGTCGCCGCGGAGGTACCACTCGCGGATCCCGCCGCCACCGGGCGCGCGCTCGAACACCCCGATCTTGTTCGCGTCGGGCTGCACCACCGCCTCGGGCGCGCCGGAGTTGCTCACCGCGAGGAAGCGCGCGGTCGTCTCGCCGCGGTTGACCAGCTGGTGCGCCCCGGCCTCCCCCACCGGGAAGCCGAGGACCTCGCCCTCCTCGAGATCGCGCCAGCCGTCCGGCGTGCGCAGGCTCAGCTTGCCCTCCAGCACGATCACGATCTCGTCCTCGGTGAGGTGGAAGTGGTACGGGTAGGGAGCCTGGCCGGGCGGCACCTCCCAGTAGCTCGCCCCGACGCGCTCGACGCCGGTCTGAAGGCCGAGCCGCGCCCGCCGGGCCTCGAAGCCGTCCCCCTCACGGACGTCGTCGAATTCGAGTCGCTTCAGGTTCGGCATCGCTAGTCCGGCTTGGTGGTCATCGCCCAGATGGTGACGACATAGACGGCGAGAAGCAGCCAGGTCAGCCCGGCGGCCACGCGGCCCGACGTGCCCACGGCGACGTTCTCGCGCAGCGCCTTCCGCGACCCGACGCCCGCCGCGACGATCGCGCCGATCAGCACCAGGAGCATCGGCTCGGTCGAGATGAACCCGATCTGGACCCAGGTGGACTCCTCGGAGGGCTCGTAGATCGGCTTGTCGAGCAGGATTTGCGCGAACACACGCGTGACGAGCCACGCCGGCAGCGTCCCGATCAGCAGCACCCTGTAGGCCGTGCGCGTGGGCGCCGCGGCTCCCTCACGCCAGGCGCCCGCGAGCACGACGCCCGCCAGCAGCAGCGAGCCGACCAGCACCATCGCGCCGAGCACGTGTATGAACAGCGGAAAGTCGACGTCGTCCGGGCGGAGGGCCGCGATCACGCTCATACGCCGGGCTTCCAGATCATCAACACGAGGATCGCGACGGTGACGGCGGTGGTCGCCCAGTGGAGGACGGCCGCCCTCCCCTCAGGACGCGAGCCGTGGGACTCGGCCATGGCGCGCCCGGTCATGGCCCCCAGGCCGACCGCGATCACCCACAGCACAATCGCGCCCAGGATCCAGCCGTCGGTGATGTCGTAGACGTCCTCCCGGAGCACGATCCACACGCCGAACACGAGCACGACGGTGGCCCCCACGTCGGTGAGCCGGTTCGCGACGAAGAGCTGCCGTGGGCCCAGCTCGACGCCGAACGCCGTCCCGGTGAACATCACGATCCCCGCCATCAGCGCGAAGGCGGCGAGGACGTGCAGAAAGAGGAGCGTCTCGTACACGCGCGCGGAGACTAAGCGGCGGGCCGGTCGGCACCGAGGAGCTCGAAGACCTCAAGTGCGACGCGATCGATCACGTCGCGCGCCGCTACTCCGGCCCGCCCTCCACGAAACGGCGCAGCGCCTCCTTGCCCCCTCCCACCACGGGGTCACCGTGGGCGGGGAGCAGCGAGTCGAACGTTGCGTCGAGGAGCCGGCCCACCGACTCGCGGATCCCGCGCTTGATGGCCGGCGGGTCGTCCCCGATGTACTGGTCCGGCGCGAAGCCGAGCTCGCCGTAGTTGACGACGGCGTCGGCGAACGCGAGGAAGCCGTCGCCGGTGTCGATCCGCAGGGCGGTCTCCTCGGGGCAGATCGCGCCGACCTCGAGGGCCGTGATCCCAGGCGCCACCTCCTCGTCCCACGCGAACCCCTTGACGGCCGGGCCACCGCTGAACTCGTGCAGGCCGGCCTCGTGGCAGGCGATCGGTATCGCGAACGCCTCCGCGAAGCGCTCGCTGTCGCGCAGGTGGTGGCGGTTGGTGAGAAGGACGCGCTGCGGCCTCCGGTCGCCGTCGAACCACTCGATGCCCTCGGCGGGCATGAGCGGGTTCAGCAGCGTGCCGGAGGCCGCAACGAAGTAGGAGCTGACCTCGATCCCGAGGTTCGGATGTAGCGCGGTCCAATGGAAGACGCCCGGGGCCAGCTCCCTCATCGCCATCGCCTACGCGTTCGGCTCCGCCGCGCTGATGTCCTTGAGCGCCGAGTCGTCGTCGGCCTCGATGGCGAGGTCGCCGAGCGAGACGATGCCGACGGGCTTGCCGCCGTCACCCACGACGGGCAGCCGGCGGACCTTGTTGTCGCGCATCAGCTTGATCGCGTCCTCGAGCGAGGAGTCGGGGTCGGTCGTGGTCGTGTCGGTGGACGCCACGTCCTCGACGGTCGCGTCGGAGTTGCCGGCGGCCACCGCGTTCACCACGATGTCGCGGTCGGTCACGATGCCCTTGAGCTCGTCGCCGTCGACGACGAGCAGCGCGCCGGTGTCGGCCTCCTTCATCTTCTTGGCGGCGTCCTCGATCGAGTCGCCGGGCTGGACCGACTGCGGGTCCTTGGTCATCACGTCGCCGACGGTGGTCCCGCCGCCGCCTCCGCCCGACGAGCCCTCGTCGTCGCTCGACGACGAGGCCTCCTCCTCGTCGCGCTCCTCGTTCTGCTCGTTGCGTTCCTCGTCGGCCATGTCGTGTGCCTCCCATGTCGGGGTCGTGCGGTCCCGTCACCCGTACCCGATGGGCTGGGTTGCTATCCCTAGGGGCGGTGCCGAGAAAACGCCCGGAAATCCCCATGCGCGACATGTTCGAGACGCGCACCCATGCGTGGCGCGAGGTCGGCCTGGAGCGGGAGTTGAGCCCGCAACGGGTGAGCCGCGCACGCCGCGACGTGGCGATCTTCCTGCCGGCGATCGCGGCTGTGCTCGTGCTCTACGACAAGCGCGGCGACCTGTTCCCGGGACTCAACCGCGAGGTGCGCTTCGCCACCGTCGTGGTGCTCGTGATCCTCGGCTGGGCATTCGCGCGGGCGATCGGGCGCAGCCTCGCGCCCGCGCTGTTCAAGCGCGTCGACCCGGCCACGGCGGGCACGATCGGCTTCCTCATCCGCCTCGCGACGATCACGGTCGCGCTGCTCGTGGCGCTGCGTATCGCGGGGCTCGACGCGCGCACGCTCGCGATCGGCGGCGCCGTGACGGCCGTGGTGCTGGGGCTCGCGGCGCAGCAGACCGTGGGCAACCTGTTCGCCGGCACCGTGCTGCTGAGCGCGCGACCGTTCCGGGTGGGCGAGCGCATCAGGCTCCAGGGCGGCGCGATCGCCGGCCAGATCGAGGGGATCGTCAGCTCGCTCGGCCTGCTCTACACGACGCTCGCCGCGGGCGACGACCGGATCATGATCCCCAACAGCGTCGTGCTGAACATGGCGATCACGCCGATGCGCGAGCCCGACGCGGTGGAGCTCAAGGCGCGGCTGCCGGCCGACGTGCGGCCGACGGCGGTGCAGGAGATGCTCGACGACACCGTGAAGGTGCTCACGCGGTCGCGGCCCGACATCGAGCTCCAGGAGCTCGACGGGGACGAGGTGGTGGTGCGAATCACGGCTGCGCCGGAGCGGCCGGCCGACGGCGCACAGCTCGCCGACGAGATCCTGAGCGCGATCTCGCGCTTCACGCGCAACGGCCGGCCGGGCGGCTGAGGGCTTGGAGCCCGTCGTGGCGGTGCACGGCGGCGCCGGCAGCGGTCTGCGCGGCGGCGAGGGCACGCTGCACCGGGAGGCACTCGCCGCCGCGGTGGAGATCGCCCGCCGAGCGCTGGCGGAGGGTGCGGGGGCGCTCGACGCGGCGGTGGCCGCCGTCGTGTTCCTCGAGGACTGCCCGCTGTTCAACGCCGGGCGCGGGGCGGTGCCCACCGAGGCCGGCGGTTACGAGCTCGACGCGGCCCTGATGGACGGGGCCGATCGGCGCTTCGGCGCCGTGGCCGCGGTCACGACGGTGCGCAACCCGGTGCTGCTCGCTCGCGCGGTGATGGAGAGGACGCCGCACGTGATGCTCGCGGGACCCGGCGCCGACGCCTTCGCCGAGCGCGCCGGGCTCGAGCGGGCCGGGCCGGACTGGTTCGAGCAGCGCTCGGAGGCGCACGAGCCGGGCGATGCGGGCGGCGTCTCCTCCGAGCCGGGCGACGCGGGCGGCGGCTCGTCCGAGCCGGGCGATGCCGGGGACGCCTCCTCCGCGGGCACCGTGGGCGCCGTGGTGCGCGACCGCGACGGCCGGCTTGCCGCCGCGACCTCTACGGGCGGGATGCGCGGCCAGCTCCCCGGCCGGGTCGGCGACACGCC
>DASVPL010000091.1:0-1520 GCA_036382905.1 Thermoleophilaceae bacterium | reverse complement strand
GCCTCGGCGCCGGACCAGCGCACCGCGATGCCGCTCGCGCGGCACCTGTCGCTCGCGTTCCCCGACGACCCGACGGCGGCCGGCCGCCAGCGCGAGCTGATGTTCGGCGACTGGCTGCTGGCGGCGCCCGTGCTCGAGCCCGACGCGCGCACGCGGCGGCTGTATCTACCGCCGGGCCGCTGGATCGACCTGTGGCGCAGCGTGCGCTACGTGGAGCGCGACGGCCAGCTCCTCATGGGCCGAGCGCGGGTGCTGTCCGGCGGGCGCGAGGAGACCCTGCCGGCCCCGCTCGACGAGCTGCCACTGCTCGCCCGCGCGGGCGCGCTCATTGCCCTTGCGCCCCGCGACGTCGACACGCTCGCCGACGACCTCGGGGCGCCCGGGGTCGTGGACCTGGCCGACCGCGGGCGCAGCCGCGAGCTCCTGGCCTTCCCGCGCGGGTCGTCGGAGGCGTGGTTCGACGGCGACGAGCGGCTCGTCTCGCGCGAGGGCCGCGGCCGCTGGACGCTCCAGATCAGGGGCAAGCGCAAGCGCACCTGGGGCATCGCGGCGAGCCTCGCCACGCTCGAGCGCCCGTTCCGGCCGTGCTCGGTGCGCGCCGGGGGCAGGCCCGTGCGCAAGTGGCGCTGGCTCGCGAAGGAGCGTGTGCTGAGGGCGATGGTGAAGGGGAAGGCGCTGACGCTCGACGTGCGCGCGTGCCGCTAGGGGCGCGGCTGCGCCCCCGCGCGACTACAGCAGCGCGAGCTGGCCGGCCTCGAGGTCGAGCAGCGAGCGCTTGCGGTCGAGCCCGCCGCCGTAGCCGGTGAGCGAGCCGTCGGAGCCGACCACGCGGTGGCACGGGACCACGATCGGCACCGGCGTCCGCCCGACGGCCGTTCCCACGGCGCGCGCCTCGTCCGGCTGGCCGACCGCGCGGGCGAGCGCCCCGTAGCTGCGCGTCTCGCCGTACGGGATCTTCAACAGCTCCCGCCAGACCGCCCGCTCGAAGTCCGTCCCGTCGAGGACCACGTCGAGCCTGAACTCACTCCGCTCGCCGGCGAAGTACTCGTCGAGCTGGCGCACCGGCTCGGCGAAGGCGCCCGGGTCGCGCGTGGCGTCGCCGAGCCGTCCGATCCGGCCCGGGAAGTGGATCGCCGTGAGAACACCACCGTCGCCGCGGAGCGTCAGCCGCCCGATCGGGCTCTCGTACTCGGTCCAGGTTCGCATTCACCCATTAGAACGAACGGGCACGACGTTATGTGAGGTAGGGGCGACGGGGATCGAACCCGTGACCTCCGGCTTGAAAGGCCGGCGTCCTAACCACTAGACCACGCCCCCATGGCGGGAGGCAGAGTCTAGGTGCGGGGCGTTAGGGGAGGAACGGGCTGCGCGGGTTGGGATCGACCCCGTCGGGGATCCCGTCGCCGTCGGTGTCGGGGTTCGTCGGGTTGGTCGAGCGAGCGACCTCGTCGCCGTCGGTCAGCCCGTCGTCGTCCGAGTCGCGATCGACCGGATTCGTTCCGCGTGCGGCCTCGTCGGCG
>DASVPL010000090.1:0-3445 GCA_036382905.1 Thermoleophilaceae bacterium | reverse complement strand
AGTCCGACGCCGCGCACCACATCGACCCGGCGCACGTGCCTGCGGCCGTGGACTGGCTGGAGGGGACGATCGGTCAGGGGTAGAGCTGCTCACCCGTGTCCTGGTCGAAGATCGAGATCGCGACCGACGGGCACGACTCGGCCGCGCGCGTGAGGTCGTCGAGGGGCGCGCTGCCGATGACCTCGGCGATGTCGTCGCCGTTCAGGGCGAAGGCCTGCGGCGCCTCCACCAGGCAGTCGCCGTGCGCCGCGCAGGCGCTCTCGTCAACTCGTGCCACTGCGTTCATGCCGTCCTCCTGTCGGGGATGGGTTGACCGAGCTGCTCGCGCAGCTTCGGGAGGGCTCGCGGGCGCCCCACCAGCAGGCCGGCGCGGACCACGCCGCCGCGGTGGAAGAGCGCGCTGAAGTCGCGCGCGGCCGGGTCACCGTCGATCTCGACGCCGTCGGCCCCGCGGGCATCCCCGGCGAACTGGATCCGGGTTCCGTACTGGTCGCTCCAGAAGCTCGGGCGCGGACCGCGCGGGGGGTCGAGCCCGAGCATCCCGTGCGCGGCCGCCGCGGCCTGCGCGACGGCGGCCTCCCAGTGATCGCTGCGGCCGGGCTCACCGGTGGCCGGGTCGATCGGACGCGAGACGTCGCCTGCGGCGAACACGCCGGGCGCGCCGCTGCGTCCCGCCGCGTCGACCGGGATCCCGTCGGTGGGCAGACCGCTGCCGGCGAGCCAGTCGCCGGCGGCGCGCACGCCGATCCCGACGAGCAGGACATCGGTCTCGACCACGGTGCCGTCCGCGAGCACGCAGGCGGTCAGCTCGTCGCCGTCGCCGCGCAGGCTCGCGATCTGCGCGCCGAGCAGCACGCGCGCGCCCTCCTCGCGGTGCAGCTCCGCGAACCACGCGCCCATGCGCGGGCCGAGCTGGCCGAACAGCGGGGTGGGAGCGGCCTCGATCATCGTCACCTCGGCGCCGAGCGAGCGCGCCGTGGCAGCCGCCTCCTGGCCGATGAAGCCGGCGCCGGCGATCGCGAGGCGCGTCCCGGGGCGGAGGACCGCCCTGAGGCGCTGGGCGTCCGCCGCCGAGCGCAGCACGTGCACGTTCGCGAACGTCGCGGTGCCAGGCAACTCGCGCGGGCGGGCGCCGGTCGCGACGAGCAGCCGGTCGTAGCCGAGCCGGGCTCCGCTCGCGAGGTTCACGCGGCGCTCGGCGAGATCGAGGCTCGTCGCGGGGTCGTCGAGGATCAGCTCGACGCCGTGGTCCGCGTACCAGCTCGACGGGCGGAGCTCGAGAGCGCTCGCCTCCATCGCTCCGCTCAGGTACTCCTTCGAGAGCGGCGGGCGATCGTAGGGGACGGTCGCCTCGTCGCCGACGATGGCGATCGGGCCGTCGTGTCCGCGGCGGCGCAGGGCCTGGGTGGCGCGCTGCGCTGCGAGGCCGGCGCCCGCGATGACGATGTGGCGGGGTGGGGTCATGTCGCCTCCGGTTGTGGGGTCGGCCTCCGCTGCGGCTGCGGCTTCGCGCGCGGGGCCGGCTTCGGCTCGGGGTCCGCGGGCAGGACCCGCAGCAGGAAGAGGAAGAAGATCGGGGCGCCGGTGGCAAGCATCACGGCGCGCATCCAGGGGGCCGATGCGTCGGTGCCCGCGCCGAGCGTGTGCACCACGCCGAGCAGGTAGGTGAGCACCGTCAGCCGGTGCAGCTTGCGCCAGCGCTTGGCGCCGATCCGGCGGCGCGCGTAGAACGACAGGCCGAGCACCGCCGCCAGGTAGCCGCTGAGGATCCCGAGCCCCGTGAAGAACGGCTTGTACTCCATGGTGAACGGGACGAGCAGGCCCTTGAAGCCGGGGTTCAGCCAGCTGTCGCCCAGGAGCGTGATGCCGTGCACGGCGATCGCGACAAGTCCCGCGAGCGCGAGGTGCTCGTGGAGCTTCACGATCGACTTGCCGCGCACCAGGCGGTTCGCCATCGCGAGGCCGAGGAGAACGGACCGGGCGATCAGCGCGAAGGCGACGACCCCTGCGGCGCGGCTGCTCAGCCACCAGGCGTAGTCGACCGGGTCCGGGCCCCTCATAGAACCACCGCCAGTCCTCTTTCGGTGGTGCGCAGCCGCAGTCGCGGTCGCGCGATCGGGCCGACGCGCTCCGTGGCGCCGTCGTCGTGGATCAGGACACCGCCGCGGCGGGCGAGCACGCGCCGCGCGGCGGTCGGCCCGCCGAGCAGCGCGGCCTTCGCGAGCGTCTCCGCCTCGAGGGCGGTCGGGGCGAGCGCCGTGGCGGAAACGAGACCGGTCCAGGCGGGGGCGCCGGTGGCCGCGTCGAGCAGGTGGTGGCCGATCGCGCCGTCGGCGTCGCGCCAGAGGCGGCGGCCGGGTCCGGAGGTGGCGATGGCTCCGCCGCGGACGTCCACCGTGTCGGCCGTCGCGCGCGTGAGCGGGTGCTCGACGATCACGCCGAAGGCATCCCCCGCGCCGGCGTCGAGACGCAGGTCGCCGGCGCAGTCCACGATGTGGCGCGTGCCGCCGAGGACGTGCGCGACGGCGTCGGCCGCCAGGCCCTTGGTGGTGCCGCCGGTGTCGATGCGCAGGCCGGGTGGGCGGGCGATGGTGCCGCGCGCGTCGTCCACGCGGATCGCGCGCCAGCGGCGGTCGCCGCGCGGGCGGGCGGCCGCGCGCGGGGGCGCCTCCTTTAGGGCCTCGGCCAGGGGGACGCGGGCGATGCCGGTGAGCGAGTGGCGGTAGCCCGCGTGCTCGAGGTCGCCGAGCAGCGTCGGGTCGACCAGGCCGCCGGAGGCCTCGGCGGCCCAGATCGCCGCGCGCACGGCGGCGCGCAGCAGCGGCGAGGCGGGGACGACCAACCGCGGGTCGGCGTTCAGGCGCGCGAGCTCGGAGTCCTCGCGGAAGCGGGAGAGCTGCGCGTCGATGGCTTCGAGCTGGCGGCGGGCGCCGCGCGCCGCCGCGTGCGAGCGCGGCCCGTCCTCGACGAGCACGCGCATGTCGCAGCCCATGCAGGTGAATGTGATGTCGGCGTGTTCGGCCATGGGTTCGATCGGCGTCGGTGCGGGGGGTCAGGAGGCGCTGGTCGCGGGGGGCGCGGGTGCCGGGGCGGCGGCAGGAGCGGGTGCGGGTGCCGAGCCGCCACCGCCTCCGGAGGGGGCTCCGCCGCCGGAGGGCGCCGCGCCGCCGCCGGAGGCCGCGCCGCCGGCGGGCATGCCGCCGCCACCGCCGCCGCCACCCGAGGGGGCGGGCGTCGTGATGATCACCGTGCGCTTGACGATCCGGCGCACGATCACCTTCTTCGGCTTCTGCGAATCGGGCGGGCCCGCGCCGATGGCGGGATCGCGCCCGGCGGCGACCTGCCACCCGAAGAACCCGAGGGCGGCCGCAAACGTCGCGACCGACCCGCTCCAGGCGATGGCCGCGGCGCGCGAGCCGGCGGCGGACTTGGCGGGCCGCGCAGC
>DASVPL010000089.1:0-4953 GCA_036382905.1 Thermoleophilaceae bacterium | reverse complement strand
CTCGGGATCGTCATCTGGCTGCTGTTCCCCGCGAAGGGGGACTCGAAGTGGAAGCTGGTGGGCCCCTTCCCCTGGAGCCGCGGGTCGGGGCTGACGCTCGCCGAGGCGCGCGCGCAGCTCGCCGAGGGCGGCGACGGCAAGACCGCGGCGGCCAAGCCGGCCGCTCGCGACGACGGCCCGCCGGCCGAGCCGCCGCACGTCTCACCTTAGTTTTCGTCCCCCGTTTGGGGGTAGGTGTCCTGCGGTTTGCCCCGCGAGCGCGTCGACGTGTCCCTGCCGCCTGCCGGCAAGCTCGCTATCGCGGGCGGCGGCCTGCTGCTCCTGGTCATGGTTGCGCTGCTCGTGGCGCAGCTCTCGGTCCTGGCCGACTCGCGGGAGCACATCGTCGCGCAGGACCGCAAGATCAACCGGATCGTGAAGGGCGCCGATCCCGTGCTCGGCGAGCTCGGACCGGTCGCCGACGACGCGCGCGGCGCGTTCCGGCAGGCCACGCCGTTCGTGCGCGACCTGCGCGCGACGATGGTCCCACTGCTGCGCGAGCTGCGCGAGTCGGACCTGCCCGGCGCCATCGACGTGACCGCGCGGCTCGTCACCTCGCTCGAGCGCGACGGCCGCCTCGTGCGGCTCGTGGACCAGTCGAACGAGCTGATCGACGCCCTGCGGGCGAGCGAGTTCATCCCGCGCACTCTGCGGGCGGCCGACCTGGCGCCCGAGGCGTTCCGGATCGCGACGGAGGTGCTCGACGTGCAGCGGCGCACGCTGCACACCCAGCGGCGCACGCTCAGGGTCCAGCGCCAGACCCGCGCGATCCAGAAGGAGACGCGCGCCATCCAGAAGCAGACCCTGGTGATCCAGCAGCGGCTCCTCGCGATCCAGGAGGAGGCGCTGGTCCACATCCGCAGCATCGACCGCAAGACGGTCGCGCCGCCGACGGACCCCGCGCCGCTGCCGGCCGCGCCGCGGCGCTAGCTACCCCGCGGACGCGCGGGAGCGCATCGATTGGAGGGTTGCTCCGCTATGCGGTACACAAGGCTCCAATCGATGGCTAGTCGCGGCCGACCGCCGCGCGCAGTGCGTCGTCCAGATCCGGGCGCCTGAAGCGGTAGCCCAGCTCGGCCAGCCGGGCCGGGACCGCGCGGACGCCCGTCGTCACGATCGACGACATCTCCCCGTACATCAGCTTCATCGCGAATCCCGGCGCGGGCGCCAGCGCGGGCCGGTGCAGCGCGCGGCCGAGCGCCTTCGACAGCTCCCTGTTCGTGGCCGGCTCCGGCGCCGTGAGGTTGATGGGGCCGCGCAGCCGGTCGTCCTCGAGCGCGCACACGAGCCCGCCCACCACGTCGTCCATGTGGATCCAGGGGATGTACTGCCGCCCGCCGGCGACGGGCCCGCCGACCCCGAGCTTGAACGGCGTCATCATCTTCCCGAGCGCGCCGCCGGACTCCGACAGCACCACGCCGGTGCGCATGAGCGCCACGCGCATGTCGAGCTCCTCCTCGGCCACCCGCGCCTCGGCCTCCCAGTCCCGCGCGACCGTGGCGAGGAAGTCGCCGGCGGCCGGAGCCGTCTCGTCCACGGGCTCGTCGCCGTGCGGGCCGTAGAAACCGGCGGCCGACTGCGACACGAGCACGCGCGGGCGCGGCTCCGCCTCGCGCAGGCCGGCCACCAGGTAGCGGGTGCCGAACACGCGCGAGTTGCGAATGCGCTCCTTGGCCTCGTCGCTCCAGCGCTGGTTGACCGGCTCGCCGAGGAGGTGCACGACGCCGTCGCAGCCCGAGAGCGCGTGCGCGGGTGCCGGCTCGGCCGCGGGGCTCGCCCAGGCGACCGCCGAGACGTCCTCGCCGAGCTGCTCGCGCGCCCGCGCCGGGTCGCGCGTGAGCGCCACCACCTCGTCGCCGCGTCCCAGCAGCTCGCGCACCAGGGCCGAGCCGATCAAGCCTGTCGCTCCGGTGACGGCGACCCTCATGGTCAGCCCGGTCCTCTCCTAGTAGGCGATGTGCGCGTGGTCGCGCCCCACGCGGGCGACGCCGCTCTGGCGCGCCTCACGGGATACGGCCTCGGCGACCGAATGGCTCACCTGGCGGTTGAACACGCTGGGGACGATGTGGTCCTCGTCGAGCTCGTCGTCGGTCACGACGGCGGCGATGCCGTGCGCGGCCGCCACCTTCATCTCCTCGGTGATGGCGCTGGCGCGCACGTCGAGGGCGCCGCGGAACACGCCCGGGAAGGCGAGCACGTTGTTGATCTGGTTCGGGTAGTCGGAGCGTCCGGTCGCGATGACGCGCGCGTACTTGGCGGCGTCCTCGGGCCGCACCTCCGGGTTCGGGTTCGCCATCGCGAACACGATCGGGTCGGGGTTCATCCGCTGGAGGTCCTCGGCGGTGATGATCCCGGGCCCGGAGAGGCCGATGAAGACGTCGGCGCCCTCGAGCGCGTCCTGGATCGAGCCCGCGCGCACCGCGCCGTTGGTGTTGTCGGCGAGCCAGACCTTGGGCGTGTTCATCGTGCCGTCGACGTAGTCCTCGCGATCGGTGTGGATCGACCCGTTGCGGTCGCAGGCCACGATCTCGCTGACACCCTCGTTCATGATGATCTTTGCGACGGCCACACCGGCAGCACCGGCGCCGACCATCGCCACGCGCAGGTCCTCGGGGCGGCGGTCGGTCAGCCGGCAGGCGTTCAGCAGCGCCGCCAGCACGACGATCGCGGTGCCGTGCTGGTCGTCGTGGAACACAGGGATGTCGAGCTCCTCGATCAGCCGGTTCTCGATCTCGAAGCAGCGCGGCGAGGAGATGTCCTCGAGGTTGATGCCGCCGAAGCCCGGGGCCATCAGCTTCACGGCCTGGACGATCTCGTCCGTGTCCTTGGTGTCGAGGCAGATCGGGAACGCGTCCACGTCGGCGAACTCCTTGAACAGCACCGCCTTGCCCTCCATCACGGGCATCGCGGCCTCGGGGCCGATGTCGCCGAGACCGAGCACGGCCGTCCCGTCGGAGACCACGGCGACGGTGTTGCTCTTGATCGTCAGCTCGTGGGCCTTGTCGCGGTCCTCCTCGATCGCCTGGCAGACGCGCGCGACGCCGGGCGTGTAGGCCATCGAGAGGTCGTCGCGCGTGCGGATGCCGGTCTTCAGGCCCGTGAAGAGCTTGCCGCCGCGGTGCAGCTCGAAGGTTCGGTCGGTGGCGTCGATCAGCTCGGCGCCCTCGATCGACTGGATGGCCGCGACGATCGCCTGCCCGTGCTCGCGGTCCACCGCGTCGACCGTGATCTCGCGCACCGCCTTCATGTCGCCGAACTCGAGCATCTCGATCTCGCCGATCGAGCCGCCGCAGTCGCCGATCGCCGTCGCGACCGAGCCGAGCATGCCGGGACGGCGGTCGAACTCGATGCGGAGGGTCAGAGAGAACTGCGCGCTCGGGGAGGACATGGGCAGGTGAGCATATAGAGCGCCCCTTTGCGGGTAAATCGGTTGCGCGCGAGCGGGTCCGGGTATCTCAGCCGGGCATGTTCACGACCTCTCCGCCGACGGCCGATTTGAGCGACGCCTGGATCGAGGGCGACCCCGCGGCCCGCTGGCGCTCGTCCGCCGGCCATGGCCCCGGCGAGGGTGCCAAGGCATCGGGCAGCTCGGTGCTCGAGGTCGACGCGGGCTGCCGGCTGCCGCGCCACACCGACAGCGCGGAGGAGACGATCGTGGTCGTGTCCGGCACCGCGTCGGTGACGGTCGGCGAGGAGGTCGCGGAGGTGTCCGCCGGGGGCGTCGCGCTCGTGCCCGAGTGCGTGCCGCACGACGTGCGCAACGCCGGCGACGAGACGCTGCGCTTCGTCGCCGTCTACGCCGGCACCGAGGTGACCACCACCTACGAGGACGACGTCCGGCCCGACGGCGGCCGCGAGCGCGACCCGATCGGATGAGCGACGAGGCGCTGATCACGCCGTACCGCGACGGTCCGCTGCTCGTGCGGGGGCCGTTCCGGATGACCGACCAGGACGGCAACGAGATCGTGGTCGACCGCGAGACCGTGGCGCTCTGCCGCTGCGGCAAGTCGCGGATGCGCCCGTTCTGCGACGGCACGCACAAGCTCGTGCGCTTCCGCGCGCCGAGCGCGGCGGAGGACGGCCGGGCCTAGCGGCAGGGGTGGCCGGGGCGGGCGGGCTTCCTCCGCGCCTGGGGCCTCCGGTCCGCCGGACATAGGATCCTCGCGATGGCGCGCGCGCACACCCTCGCTCTGCTGGGGATCGTGCTCGTGGGCATCGCAGTGCGGGTCGCCATCTGCGACCAGAGCCTGTTCGGGGACGAGCTGTTCACGTCCTACGTCACCGAGCCGGACGGCCTCGGCGGCGTGCTCGACCGCGTCCGCGAGATCGAGAGCAACCCGCCGCTGTTCTCGGTGCTCGCCTGGGGCGGCGCGCAGCTCGGCGACCCCGAGGTATGGATCCGGCTTCCCTCGATGCTCGCCGGGATCGCGCTGATCCCGCTGATCGGAGCGCTAGGCACGCTGATCGGCGACTCGCGCACGGGCCTGACCGCGGCGGCGCTGGTGGCGCTCTCGCCGTTCTCCACCTTCTTCGCGACCGAGGCGCGCGCGTACGCGACGATGACGTTCCTCGTGGCGCTCACCACGCTCGCGCTCCTGTGCGCTCTGAGCGGGCGCGGGCGGTGGTGGTGGGCGGTGTTCGTGGTCGCCGCCGTCGCCGCGCTGTACACGCACTACACGACCGCGTTCCCGCTCGGGGTGCAGGCTGTGTGGGCGCTCTGGCAGCACCGCGGTCAGGCGCGCGCGCTGCTGTTCACCCACGGGCTCGCGGTGCTGCTGTTCCTTCCCTGGATCCCGCTGATCCGCGAGAACGAGGCCGAGCAGGCGATCGGCGGGGCGTTCGACCTGACCCCGGGCAGCGCGCTGAGCGCGATGCTGCGGTTGGTCTTCGGCCACGCCATCGAGTCGTTCGACG
>DASVPL010000088.1:0-38709 GCA_036382905.1 Thermoleophilaceae bacterium | reverse complement strand
ACCGCGGCGATCGCGCCCAGCACCATCGCCCACACCGGGCTGACGAAGCCCGCGGCCGGGGTGATGCCCACGCAGCCGACGATGATCGCCGTGGCCGCGCCGATGGCCGTCACCCGGCGCCCCCGGATCAGGTCGAGCGCGAACCAGACCACCAGCGTCGCGGCCGGGCACAGCAACGTGTTCGTGAACGCGAGGACGCTGTTCTGGCCGGTCGTGAAGCCGCTGCCGCCGTTGAACCCGAACCAGCCGAACCACAGCAGGCCCGCCCCGAGCAGCACGTACATCGAGTTGTGCGGCAGCAGCGCCTGGCGCGCGTAGTCCTTGCGCACGCCGACAACGAGGGCGGCCGCGAGCGCCGAGAACCCGGACGCCATCTCGACGGCGATGCCACCGGCGAAGTCGAGCGTCCCGCCCTCGAACAGCCAGCCGCCGCCGAAGCCCCAGTGGGCGAGCACCGAGTAGACGAGCACCGACCACAGCGCAGCGAACACGAGGTACGCGCCGAAGCGCATCCGCTCCACCACCGCGCCGGAGATCAGCGCCACCGTGATGATGCAGAACGTGGCCTGGAACGCGAAGAACAGGAGGTGCGGGATCGTCGTGCCGGCGCGCGGCTCGAACGTGACGTCGTTGAGGAACGCGTGGTGGAGGCCGCCGACGAGGTCGCCGGTCCCGTCGAACGCGAGCGAGTAGCCGACGGCCGCCCAGGTGATGGTGGCCACGGCGATCGCGCCGACGCACATCATGAACGTGTTGAGCGTGTTCTTTCCGCGGACGAGGCCCGCGTAGAAGAGGCCGAGCGCCGGCGTCATCAGGAGCACGAGCGCGGTGGCGATGAGCATCCAGGCGGTGTCGCCCGTGTCGATCTTGGCTGCCTGAGCGAGGAGGGTCATGCGCCCACCGGGGTGACGGCGCCGTGGTCGGTCTCGCCGGTGCGGATGCGCACGGCCCGCTCGAGCGGCACGACGAAGATCTTGCCGTCCCCGACGTCCCCGGTCCGGCCGCCCTCGCAGAGGGCGTCGATGGTGGGGTCGACGAACTCGTCGGACACCGCGATGTCGAAGCGCACCTTGTCCGCGAGCCCCATCTGGACGGTCGTGCCGCGGTAGGTCTCGACCCGGTCGAGCTCGCCGCCGTGGCCCTGGACGCGGGCGATGGAGATGCCGCGCACCTCGGCGCGGTAGAGGGCTTCGAGGACGTCGTTGGCCTTCTCAGGCCGGACGATGCCGATCACGAGCTTCAAGTTGTGCGCTCCTTTTCGCTTATGGCGGCGAGTGTCGGCGCGCAGCGCCCGAGCGTCATTAGCCCTCCGTACAGGATTCGCGTCACGCGGTTGTACGAATGGCCGAGGGTGGTTGAATCCGCCGCCTTGCGGCTACTCGAGGCAGCGCTGAACGGCGAGCGCGAGCACCCGGCGGCCCCGCGCACGGCGGCCGAGCTGGCCGCCGCTGCACGGGCGTGCGTGGACGAGGGTGCCCGCGCGGTGCACCTGCATCCGTGGTCGGGCGGCGTTCAGACGCTCGAGGCGGGACCGTGCGCGGAGGCGCTGCGGGCGGTACGGGAGGCGTGCCCGAGCGCGCTCGTGTCGCTCAGCACCTCGTCCGCCATCGAGCCGGACCCCGAGCGCCGCCGCGCGCTCGTGGCGGGGTGGACCGAGCTGCCCGACCTGGTGAGCGCCAATCAGGGGGAGGATGGGATCGTCGCGCTGTGCGAGGACCTGCTCGCGCGTGGGGTGGGGATCGAGGCGGGGCTCCTGTCGGTGCCCGACGCCGAGGCGTTCGTGGAGTCCGGGCTGGTCGAGCGCTGCGCGTGGGCGCTGGTCGAGCCACTCGACGCCCAGCCGGAGGCGGCGGAGCGGCACGCTGCGGAGATCGAGTCCGTGCTCGCCGGGGCGGGCGTGACGCTGCCGCAGATCCATCACGGCGACGGCGTGGCGAGCTGGGCAGTCAGCGAGCGTGGGCTCGCGCGCGGGCACGGCATCCGCACCGGGCTCGAGGACACGACGGTGCTGCCGGACGGGCGTCCCGCGCGCGACAACGCGGAGCTGGTCCGCGCGGCCGCGGCGCTGATGGACGGCGCGGCCTAGCGCCCCGAAGCGCGCCCTAGCCCCGCCGCCGCGGCAGGATCACGAGCACGTAGATCGCCAGGAGCACGGCGAAGACGGCGCCCATGGCGAGGCGCTCGCCGATCGAGTCGCCGCTCGCCATCAGGAGGATGAGCGTGCCCGCGAAGACGATCCAGACGATCGGCTGGAGGCGTGGGTCGTCGGCGCGTCGCACGGGGGTTTAGTCTCCCACCGGCACACGACGCACCGAGGAGAGACCGTCATGGAGCCCCAGCTCAGCGAGAGCCAGCGCGACGCGCTGCGCGCCTTCTGCGACACGATCGTCCCGTCGATCGAGCGCGCGCCGGATCCCGACGGCTTTTGGGGTCTCAGCGCGAGCGATCTCGCCATCGACGCGGCCGTGGCCGACCTCGTGCTGGGCATCCCCGACGAGACGATCCGCGGCGGCCTGCTCCAACTCCTCGACGTGCTCGCCTCGCAGGGCATCGCCCGGCCGATCTCGCAGCTCTCGCGCGAGCAGATCATCCGCAACCTCCAGCTCGCCTCGCCGGAGGCGGCCGCGGGCGTGAACGCGCTCCAGGGGATGACCTGCTTCCTCCACTACGGAGCGCCGGACCCCGAGACGGGGCAGAACCCGAACTGGAAGGTCTTCGGCTACCCGGGCCCGACGAGCGCGCCGCCGGACGTGCCGAAGCCGCTCGCACCGCTCGACCCCGAGGACGGGGCGACGCTCGAGGCCGACGCCGTCGTCGTGGGGTCCGGCTCGGGCGGCGGCGTGGTCGCCGGGACGCTCGCGAAGGCGGGCCTGAAGGTGATCGTGGTCGAGGCCGGCGGCTATTTCAACGAGTCCGACTTCGCGCAGCTCGAGCTGAAGGCATACCAGGAGATGTACTGGCGCGGGGGACCGAACCCGACCGCCGACGGCAACATCTCGCTCCAGGCGGGCACCACGCTCGGCGGCGGCACCGTGATCAACTGGCAGAACTGCCTGCGCACCAAGCCGTGGGTACGCGAGGACTGGGCGCGCGACTACGGGCTCGAGGGGCTGGACGGGCCGGAGTACGACCGCCACCTCGACACGGTGCTCGAGCGGATCTCGGCGACCGACCAGGCGAGCGACCTGAACGGTCCGCACCAGCGCCTGAAGGAGGGCTGCGAGGCGCTCGGCTGGGGCTTCGAGACGATCGTTCGCAACGCCGACCGCGAGAGCTACAGGCCCGAGCTGGCCGGCTACGGCGGGTTCGGCGACGTGTCCGGCAGCAAGCAGAGCGCCGACAAGACATGGCTGCTCGACGCCGCCGAGAACGGCGCCGACATCCTCGTGCGCACGCGCGCGCAGCGGGTGCTGGTGGAGGGCGGGCGCGCCGCGGGCGTGGAGTGCGTGCGGCTGAACGACGACGGTACGCCGCGTGGGAGCGTGGTCGTGCGCGCGCCGCGGGTCGTGGTCGCGTGCGGATCGCTCGAGTCGCCGGCGCTACTGCTGCGCAGCGGGATCGGCGGGCCGGCGGTGGGCCAGTACCTGCGGCTGCATCCGGCCGAGGCGGTGCTCGGGATCTACTCGGAGGACCAGCAGGGCTGGTGGGGGGCGCCGCAGACGGGGCTCTGCGACGAGTTCGTCGACACCGGCGACGGCTACGGCTTCCTCGTGGAGGGAGCGCAGTACGCGCCCGCGATCGGCGCCTCGGCGCTCCCGTGGACCGGTGGCGCGGAGCACAAGGAGCGCATGTTCGACTGGAAGTACGGGGCCACGATCATCTCGCTGATCCGCGACCGCGGCTACGGCCGGGTGACGATCGACGACAGCGGCGAGGCCGTGCCGTGGTACTCCGTCGAGGACGAGGTGGACCTGCGCAACCTGCGCCACGCGCTCGAGGCGAAGATCCGGATCAACCACGCCGCCGGGGCGAAGGCGATCGTCTCGCTCGCGGCGGGCAGCCCGATGTGGCGCTACGGCGACGATCTCGAGGCGTTCATCCAGCGCGCCAGGCGGATGCCGATGCGGGCCGGCGGGCAGAAGCTGTTCAGCGCCCACCAGCTCGGCTCGTGCCGGATGGGGTCCGATCCGCAGACCTCCGTGGCGAACCCGTGGGGCGAGCTGCACGACACGCCCGGTGTCTGGATCGGCGACGGCAGCGCGTTCCCGACGGCCACCGGCACGAACCCGATGGTCTCGATCATGGCGCTCGCCCACCGCACGGCGGAGGCGATCGCGGGCAAGACCGACGAACCGGCGCGCGGCGAGCCCGCGGCGGCCACCGCGAGCTAGGAGGCTCTGCACCATGGCAATCGACGTCCAGCCCCAGGCCCCGACGCACGACGCTCCGCCGATCGAGCGCGACCAGCTCTACATAGGCGGCGAGTGGGTGGACCCGAGCGGGTCCGGCCGCTTCGAGGTGATCGACGCGACGACCGAGCAGGTGATGGGCAGCGTGCCCGCGGGCGACGCCTCCGACCTCGATCGCGCGGTGGCCGCGGCGCGGGGAGCGTTCGAGGCGTGGTCGGCCGTGTCGCCCTACGAGCGCGCCGATTTCTGCCAGGCGATCGCGGCGAAGCTGGCGGAGCGGTCGATGGAGATCGCGGCGCTGGTCTCGCGCGAGGTGGGGATGCCGCTGCACCTCTCGATGCAGATCCAGGCGGGGCTGCCGGCGATGGACTTCGCCTCGATGCCCGCCGTCGTGGAGGACACGGTCTGGGAGGAGCAGGTCGGCAACTCGCTGATCGTCCGCGAGCCAGTCGGCGTCGTGGGGTGCATCACGCCGTGGAACTACCCGCTGCACCAGATCTGCGCGAAGGTGGCGCCGGCGCTGGCCGCTGGCTGCACCGTGGTGGTGAAGCCGAGCGAGGTGACGCCGCTGAACGCGTTCATCCTCGCCGAGATCATGGACGAGCTCGGGCTTCCGGCCGGCGTGTTCAACCTCGTCACGGGCGACGGCCCGACCGTCGGCGAGGCGATGACGCGGCACCCGGACGTGGACATGATCTCGTTCACGGGCTCGACGCGGGCGGGGAAGCTGGTCTCCCAGGCGGCTTCGGACACCGTGAAGCGCGTGGCGCTGGAGCTCGGCGGCAAGTCGCCGAACGTGATCCTCGACGACGCGGACCTCGAGTCCGCCGTTGTCGACGGGATCGGCAAGTGCTACCTGAACTCCGGGCAGACCTGCTCGGCGCTGACGCGGATGCTGGTGCCGCGGGCGAAGCTCGAGGCGGCGGAGCAGATCGCGGCCGCGGCGGTCTCGCAGATCAAGGTGGGGGACCCGTTCGATCCGGAGGTGACGCTGGGTCCGCTGGCGTCGGAGGCCCAGCTCGAGCGCGTGCGGGGCTACATCAGGAAGGGCATCGACGAAGGAGCGAAGCTCGTGGCGGGCGGGGAGGAGGCCCCCGAGGGCGCTTCGGAGGGCTACTTCGTGCGGCCGACCGTGTTCAGCGAGGTCGATCCCAAGTCCACGATCGCGCAGGAGGAGATCTTCGGGCCGGTGCTCTCGATCATCCCCTACGACTCCGAGGACGACGCCGTGCGCATCGCCAACGACACGATGTACGGCCTGGCCGGCGGCGTCTGGTCAGGGGACCCGGAGCACGCGCAGGCCGTGGCGCGCCGGATCCGGACCGGCCAGATCGAGATCAACGGGGCGACGTTCAACCCGCTGGCGCCGTTCGGCGGC
Source organism: Thermoleophilaceae bacterium (assembly GCA_036382905.1). Classification (GTDB taxonomy): domain Bacteria; phylum Actinomycetota; class Thermoleophilia; order Solirubrobacterales; family Thermoleophilaceae; genus AC-37. The sequence goes on along the minus strand of DASVPL010000088.1, from coordinate 32,982 downwards.
TTCAAGCAGTCGGGGCACGGGCGGGAGCTGGGGAAGTTCGGGCTGGAGGAGTTCCTCGAGGTGAAGTCGCTCCAGCTCTAGGCTGCGCGCCGAACGGGCTGAGGGATGGCCGACGAAGACACGCTGCGCCTCGAGGGCGTGCTGACCGGTGGCGACGAGGGTCGCCTGCGGCTCTACGTCGATGACGTTCTCGAGGAGTTCATCGAGTTCCCCGAGGCCGGCACGATCGCGATCGAACCGCTCCCGCGCGAGGACGACGATTTCGTCCAGGCGGTCGTGGTCACACTCGCGGCGGCGGCACCCACCCGGCGCGGCCGGATGGACCCGGCACAGGCCGAGCACGAGGCGCGTGTGGCAATCGAGCCCGAGGAGCAGGCCGCGGGCGGGATGCGGATACAGGCGCTGGGTCTGAGCCGCGACAAGGGCGACAAGTCCAAGATCAGCCGGGGATGCACCGGCCCGATCAGCGACATCATCTGCCCGAGCTCGAAGTGCACCGACGGCAGACTCTGCCACGCCACCGAGCACTGCACCAACGACGCGTACTGCCCGGTGCCGACGCGCGTTCGCCGGTGCGATCCGGACACCAGTACGGGTCCGTGCTAGCCGGTGGCGGTCAGCCTCGGGCCTGACCTCGGCGACGGGGCTGCGGTGCTCGCGTGGGCGTGCCGGGCGGGCGTGCTCTCGCCCGGGCAGGTCGTCGACGAGCGCTTGACGGTCACCGGCTTCAGGGGCCGCAACGACGTCTTCGTCGTCGATTCGGCCGCCGGCCGCCTGGTTCTCAAGCGCTTCCGGCAGGCGCGTGACGCGGCCGCCGAGGTGCGCGCGCACTCGCGTCTCGAGCGCACGTCGATCGCTCCCCACCTGCTTCGCCTCGTCGCGCGCGACGGTCTCCTGGTCGTGTACGAGAGCCCCGAGGGCGTGGTCGGTCTGGGCCGCCGGCTCTACGGAGCCCGGCCCCCCAACGCGCGCCTCCTGCGGGGCATGGGCCGCGTGCTCGGCGGGCTGCACGGGTGCGGAGCGCCTCCGGCGCGGACGCGGCGCGGCCTGCCATGGATACTCGGGATCGCGGACCCGGCGCCGGTCGGGATCCTCGCTCAGGGCGTGAAGCTGCAGCGGCTCGTGGCGGACCTCCAGGCGCGCGCCGACGTTGCACGCGCCCTCGACCGGCTGGCGGCGGCGCCCGGCCCACGGGTCCCGTGCCACAACGACGTGAAGTGGGAGAACTGGCTCGTTGCGGAGCGCGGCCCACTCGCGAGCCGGCTGCGGCTCATCGACCTCGAGCACGCCGGCCCGGGGCCAGCTGCGTGGGACGTGGGCTCGGTGCTCGCCAACCTGTGCGAGCTCTGGGTGGACGCGGTCGTGGAGCGCGCGCTCGGCTTCCGGGAGGTGCGCCAGCTCGCCGCCGCTCTCGCCGCCGGCTACGCGGAGGCCGGCGGCACCGCGAGCAGCGCCCGCTGCGTCGCGTTCGCGGGCGCACGCCTGCTGCAGACGGTGTACGAGTCGGTGTCGTACAGCGCATACGTCGGCGAGCACGCGCACCGGCTCCTGGAGATGGCCGCCCACCTGCTGACCCGCCCGGAATCGGCGGCGGTGCACCTGTTCGGACTCGATGCCCGCGCGTTCCGTCCACGTGACTGATCTCCATCCACTGGTCGGGCGGCTCACCGAGGCCGCGCGGGTGGGCCGCGGCGGGCGGCTGACCTGGCTCGGCGCGAGTGTCGGTGTGCCGGCGCCGGCGCCGGAGACGTGGGTCGTGGCGGTGGCGGGCCACCTGTACGGGCGCTTCTACGTCGTTGGCGGTCCGGTGCCCATCGCCGAGGCCCCGGTGGTGGGCACGGAGGGCCACGTGTTCAAGGGCGAGCTGGCGCGCCGGACCCGCACCCGCCGTGTCCCGCGCGAGCTGGCGGTGGACCACGCGAACGGCTCGCTGGTGCATGCACGCCGTGGCGAGCTCCGGATCGCGGTCCCGCGGTCCGCGCTTCTCGACCCGCCCGGTGGGTCACCGGGGACGGCGAGGGTGCTGGTCCCGGGAGCCTCGTTCCAGGACGCGCTGGGCTTCCTGTACCTGCGCGGCCGGAGACCGGAGCCGGAGGGCGCGCCCGACATCGTGCGCGTGTACTGGAACGTCACCCCCGCCCAGGCACTCTGGCTGACGCGCGCCCTGCCTGCCGTGCTCGACGACGCCGACCTGGCCTGGGAGATGAAGGCCCTCGACGACCCGGCGGACTACCACCGCGCCGACAGCGTGGTGCTCTACCTGCCGGCCACGGCATGGCCCGCCGCGCGCACGGCCATCGCCGGCGTCTACGCGCGCCTGCCGGGTGCCGTCGCCGGGCCGGTGCCCGCGACGACGCACGAGCTCGCTCCGGGTCTCGGGCTGGCCGAGGACCCGGGTGACGGGAGGAGCTTCGGGGAGCACCTCTGCACGGCGCTGGCTACGGGACTGCTCGCGGCCGGGCCGGGTGCGGACCGGAACGAGCGCGCCAGCGCCATGGCCGGGGCACTCCAGCGCGCCGGAATGCAGCCCGCGGCACCGCACCGCCGGCTCGGCTCCGACGCCGCCTACTCGCTGACGCCGGCGCGGCGGCGGCGCGCCCGCCGGCGGCGTCCTCGCGACGCGGGGTCCGCTGCGTTCGAGATCGGCGCCGAGCTCGCGAGGCGCGCGATCGTCTGGGGCGACCGGGCGACGTGGCTCGCCGCCCCGCTCGAGGAGCCCGGCATGGGCGCGGGCGGCGCCTCGGCGGAGACGCTGGACCCATTCCTCTACGACGGCACGGCCGGCATGGCGCTGTTCTTCGCGGCGCTCGCGCGTGCGGACGGCGACGAGCGCTGGGCGCGGCTGGCGCACGCGGCGGCGACCCAGGCGATCACGCAGGTCCGGCCCGAGGGGGAGCCGCCGGGCGCTGGGTTCCACGGCGGTGCCGGCGGCCTGGCCTGGGCGCTGGTGCAGACCGGGCGGCTGCTGGACAGCGACGAGTTGATCGAGAGCGGGGTCGCGGTGGCGTGCGCGCCGCGCGCGACGACCACGACCGCGGACGAGGACCTCATCGCGGGCCTCGCGGGTGACCTCCTCGCGTTCGCCCTGCTGGAGCGCCTCGCGCCGGGCCGCGTCCCGGCGGGTCGAATCGACGACGCGGCCGCCCGGCTCGACGGCGACAAACAGCCGCCGAAGGCGCGGAGCACGGGCCTGGCGCACGGTGCGTCAGGCGCGGCGCTCGCGCTCGCGGAGGCCGCGAACACGCGCGGGGACGACGGGCTGGCTCGTTCGGCGGCCGCCTGGTGCGAGCGCGAGGCCGCCTGGTTCGATCCGGAGCGCGGCAACTGGGCCGACCTCCGGCGCACGCGCTCGCGCGCCGTGGCGCCGGCGATGACGGCGTGGTGCCACGGCGCACCGGGGATCGGGCTGGCGCGCGTCTGTGGGGGCGAGCGGCTTGGGCCCGAGCGGGCCGCGGAGGCACGCAGCGCGGCCGACACGACGGAGCGCTGGCTGCGGGCCGCCCTCGACCGTCCTCAGGGCGATCTCGGGCTCTGCCACGGGATCGCCGGCAACGCATGGGTGCTCACACGCCTCGACCCGGGTGCGGACGCGCTGGTCGAGCAGGCGGTGCAGCTCGTCGCACACGAGGTCACGGCGCCGCGATCGGCCCGGGAGGTCTGGACCCGCCCCACGCGGCCGGGCCTGATGATCGGATGGGCCGGCCTCGGCCTCTTCCTCCTGCGAGCGGCGGGAGCCGCCGACCTACCGGACCCGCTGGCCCCGGCCGGCTGGGCCGGAGCGCCAGCCGGCTAGGCCGGAGCGCCGCCCAGCGTGATGATCTTCGCGCCGATCGCCCGGGCCAGCTCCTTCGGGTCCACCGCGAAGAGCGTGTTGCCGTCCCCGCCGGCCGCGTAGATCAGCTCCTGGTCGCAGAGGGCTTCGTCGAAGACCACCGGCAGGTCGTGGCCGAAGGGCGGTACCCCGCCCACAGAGAAGCCCGTGGCGCCGCGAACCTCGTCCGGCGATGCCTGACGAACCTCTGCGCAGTCGAACACGTCGGCCAGCACGTCGATGTTCGCGCGGTGCGCACCGGAGACCACCGCGAGCACCGGGTCGCCGTCGGAGACGAACACCAGCGACTTCGCGATCTGCGCCGGATCGGCTCCCACCGCCGCGGCGGCCTCGGCCACGGTCCGCGTCGGCCTGTCGAGCGTGCGCACCTCGATATCGAGCCCGAGCTCGCGCGCCGCCCTCGTAACCCTCTCGACCATCGATTCCAGCCTACGACGGGCGCCACCCCACCGCCACCGGCCCGGCGCGCAGCCGCTCGTGGGGAAAAGGCGGCGTTTGTCCTGGATTAGGGGGACTATGTCCCTCTAGGGCAGGACGGTCGGGCTACGCCGAGGGCGGGGGCACCGCGCTCAGGCTCGCGCGGCGGGACGGGCTGCTGCCGTTGGTGGCCGCGCGTGCGCTCAGCTCCACGCCCGCCGCCTCGGCCAGCTCCTCCAGCGACGCGCGGAAGTCCAGCGCCACCTGGTCCAGGTTCCCCATGACGTCGTAGTCCCCGACCAGACCGAAGTTGATCCGGCCGTTGTAGCTCATGATCGCCACACCCAGCGCCTGGTTCGGCGCCAGCGGGACCATCGGGAAGATCTCGATCATCTCCCGGCCCATCATGTAGAGCGGCACCTGCGGCCCCGGCACGTTCGTCACGACCAGGTTGAAGAACCGCTGGCGCACCACGAGCCGCGACGCCTGGCCCATGATCGTCGGCGGCGCGAAGCCGGTCAGCTCCGTGAGCATCTGCGCTCCCATCGCCTGGCCGCTGTCCTTGATCCGCCGCATCGCGGCGGAGATCGTCTGGAGGCGGGCGACCGGGTCGTCGTGCCCGACGGGCAGCGGGGCCATCATCGCCGCGACCTGGTTGCCGAGCGCGCCGCGGGCGTCGTCGCTACGCACGCTCACCGGCACCATGGCGGTCAGCTCGGTGATCGCGGCGAGGTCGCCGCGCCGGGCGAGGTCGCGCCGCAGCGCGCCCGTCACGACCGCCAGCATCACGTCGTTCACGGTTCCGCCGAGCGAGTTCTTGATGGCCTTGACGTCGGCAAGCGACGCTCGGGCCCAGGTGAAGCGCCGGTGCGGGCCGATCGACGTGTTGTACGGCGAAGGCGGCGCCGGACTCATCCCGTTCCACGCCATCGCGCCGATCCCCGTCAGGGCATCCACGGCCGCGCTGGCGATCCGGCGCGGCGCGCGGAACACCGCCCGCACGCCGCGGACGACCTCGGCCGGCACCGTCGCGCGCTCCACGAGCGCCTCGGCGAGCAGCTGCCCGCGCGAGGGCAGCGGCCGCGGCAGCCACCGCCGCGGCGGGTCCGGGACCGGGGCGGGATCGGGGGAGAGGTCGAAGAGCACGCTCGCGATGTCGACGCCGGAGATCCCGTCGACCAGCGCGTGGTGGGTCTTGCTCAGCACGGCGAAGCGCTCGCCGCCGTCGAGCCCCTCGACGATCCACATCTCCCACAGCGGCTTGTCGCGGTCGAGCTGCTGCGCGAACACGCGCCCGGCGAGGTTGCGAAGCTGCTCCTCGCTGCCGGGGGCGGGCAGCGCGGTCAAGCGCACGTGGTAGTCGAGGTTGAAGTGGGGATCGTCGACCCAGCGCGGGCGCCCCTGCTGGAGCGGCACGAACGCCAGCTTCTGGCGGTAGCGGGGGACGAGATGCATCTTGCGCTCGAGCGCCTCGACCAGTTCGTCGTGCTCCGGGGGCGAGCCCTGGAACAGCATCACGCCCGCCACGTGCATGTGGGCGCTGTCGCTCTCTATGTGAAGGAACGACGCGTCGAGTCCAGTGAGCCTGTCCTCCGCCATCTCTCCCCTCCTCTCAAAGTCGGGATCGCCGGGCCTTACATTACGCGGCCCGTGTACGCCGACCAAGTTCTCCGGCCCTGGCTCGACGCCGCTAGGGCGCTCGTTCCCGGAGTCGCACTGTTCGATGCACACACGCACACGGGCAGCAACGACCCCGACGGCTTCAAGTGCACGCACGAGGAGCTGATCGCCGGGCTCGACGTCGCGGACGCGCGTGCGGTGGTCTTCACGACGCAGGAGCCGGACGGCTACCGCGAGGCGAACGACCGGATCATCGCGGAGGCCGAGGCCTCCGGCGGCAAGCTGGTCCCGTTCTGCCGCGTCGATCCCGCCGCCGAGCCGCTGGCCGAGGCCGAGCGCGCGCTCGGCGCCGGCGCGCGCGGGATCAAGCTCCACCCGCGCGCGGAGCGGTTCCGCCTGGCGGACGAGCGGCTCGAGCCAGTGTTCGCGCTGGCCGAGGAGCGTCGCGTGCCGGTGCTCACCCACGCCGGCCGCGGCATCCCCGCCCTGGGGCGCGACGCTCTCGAGATCTGCGCCCGCCACCCCGACCTGCCGCTGATCCTCGCCCACGACGGGGTGTCCGACCTTGGCTGGCTCTGGCGCCACGCCGCCGAGCACCGCAACCTCTACTTCGACACCTCCTGGTGGAGCACCACCGACCACCTCACGCTGTTCGGGCTGGTACCGCCGGGGCAGATCCTGTTCGCGAGCGACATGCCGTACGGCACGAGCACGGTCGGCGCGATCATGGCCCTGCGCTGCGCGCTCGAGGTCGGGCTAGAGGCCGAGCAGGTGCGCCACATCGCCGGCGGTCAGCTCGAGCGGCTCCTCGCTGGGGAGGACGCGGCGGACCTCGGCCCCGCGCCCGGCCACCAGGAGCTGCGGCTCGACATCGTGACCCAGCGCATCCACGACTACCTCGTCGCTGCGCTCTCGCGGATGCTGATCGGCGACCCCGCGGCGGACTACGTCGGCCTCGCGCGACTGGCGTGCGAGGTGGGGGAGGACGCTGTGCACGTGGACACCGCGCGGTCGGTGCGCGAGCTGATCGACCAGATCGATCCTCACGTGGAGTCCACCGGCTATAAGCCGCCCGAGGCGGGCGTGCCCGGGCCGCGGCTGCCGTACCCGGCGATCAACATCGTCGTGATCGCGGCGAACGTGGCGATGACGCCGCACGTCTCCGTGCCCTGAGGGCGATCCGTTGCACTGTGCGCCGACTCACGGAGTCGGCCGCAGCGCCTCGTACCGTTACGAACGTTCGTTCGATCGGCCTCTAGCCGAACCGCTGCCCACACCGAGTGGCAGCGGGCGGGGGACCCACCTGCAGCGGCGTCACCCAACGCCGCTGACGGGGCGAATCGGCCGGTGATCCGGCCGTAGCGGCGCGCCAGGCGCGTCGCGAGCCCGACAGCTAACCCCGCAGGCGCCGGCCGGAAAGGAAGAGACGTGAGCACGTACCCCCGCACACGCGGGCGTCGATACGCCCGTGCCCTGACAGCAATCGCGCTCGCCGGCCTCGCCACGGCGGCGAGCGCCCCGAGCACCGCCGCGGCGGCCGACGGCATCACCGTCAACGCCCGCCACCACGTGCTGGCCGGCGAGAAGGTCCGCATCTCGGGCCGTCTCGGCTCGGGCGAGGCCGGCCGGACGGTCATCGTCCGGGTCCGCCACGGCGGCGGCTGGACGACCGTCGACCGCGTGAAGACTGCCGCCGGCGGCCGCTACGCGGCGGAGTGGACCCCCAGGGGTCTCGACCGCTACGGCGTGCGCGCCGGCACCCTCGACGGCAGCGTCAAGCGCAGCCTCACGGACGGGATCACCGTCTACCGGCGCAGCGCCGCCTCGTGGTACGGGCCCGGCTTCTACGGCAGCCGGACGGCCTGCGGGCGCACGCTGGCCCCCGGCATGGTCGGCGTCGCGCACAAGAGCCTGCGCTGCGGCACGAAGGTGACGCTCCGCTACAACGGGCGCACGGTCGTCGCTCCGGTGATCGACCGCGGCCCGTACGCGGGCAACCGCGAGTACGACCTCACCGCCGAGACCAAGCGCCGGCTCGGCTTCGGCTCGACCGGCACGGTCTGGTCTAGCCCGCAGTCGTAGTACTGGACGTCCGCCAGGCCCCGTCCGCCCACGCCGCGATAGCGAGCGACAGGGCGGCGGGGCCGTAGGCGACCCAGTGGTCCACCGGTATCCGCTCGTGCAGGAGCACGAACGCGGGGAGCGGCGCGACCAGCACGACGAACCAGCGGCCGCCGCCCAGCCGGACGGCAAGGAGCGCGAGCGCCACCAGGCAGACGATCTCGACGACCGTCTCCTCGGCGTCGTCCCAGAAGAACGCCACGGCGGTCGCCAGCACGTAGGCGGCCAGCAGCGCCGGGAGGCTTCTCAGAGCGTCATCTCCAGCTGGCCCGCGGGCGCGGCGGCGGGTACCGCCTGCTTGCGCACGCGCTCGCCCTCGTCGAGCCCCGCCACGCGCACTCCGATCAGCCGCACGGGCTTCGGGGGGTCGAACTCGCGCAGCAGCTCGCGGGCCACGGCGCTCACGGTCGCGTAGTCGTTCGTCGGCTGCTCGCGCGTGCGGGCGCGCGTGTGGGTCGAGAAGTCGGACAGGCGGACTTTTATGCCGATGGTCCGGCCGCTCGCGCCCTGCTTGACGAGCGTCTGGCACAGCTCGCCGGCGAGGCGCTCCAGCACAGGCTCGAGCGCGTCGAGGCCGCGCAGGTCGGTGTCGAAGGTCGTCTCGCGCGACTCGGACTTGGCCACGCGGACGGTCTGCACGGCGCGCTCGTCCTGAAACCGGGCCAGTGCGCCGAGGTGGGGGCCGAGCCGGTCGCCGAACCAGTCGGCCAGCGCGCTGCCCGGGATCGCGGCCAGCTCGCCCAGCGTGCTGATGCCGTGGGCCTCGAGCCGCTGGACGGTCTTCGGGCCGATGCCCGGGATCAGGCCCGGGGACGCGCCGGCGAAGCGCACGCACGCCTCCTCACGCGAGAGGACCACGAAGCCGTCGGGCTTCTCGGCGTCGGATGCCACCTTCGCCACGAGCTTGTTCGGCCCGATGCCGATCGAGCAGTTCCGCCCGGTCCGATCGCGCACGGCCTGCTTGAGGCGGCGCGCGGCGGCCTTCGGCCGCTCGAGCTCGCTGAGGTCGAGGTACGCCTCGTCGAGCCCGACCACCTCGACCCGGTCGATGTGCTCGTGCAGGACGACCATGACCTCGCGCGAGCGAGCGCGGTAGAGCTCGAAGTCGGGCGCGACGAAGATCGCCTGCGGGCACAGCCGCCGCGCGCGCTCGGCCGGGGTGGCCGAGAAGACGCCGAACTTCCGCGCCTCGTAGCTGGCGGTGGTGACGACCGCGCGCGGGCCCGTGCCCGCGACGACTACCGGCTTGCCGCGCAGCTCGGGGCGGCGCTGGAGCTCGACGCTGACGTAGAAGGCGTCCATGTCCACATGAGCGATGCAGCGCCGCGGCACGTCGGTCATCCGCCTCCAGCGTACGCGCGCGTGCGGCTCGACCCGGGCGCTCGGGCTGTCAGTCGTCGATCGGGCAGTACGGCCTGTAGCTGGACGGCGGGATCCGCCACTCCTGCCCGCGCCCCACGTAGATCCCGGTCCCGTCGGGCAGCCGGACGCACGGCTCCGGGAAGCCCGGCTCGACCGCGCGCTTGATCAGCGAGACGTCCTTCGGCCCGAGGAACTCCGGATGCCCGTCGCGGACGAAGTTGAGGTCCGCCGCGCGCGCGAAGAACGTGAGCCCCGCCGGTGCGAAGAACAGCGGGAAGTCGCTCCCGCCGAACCAGACGTAGCGCGCGCCGTCGCGGCGTGCTCCCTCCATCACCCGCAGCAGCGGCTCGCCGGTGTCCTCCGGGGTCGTCGCGGCCAGGCCGATGTCGCGGCCGTTCGAGGCGACGATGATCTCCCGGTGGCGCGGCAGCGACGGCGGGTCCGGCGCCCCCGGGAGCGTGGCCCGCAGCGTGCCGCCGATCCCGAGGTCGATCGTCGCAACGTTCAGCACGGCGATCGCGATGACGGCCGCGGCCGCCAGCATCCGCCGGCGCGGGGGGCCGATCGCCGCGATCCACCCGGTCCCCAGCACGCACAGGTACACGAGCCCCGGCAGCGCGTAGCGCGGGTCCTTGAGCGTAAAGACCAGCGTCTGGAGCACGTAGCCGGTGAGGTATCCGCCGATCAGCTCGGGCGTGAAATCGCGCTCGTCGCGGTTGCGCACGTAGCGCACCGCGGCCCAGACGGCCCCCCCGAGCGCCAGCAGGAAGAGCGGCAGGAACAGCTCGATGTTGAGGGTGCTCCAGCTGTACCAACCCAGGTTCTGGCCGCTGAAGCGGTCCGGGATCAGTCCCTGCACGTCGCCCACCGAGCCCGGATTCGCGCGCGTGGCCGAGTCCGCGCGGTCGCGCAGGTCGTCCCAGCGGAGCACGTACCAGGGCCCGCCGACGACGAGCGCGGCGACCCCGAGCACGAGCACGCCCCGCCACTGCCGCCAGGCGCCACGGACGAGCATCACCACGATCAACCCGAGGAGCCAGACGGCGACCTCCGGGCGGGTGAGAACGCCGAGGCCGATGGCGACCCCCGCGGCGGCAGCCGGACCGAGGCGCGTGAGCCGGTCGCTGTCGAACAGGAGCCAGGCGGCCAGCGCCACCAGCGCCGCCGCCGGCAGGTCGGCGAGGAAGGTGTGGAGCTGCGAGACGACGAGTGGCGCCCCGAACGCGAACACGACGGCCAGGGCGCCCGCGGTCGACCCGAACGCGCGCCTGCCGGCCCCGTAGCACCCGAACGCCAGCGCGCCGCCGAAGATCAGGTCGGCGGCGATGATCGCCGGGTCGTCGTCGATGCCGCCGAGCAGCATCGACAGCGCGCCCACCACGTACGTGAGCGGTCCGAGCTGCCCAGGGTCCCAGCTCGTCAGCGGGTAGAGCAGGTCGCCCGTGGCGAACGCGTCCCGGTAGGAGACCGCGTAGAGGAGGTGGCGCCCGGCGTCGTAGTCCGGGAGGTCCTGGTCCACCAGGGCCCAGACCACGTTGATGACCGTGGCGACGGCGAACGTCCCGATCGCGAGCCACGCCGCGCCGCCGATCCGTCCCCGCATGTGTCGCATGCGGGGCTAGGTCGGCTGGTTGATCGGGCGCACGAGGATCTCGTTCACGTCCACGTGCGGCGGCTGCGAGAGCGCGAACATCACCGTCCGGGCGATGTCCTGGTCCTCCAGCGCGCGTTGCGGCCGGTCGTCGAAGAACGGCGTGTCGACCATGCCGGGCTCGATCAGCGTGACCTTGATCGGCGTGTCCGCCAGCTCCTGGCGCAGCGACTCGCCCATCCCGCAGACCGCCCACTTCGTGGACGAGTAGAGCGACCCCGGCAGCGCGCGGCGGCCCGCGACCGAGCTGGTTAGGACGAAGTGGCCCGCGTTGCGCTCGCGGAAGTGGGGGAGGGCCGAGCGGATCGAGTAGGCGCAGCCGAGCACGTTCGTCTCGACCATCGAGCGCCACTGCTCCGGCGTCTCCTCGAGGAAGCCGCGCTTGGCGCCGAACCCGGCGTTGGCGAAGACCGCGTCGATGCCGCCGAACGCGTCGAGCGCCCGCTCGACAAGCGCCTCCTGGTCCTCCCACACGGCCACGTCGCAGCGCTGCGCGATGCCGTGCTCGTCCCCGCCCAGCTCCTCGGCGAGCGCCCGCAGCTTGTCCTCCGAGCGCGCCGCGAGCACCACCCGGTAGCCGGCCTCCACGGCCTGGCGCGCCGTGGCGGCGCCGATCCCGGTGCTTGCTCCGGTTATGAGGAGAACTGGCCCGTCTGCCACCGCTGCATTTCTATCAGTGCACAATGAGGCCATGCGCATCGCACTGCTCGCCCTCGTCCTGAGCCTCGTCGCCGCCGCGCCCGCCGCGGCCGCCGTGGAGATCCACGCGCACCGCGGCGGGCCGGTGGCCGCCGGCGTGCCGGTGACGCCCGAGGACACCCAGGAGTCCTTCGCGTTCGGCGACTCGATCGGCGCGGACGTGGTCGAGCTCGACGCCAAGCTCAGCTCCGACCGCGTCCCGATGGTCATGCACGACGCCACCCTCGATCGCACCACCGACTGCGACGGTCAGATCTCCCAGCGCACGGCGGCCGAGCTGGCCGCGTGCCACGTCGACGTGATCGGGACCGAGGCCGACATCAGGCAGGTGCCCGGCGCGACGGTGGCCATCCCGAAGCTGGCCGACGTGCTCGCCTGGGCAAAGGCGAACGACGTTCACCTCAACCTCGAGATCAAGAACCAGCCGACCGACCCCGACTACGACGGCAGCTCAGGCTTCGCAACGGCGGTGCTCGACGCGGTCACGGCGTCCGGCGTCCCGCGGGACCACGTGTTGATCCAGAGCTTCTGGCCGCCAAACCTCGACGTGGCGAAGGCGGCCGGGTTCCGGACCTCGTTCCTCACACTCGCGCAGTCGAACAACGGCTCGATCGAGGTGGCCCAGTCACGCGGGTACGACGTGATGTCGCCGGCGTGGCCGCCGTCCTCGAACCCCACGGACTACGTCCAGCGCGCCCACGCCGCCGGCAAGCCGGTCGTGCCCTACACCTTCAACAAGGCCGACGAGGTGCAGGCGGCGGTCGAGGCGGGGGTCGACGGCGTGATCGCGAACGACGTCATCGTCGCCCAGCACGTGATCTACGGCGTGGACTGCCCGACCTCGCGCACCCGCGAGGCGAGCCAGCGCAAGAGCCTCGCGCGCATCCGCAAGGCCCGCAACCGAGCGCGAGGCACCAATCGCATCCGGTTGAGCGCGGAGGTCAAGCGCATCAACGGCAAGCGCCAGGCCGCGAAGCGCCTGCGACTGAAGGTCTGTACGCCAGGCGCGTAGCGGCGTTCGCGGGTAGCCTGCGGGCGTGATGGCCGAGCCGCGCGCCGAAGCTCGCTTCCCGGCGGTGCCGCGGGCGAAGGGGCACTACGAGAGCTTCTACATCCGCGCCTGCCACCCGACCGAGCCGCTCGGCGTGTGGGTCCGGTACACGGTCCACAAGCGCCCGGGGGCGGCCCCGAAGGGCTCGCTCTGGTTCGTGCTATTCGACTCCGCGGCCGGCTCGCCGGTCGCCTCGAAGCTCACCACGGAGGACCTGAGCGCGGGCGGCGGCGACTACATACGCATCGGGGAGAGCTCGTTCCGGCCGGGTCTGGCCGAGGGCAGCGCGCGGACCGAGCAGGCCGACCCGCGCTGGCGGCTCGCGCTCGAGACGCGCGAGGAGCCCTTCCCGTACCTGCCCGCCGGCTGGATGTACCGCGCGCCGGTACCGCGCACGAAGGCCGAGAGCCCGTACCCGGACGCGACCTTCAGCGGCGAGCTCGACGTCGACGGGCGCCGGATCGAGGTCGACGGCTGGCGCGGGATGGTGGGCCACAACTGGGGAACCGAGCACGCCGAGCGCTGGATCTGGACGCACGGCACGCTCTTCGAGGGCGGCGCCTGGTTCGACGCGACGCTCGGCCGGATCAAGCTCGGGTCGGTGACCACGCCGTGGGTGGCGAACGGGGCGCTGTCGATCGACGGCCGCCGCCACCGCCTCGGCGGCCCGGGCCGCAGGACCGAGGTGCACGAGCGGCCGGATGGCGCGGAATTCACCATTAGCGGCAAGGGCGTGAAGGTCCGCGGGCGGGTGGAGGCCGAGCGCAAGGACCTCGTCGGCTGGGTCTACGCCGATCCGGACGGGCCGGAGCACAACACGGTGAACTGCTCGATCGCGCAGATGACGCTGACCGTCGAGCGCGACGGCCGGCCGCCGGTCGAGCTGACGACCCCACACGGCGCCGCCTACGAGCTCGGGATGCGCGAGACCGACCACGGCATCCCGCTCCAGCCGTTCCCGGACGGCTGAACTGGTCGACCCAATGCACGTATAGCGTGCACAGGATCGACCAGGTGCGCTAGCGCGGCGCCTTCGCCAGGAAGCGCGCGGTGCGCTTCGCGCTGAGCGACCGCGACGCGCTCGCCAGGTACGCCACGCGCCCGCGCGCGAGCCCCGCGATCAGCACGTCCTTGCGGCGCTTCATCGCCAGCACGTTCTTCGCGATCGCCCGCTCGCGGTGCAGCCCGCGGCGCGCCTTGTACGCCTTCGAGCCGGTGCGGAAGCCGCGCGCGTCGAACGGCGGCGCCGTGGTGAGCACGAGCACGGCCCGGCCGCGCTCGCCGCTGCGGTCGAAGGCGGCCACCAGAGTGCCGCCGCCCGTCATGCACCAGCTCGCGTAGCGCGCGCTCTCGATCGTCGGCGCGCCGAGCTTCGCGCGCACGCCGGCCCGCCGCACTCCGAGCCGCACGCCGCCGATCCCGCGATCCACCCGCCCGCCGGCCACGCGGCAGCGGTCCATCCCCTCGGAGCCCGCCGGCCCACCCGGCCGGTCCTGCCGGTACGGCGGATGCTCGGCCGCCTTCGCGATGCAGCTCGGGTCGGCCTCGACCGCCTCGCTGCGCTGCACGCCGCCGCGGCCCGGCCCGAAGAACGGCCTGTACTCCGCCGGGAACCCGGGAAGCTGCGACGGATCGCCGCTCTGGCCGTTGAACGAGAAGTTCTCCACGTACGCGCCGCCGGTGCCGCGCGCCTTGTCGAAGTAGTAGCTCCCGTCCCAGGCGTAGGTCTGCGTGGCGGAGTTGCCCTGCTGAAGCGAGCCGACCCAGTGGTCGCGCTGGAAGTAGAAGCACTTCGGGCTGGCCGCGGCCACGCGCGCCGGCTCGAGGGCGAGGAAGCCCACGACGCCGCCCTCCGACACGTTCTGGTGGCGCTTGTCGAACTCGACGCAGTACGGGTCGGCGTCCGGCTGCGGCACCTCCGCCTCGCTGCCGGCCTGCTGGAGCGTGCAGTCGAACGGGTTCGCACCGTCCCAGCCGGTGGCGCCGGTCTGGCCGGCCGCGGGACTCGCGGCGGCCGCCAGGGCCCCCGCCGCGAGCGCGATCGCGACGAGCGAGCGCATGGGGCGAGCATACGCGCGCCTGAGGTACGTTGGCGGCATGGGGGAACCTCGGGGGCCAGTCGCGCGCGAGCTCTCCCGCCGCGACTTACTCGCGCGGGCCGGCGGCCTCGGGCTGGGCGCGATGACGCTGGCCGCGCTGCCGATCGCGGAGCGGATGATCGCCGCCGACCCGGCGCTCGCCGCCGTCGCGCTCGACGACGCCACGCTCCAGGCGTTCGCCGACACGATGATCCCCGGCCGCCCGGCCGAGCGCACCGACCTGGGCGACGAGATCCACCCGCAGGCGATCGCCGGCGCCGACCCGGAGCCGGGCGCGGTCGAGGCCGACGCGCTGCGCCTGTACAAGAACCCGCTCGTCGGCTTCGCGCCGGCGCTCGCGGGCCCGTTCCTGTCCGACCTGAGCGTCCGCTCGCTCCGCCACGGCGGGGCGTTCCTCACGCTGAGCTTCGAGCAGCGCACCGCCGTCTGCATCGAGGCGCTCTCCTTCGACAACGGCGACCGCGTGCTCTACGAGGCCGCCGCCGCCGTGCCGTTCACGGCGTTCTGCGCGGCAGCGGAGCACCCGATCGGCACCGACGAGAACGCCTCCGGCTACCGCGTGATGGGCTATCCGGGCGCCGCGCCGGACGGCTACCGCTCGTTCAGCTACCACCGCAAGCTCGCCAACGAGCGGACCAGGCGGGGCAGCCTTGGCTGAGCAGGTCGACGTCTGCATCGTCGGCTCCGGCTTCGGCGGGTCGATCTCGGCGTGGCGGCTGGCCGAGCTCTACGCGGCCGCGGGCGCCGACCCGAGGTCGATCCTCGTGCTCGAGCGCGGGCGCCGCTTCAAGCACACCGACTTCAAGCAGTCGATGCACATCGACCACCTCGCGAGCGTCTACAAGCTGATCCAGTCGAGCGGCGGGCCCGGCACGATCATGGCGTCCGGCCCGCAGGGCTGCCAGATGGTCACCGCGAACGCGGTGGGAGGCGGCTCGAACCTCTACCTGGCCGCCTCGCTGCGAGCGCCGACGGAGGTCTTCGAGCGCCGCGACCGCCACCCCGACGACGGCCCCGAGCGCCGCATGTGGCCGGCCGAGATCTCGCGCCGGACGCTGAACGGCTTCTACGCGCGCGCGGAGCGGGCCCTGCGCGTGAACCAGCCCGGCTGGGATCGCGTCTCCAAGTCCGGCGGCCTCTGGGCCGCGACTCTCCACAACGCCGGCCACACCTGCGACCGGGTGCCGCTCGCCATCGACCCCGGCCGCTGCGTCGAGGCCAAGTGGTGCCACACGGGCTGCATCTTCGGGGCCAAGAACACGGTGACCACGAACTACCTCGCGTCCGCCGAGCGCGCCGGGGTGCAGGTGCGCCCCAACCGCCAGGTGGAGCGGATCGGGCGCGCCGGCACGGCCGGCTACCGCTACCTGGTCACGGCCGCGCAGATGGACAACGAGGGCGAGGCTCCGACCCGTCGCCCGAACGGGACGAACGAGGAGATCGAGTGCAAGGTGCTGATCCTGGCCGCGGGCGCCATGGGCACGACGCCGATCCTGATGCGCTCGCGGGCCGAGCTCCCGTCGCTCAGCGGGCAGCTCGGCCGCCACCTCGGCTCGAACGGGGACCACGTGGCCGCGATCGAGTACGACCCGAAGCGCGTCCGCGACGTGCTGGGCCTGCCCGGCTACGGCGCCATCCACAAGGGCAAGCCGATCACGACGATGACCTACGACTTCTACGCCGGTCGCCGCGGCTCGCGCTACGACGGGAGCCGCTTCACGCTCCAGGAGATCTTCCTCTCCAGCCTCACGAACTTCCTCTACGACGACGGCCGCGAGCCCGCCGGGGACCCGTCCTGGTGGGGACTCCAGAAGAAGCAGGCGATCTCCAACTGGAGCAACCGGATCGAGCTCCTGGCGATGGTGGAGGACACCCACGACGGCGAGTTCGTCTCCTCGCCGCCGTCCGGGGAAGCGCTCCAGCCGAATGCCGGCCCGGTGGAGATTGGCCTGTTCTCGTACCGCCCGTCGGAGCAGTCGCTGCGGGTGCGCGAGCTGGCCGACAAGGCGATGCGCCAGATCGCGTCGCGCGACGGTCTCGGCCGCTTCATGCAGCTCACCGAGACGCAGGGCGTCTACTGCGCGCACCCGCTCGGGGGCTGCCGGATGGCGGCGTCGAGCGACCTCGGCGTGGTCGACCACCGCTGCGAGGCGTTCGGAAACGAGGGGCTGTTCTGCATCGACTCCTCCGCGATCCCGACCTCGCTGGCGGTGAACCCGTCGCTCACCATCGCGGCGGTCGCCGAGCGTGCGGCGGCGCACCTGACGGCCCGCTCGCACGATCTCGGCCTGCCGCGCCGCCCGCCCGGCTTCAAGCACCGCACGCCGGGCGTGCTCGTGGGCGAGCGCGTCGTCCCGAAAAAATCCTGAACCGACCCCTAAAGGGAGCGCGGGGCCGGGCCGATACCCGGAATCGTGACCAAGCGACTCCTCATTGCCCTTTCCCTGATCGGCTGCGCGTCCCTCGCCGGCACCGTCGACGCCGACGCCGCCACGAAGAAGAAGGCCAGGGTCAACCCCGCGCCGGCGGTCAAGTCGATCGTCCCGATGCGAGCCCAGGTCGGCGAGAAGCTGACGATCAACGGCACCAACTTCATCGCGGGCAAGGGCAAGACCAAGGTCTACTTCCTGCGTGAGGGCGGCGGCGTCGCCTGGGTTGCGGCCGACAGCGGCACCAGGACGCGCCTGATCGTCACGGTCCCGGAGAAGCTGATCCCGCTGCTGCGCGGCACCGCCCAGAACCGCGAGGCCACCAAGTTCCAGGTCCGGATCCTCGCCAAGCGCTTCGGCAGCGCGACCAAGCTCGCCAAGAGCCCGATCTTCACGGCGCCGAACGCAGCGCCCGGCGATGACGGCACCCCGGGCACGGGCACGCCCGCCCCGGGCACCCCGCCCGATGGCGATTGCGACGGCGACGGCGTCAAGAACAGCCTCGACGCCGACGACGACAACGACGCCCTGACCGACGACCTCGAGGTGCTGCCGGCCCACACGGACCCGTGCAAGCCCGACACCGACGGCGACACCGTGGCCGACGGCTACGAGTACTACTCGGCCAAGGACATCAACGTCACGGCGCTCCCGTACCCGGCCAAGAAGCCGTGGCCGAACCCGCTCGACTCCGAGGACGCGAAGATCGACCACGACGGCGACGGCCTCGACATGGTCGACGAGTACCTCCTGTGGAAGTACTACGGGAACCTCTCGGTGCCGCTGAACTACAGCGCCGGCCTCCAGAAGAGCCAGGACCAGGACGCGCCGACGCAGATCGAGCTCGCCTACATGGACATGGACGGCGACGGCAAGCTCTCCGACGACGAGCGCGACGGCGACGGCGACGGCCTCACCAACTGGGACGAGTCGCACGGCCGGATGCTCCAGGACTGGTGGGACGCCAAGTACGACGGCCAGAACTACCCGTCGCGCAAGGAGACCCGCTACCCGAACACCTTCCCCGGCGTCAGCATCTTCGACCCGGACAGCGACGGCGACGGCCTCAAGGACGGCGCCGACGACCAGGACCACGACGGCCTGACCAACGCCTTCGAGAACGCCCGCCCCGCGAACTGGCTCTCCACCTACACGTGGCTCGGGTACCCCGACACCTTCCCCTACACCAACGCGTCGGACAACCCCTGGTCCCGCGTGCAGCCGTACAACCCCTGCAAGCCGGTCTGGTCGTACAGCTGCCACCTGCACCCGCCCTTCGGCCACTACGAGTCGGGCGAGCCGTGGGCCGGTCAGATGCGCTCCGACGCCGGCCCGCAGCCCACGGCCCCGTGGACCTGGCCCGGGTCGGACCCGGTGAGCTCGCTGCCGAGCCCGCCGACCGGCTGAGCGGCCTTCCCGGCACGCAGGCAGGCGGCGCACGCGTTAACTTGCGCCCATCGGACCGACCGGCACACGGCGTGACCTCGTCGGCGTGGGGCTCGCGGCCTTCGCGCTGATCAACGGCCTCACCGGCCTCTACGCCGCGGTGGACCCCCAGGGGTTCTACGACAACGTCGGGCCGTTCGCGCCCTACAACGAGCACTTCATCCGCGACGCCGCCGCGATGCAGGGCACGCTGGGGATCGCGATGGCGATCGCGATCTGGCGCCGCTCTTGGCGGGTCGGGGTGCTCGGCTACGGGCTGCTGCACTTCGCGTTCCACGCCGTCAACCACCTCGTGGACATCGGGGACGCCGACCCCGAGTCCGTCGGCGTTGTCGACTTCGTGGGACTTGCGATCGGCGCCCTCACGCTCGGCTGGCTGTTCATGCGCGCCGTGCGGGAGGACCGCGCGGCTTGAGGGTCTTCGTCGCGGGCGCGACCGGCGCGATCGGCCGACCGCTCGTGGCGCGCCTGCTGGAAGCGGGTCACGAGGTGATCGGCATGACGCGCTCGGACGAGCGAGCCGCGGACCTGCGCGAGGGGGGCGCCGAGGCCGTGGTCTGCGACGCGCACGACTCCGAGGCGCTGCGCGCGGCGGTCACCGGGGCACGGCCGGAGGTGCTCGTGCACCAGCTCACCGACCTCCCGCAGGAGTTCAATCCGCGCTACGACTACGGGACGACGAACGAGCTCCGCTCACAGGTCACGCGCGACCTGATCGCCGCGGCGCGCGACGCGGGCGCGGGACGGTTCGTCGCGCAGGGCGTAGCGTTCTTCTACGTGCCCACCGGCTCGATGGTCAAGGACGAGGAGGATCCCGTGACGACCTCCGAGGTGGCCGACGGCAAGTTCGCCGAGGCCGGCGACGCGCTGGCCGACCTCGAGCGCCAGGTGCTCGGGGCCGAGGGCATGGACGGCCTCGTGCTGCGCTACGGCTTCTTCTACGGGCCGGGGACGTGGTTCGCCGAGGACACGAAGCTCGCGAAGGCGTACCGGCTGCGCCTCGCGCCGATAGTCGGGTCGGGCGAGGGAGTGTTCTCGTTCGTCCACGTCGACGACGCGGCGGCGGCCACGGTTGCCGCGGTCGAGCGCGCAGCGCCGGGGATCTACAACGTGGTGGACGACGAGCCGGCCGCCGCGAACGACTGGATGCCGGCGTTCGCGGAGGCGGTCGGCGGCGAGCCGCCGCTGCGCGTGCCCGCCGTGGTCGGGCGGGCCGCGGGTGGTCAGAACGCCGAGGCCATGGAGACCATGCGCGGCGCCAGCAATGCGAAGGCCAAGCGCGAGCTCGGCTGGGAGCCGCGCTACGCGAGCTGGCGCCAGGGATTCAAGGAGGGACTCCGATAGCCGGCCCGCTCATGGTGGTCGACGCGCCGTCGCTCCTGTTCAGGGCGTTCTACGCGCTGCCCAAGTCGATCACGGACGCCGACGACCGGCCGGTCAACGCGCTGCTCGGCACCGCGAACATGATCCTGTTCGAGCTCGAGCGCCATTCGCCGCGCGCCGTCGTGCTCTGCTTCGGACCCGACGCCGCCACCTACCGGGTCGAGGCGTTCGCCGGCTACCACGCGGACCGGCCCGAGGTCCCGGAGGAGCTGGCGCACCAGTTCGCGGGCTGCGCGGAGTTCTTCGGGGCGTTCGGCTGGGTGATCGCCACCCACGACGAGCTCGAGGCCGACGACCTGCTCGGCTCCTACGCGCGTGCCGAGGTCGCCGCCGGCGGCAGCGCGCTGGTCATGACCGGCGACCGCGACATGTACCAGCTCGCCGGGGAGGGCATCACCGTCCTGTACGTACGCACCGGCGGCAAGCAGGGAGCCGAGGTGGTGGACGCCGCGGAGGTCAAGCGCCGCTACGGCGTGCCGCCCGAGCTCGTGCCCGACTTCATCGCGTTGCGCGGCGACCCGTCCGACGGGATCCCCGGAGCCAAGGGGATAGGGGAGAAGACCGCGGCCGACCTGCTGAAGCGCCACGGCTCGCTCGAGGCCGTGCTCGCGGCGGCCACGCGCGAGCGCCCGGCGCGCGTCTCCGGCGCGCTGATCGACGGCCGCGAGCAGCTCCCGGTCTTCAAGCACATGGCCACGCTCCAGCACGTGGACGTCGAGCTCCCGCCGGACACGCCGCTCGACCGCGAGGGAGCCGCCGAGGCCGCCCGCGCGCGCGGCATGGAGCGGCTGGCGAAGCGCGTCAGCGGCTGACGACCGCGCCGCGGTGCGCGGTGAAGGGCACGTCAGACGAGTGACAGCGGTCCACGACACGCGTACCGCGCAGCCAGGTCTCGACGGTGCGCCCGCGGCCGCTCACGGTTCGCCCGTCCGCCGACACGCTCCCGGCCAGCGTCACGTCGTAGCGCGTGGTCAGCCCGCGGCGCACGTCTTGGTCGGAGCGCCCGGCGAAGCTGAACCGCCGCCCGTCGTAGTCGAACTCGTCGCCGAACTGCTCACCGAAGCGGATCGTCGAGATCTCCGGGGTGCGGTCGCGCTCGCAGGTCATGCGCCAGCGCATGTAGACGCCGCGGACCCGCCCGTCGCGCACCACGGCCGCGGCCAGCAGCTTCTCCGGCGTCTGCCCGTGGTACATCGCGGCGGTGCCAGCGGCCGCGCGGTCGTCGCCGCCGCGCAGCGCGAGGACGATCGCCGCCAGCACGAGGACCATGCCGTAGACCACGAGCCGCATTCCGGTGACCGATCCCACCGGTTCGGAATCGGCATGCCGCGGCCCGCGCCTGAGCGCCCAGAGGCGTTTCGCGCGGCAACCCGCGGGTACGCGAACCGGGAACCCGTCTGGAGGAGAGGACCCGCATGAAGGCAGTCGCCTGGCATGGCAAGCGCGACGTACGAGTCGACAACGTCGAGGATCCGACGATCCAGGAGCCGACCGATGCGATCGTGCGGATCACCACCACCGCGATCTGCGGCTCCGACCTGCACCTCTACGAGTTCATGGGCGCCTTCCTCGACGAGGGCGACATCCTCGGCCACGAGCCGATGGGCATCGTCGAGGCGGTCGGCAGCGCGGTGACCGGCATCGCGCCGGGCGACCGCGTCGTGATCCCGTTCAACGTCTCCTGCGGCCACTGCTGGATGTGCGAGCGCAACCTCCAGTCGCAGTGCGAGACCACGCAGAACCACGAGTGGGAGAAGGGCGCCTCGCTGCTCGGCTACACCAAGCTCTACGGGCAGGTGCCGGGCGGGCAGGCCGAGTACCTGCGCGTGCCGCACGCCGACTACGGCCCGGTGAAGGTCCCGCACGGGCCCTCCGACGACCGCTTCGTCTACCTGTCCGACGTGCTCCCCACGGCCTGGCAGGCGGTGGCGTACGCGGACGTGCCCGACGACGGCACCCTCGGCGTCCTCGGCCTCGGTCCGATCGGGGACATGTGCGGGCGGATCGGGCTCCACCAGGGCAAGCGCGTGATCGCGTTCGACCTCGTGCCGGAGCGGATCGAGCGCGCGAAGGCGCAGGGGATGGAGGCGTACAACCTCGAGGAGCTCGACGACCCCACCGCGGCCGTGCTCGATATGACCGGCGGCCGCGGCCCCGACTCGGTGATCGACGCGGTCGGCATGGAGGCGCACGGTTCCACCGCCGCGAACTTCGCCCTCCAGATGACCACGATGCTCCCCGACGCGATCGTGCGGCCGATCATGCAGCGGATGGGCACCGACCGGATGAGCGCGCTGCTGCTGGCGATCGACATGGTCCGCCGCGGCGGCACCATCTCGCTGAGCGGCGTCTACGGCGGCGAGACCGACCCGATGCCGATGTTCACGCTGTTCGACAAGCAGGTCCAGCTCCGCATGGGCCAGGCCAACGTGCGCGCCTGGACCGACGACATCCTGCCGCTGCTCACCGGCGACGACGACCCACTCGGGGTGGAGGACTTCGCCACCCACCGGCTCCCGCTCGACGACGCGCCCGACGCCTACGAGCGCTTCCAGAAGAAGGACGACGGGATGGTGAAGGTCCTGCTCAAGCCGGAGGGCTAAAGGTCCGCGCACCCCGCGCCGACAACGTCGTTAGACGCCGCTGCTCTATCGAGACAAGCGTCGAACACACATGAAGCAGAACCTCGGGCTGAGGTTCGGGACAACCCCGACGGCGTCGGGATCCCGCGCCCCCCGGATCACCCGCCGTCGGCGAGGCCGGCCTTCACGGACCGGCCTCGCCGCGGCGGGACTTTTTTTGCCCTGATGCGGGCGTCAGTCCGCCGCGGCCTCCCGCGCCAGCTGGTGCCGGATCCGGTCCCTCGCACCCGAGAAGCGGATCGCCTCGTAGGCGATCAGAGCGCTCAGGAGCCCCACGAGGATCCCCAGCGACGCGAGCGACGGGACCTCCTTCGCGAGCGGTATCAGCGCGCACAGCAGGACCGCGCAGCCGAGCCGCTGCCTGTTGAGCGTGCCGATGTTGCGCAGCCGGAACGCCACGTGCGCGAGGAGGTACACGGCCGCGCCGCCGAACAGCGCGACCGCGGGCACGAGCTCCAGCGAGTCGCCGACGTCGCCGATCGTCTTCTTCAGCCCCATCGCGCCCATCACGATCCCGGCGATCATCGGGAAGTGGAGGTAGCCGTAGGAGTCGCGTCCGATGGCGTTCTGCTCGCTGCCGGGCGCCGCCTTCGCCAGGTGCCGGGTCGCGACGATGACCACCACGTCGAAGTACAGCCACCACAGTGCCGCGGCGCCCGCGGTCCCGAGCACGGCGGCCGCGACCACACCGGCGTCGACCCCGACCTCCGCGCCTACGCCGATCGCCACGATCGACTCGCCCAGCGCGATGATCACGATCAGCCCGAAGCGCTCGGCGAAGTGCTCGGGCATGATGCGCCAGCCGGAGATGCCGAAGAAGTAGGGGCCGCCGAAGTCGAGCACGATCGCGACCGCCCAGATCGCTCCCTGCAGCACGTCGTCGGTGGCGGAGGCGCCGGCGAGCAGGCCCACGCTCACCGCGGTGCTCATCCCCAGTGCGATGACCGACTGGCGCAGCGCCGGATCGTCGCGCGAGGCCAGTGCGAACAGCCCGATGTGCGCGAGGCGCACCGCTCCATAGGCGCAGGCGAACAGGAGCGCGTTGTCGTCAAAGGCCGTCGGTACGCACAGCGCGCAGACGAGGAACGCGGCCATCGCGGCGAACATCACGATCCGAACGGCGCCCTCCTCGGGGTCGAGCACGCTGGTGAGCCACGCGTACCCGCTCCACGACCACCACAGGAGCGCCATGATCAGCAGCGCCTGCGCGAGGCCCTCCCAGCTCGGCACCGCTGCCATCAGCGCGGTGCACTGGGTCAGCGCGAGCACGAACACGAGGTCGAAGAAGAGCTCGAGCGGCGTGACCCGCTCCTCCTCGCGCAGCACGGCGCTGAGGCGGGGGCGGCGGTGTGCGGGCGTCGTCGTCACGTCCGGCGCCTACTCAAGCAGCCCGTGCAGACGTGCCAGGGGCGCTCCCCGGGTTGGATCAGCGGATGCGGAAGCCCGCGACGCGCGCGAGGGCGGGCGGACCGCCGTCCGCCGGCTGCGCCGTCACCCGGTAGCGGCCGGCGGCGAGGGGGCGCCGCCCGACCCAGCCGCCGAAGCGAAGCTTGGCCGGCCCGGCGGGCGCGAGCTGGGTCATGACGCCCGGCGCGATCTTCCACAGCGTGCAGCGCCTGCGCCCGCGCGGGATCCCGCGACGCGGGGCCGTGCGGCACGTCGTGCCGACCAGCATGCCCGTCGTGGCGCGGCTGAACGTGAGCGTGACCGTGGCCGGCTTCGTGAGCGCGTAGCGAATGCTCGCGCTCGACCCCAGCCGGTTGCGCGAGCGCCTGACCGCGGCCGGGCTCACCTGGAGGCCGCTCAGGACGACCGGCTCCGGCGGCGGGGGTGGGGGAGGAGGAGGCGGCGGGGGCGGTGGCGGCGGCGGCGGGTCGGGCATCCTGAACGTGCGCACCTCGCCCGCGCTCGTGCCGTGCTCGCCGGTCGCGACGATCCGGTAGTGGTAGGTCGTCGCGAGCGCGAGGCCGGCGAGCTGCGCGCTCACGGCGTTCGTGCGCATCGCGTTCGAGAGGTTGCGCGGCTCGGTGCTCTGGCCGAGCTCCGGGCCGGTGCCGTACTCGAAGCGGTACGAGGTCGGCGTGCCCTCCGGGTGGGCGGTGCCGCCGATGGTGGCGCTGCCGTCGGGCTGGCCCGCGGCGTCGCCGGTCGCGACGGTGGGAGGCGCGGCGCCGGCCGCTACCGGGCAGGCCGGGTCGGCGGCGGGGTCGGCCGGCGCGGAGGGCGCCGGCTGCGCGTGCGTGACCGGCACCGGGCCGTCGGGCGCGTAGCGGTGCGACCAGACCATCCAGCCGTACACGCGGCAGGTCCCGGAGAGCGCCTGCACGTAGCGCGCGGTCACGCTGCCGTTCACGTTGCCGTCGCGGTCCCAGGAGTCCATCGTCACCGGCTCGACGTCGCAGGTGCGCACGGTCTGCCGCGGCGCGAGCAGCGTGCGCACGATGCCGCCGCCGCGCACGTTCACGAAGCTCCAGAGCAGGTAGGTGTAGTGCACGTCGGTGCGGTCGCCCTGGTCGGCGCCGGGGTCTCCGTAGTGCTCGTAGGAGGAACCCGTGTTCGACCCGTTCGGCAGGTCCTGCGGACGCTTGTAGTGCATCTCCTCGGGCATCGAGCGCACGTCGACGGAGTACGCGGGCTCGGCGGTGAGCCGCTCGCACGGGGCGCCGCGGCCGCCGCCGGAGGGCACCGGCTCGCCAGGCTGGGTGGCTAGGTCGGCCGTCCGGATCTGCCCGTACTTGGTGTTCGGCTCGTCCGTGTAGCCGTTGCCGCCGCGGTGGAACACGAGCGGCCCGGCCGAGGTGGGGAAGGTCTCGTGGTAGTCCAGCCGCACCGTGTTCGGCGGGCAGCGGCCGTCGTTGTAGGTGAGCTGGTTGGTGACCTTGAAGAGCGTGGGGGAGCCGTCGCTGAAGCGCAGGTCCGCCTCGGGGAGGGCCAGCGGCACGCACACGAGCGCGTGGAGCTGCCCGTTGGCGTTGTAGCGGCTGGCGGGCTCGGCCGCGGGTGTCGCCGCGGGCAGTGCGCAGGCGGCCACGAACGCGGCGAGCAGGGACTTCCGGAGGGCGCTCACCATCGGTGAGAAACCACGGTAGGCGCGGTTTGCTGCGGCGTCAGTTAGCGCTGCGTCGCGCTCCAGACCCACCACACGAACAGGGCCTGGAGGGGCAGCCGCGCGTAGAGCGCGGCCTGGCCGCCCGGCACGGCCTCGAACTCATCCGGGTTGATCGCCATGTGCACGTTGGCCGGGAAGACCGCCGCGAGCGTCGCGACCAGGAACAGGCCCGCGGGCCTCCGCGTCCTGGGGTGCATGGTTCCGAGCGCCCCGGCGATCTCGGCCACGCCGCTCGCGTAGACGAGCTCGCGGTGCGCCGGCAGGTACGGCGGCATGATGCGCTCGTACCACTGCGGCTTCACGAAATGCATGACGCCGGCGAGCGTCATGACCGGCCCGGCGAAGATCGTGGCGGCGCGACTCATGCCGGGCGGACCCTACCGCCCTCGTATGTTGGGGCGGCCCCGTTATGGCCGCCCGCACCGACATCCGCAACGTCGCGATCATCGCGCACGTCGACCACGGCAAGACCACGCTCGTGGACGCCATGCTGCGCCAGTCGGGCGTGTTCGGCGCCCACGAGGCCGTCTCCGACCGGGTCATGGACTCCATGGACCAGGAGCGCGAGCGCGGGATCACGATCCTCGCGAAGAACGCCGCCGTGCGCTACGGCGAGGTGAAGCTGAACATCGTCGACACCCCCGGCCACGCCGACTTCGGCGGCGAGGTGGAGCGCGGCCTGTCGATGGTCGATGGCGTGCTCCTGCTCGTGGACGCCTCCGAGGGGCCGCTCCCGCAGACGCGCTTCGTGCTGCGAAAGGCGCTAGAGCGGCGCCTGCCGGTGATTCTCGTTGTCAACAAGGTCGACCGCCCGGACGCGCGCATCGGCGAGGTCGTGGACGAGGTCTACGAGCTGTTCCTCGACCTCGACGCCGACGAGGCGCAGATCGAGTTCCCGATCGCCTACACGAACGCGAGGGCCGGCTGGGCGTCGCTCGATCCGGGGGAGGAGGGCACCGACCTGCGGCCGCTGCTCGACATCCTGGTCGAGCACGTGCCGGCCCCCGAGTACGAGGACGGGCACGGGCTCCAGGCGCTCGTGACCAACCTAGACGCCTCCCCGTACGTCGGGCGCCTCGCGCTTTGCCGGATCCACAACGGCGTGCTGCGCCGCGGCGAGGCGGTGGCGTGGTGCCGGCGCGACGGGTCGGTCGAGCGCGCCGTGGTGGGGGAGATGTACGTGGCGGAGGGCCTCGGCCGGGTCGACGCCCCCGAGGCGGGCCCGGGGGAGATCGTCGCGGTCGCCGGCATCCCGGAGATCACCATCGGCGAGACGCTCGCCGACCCGGGCGACCCGCGGCCGCTGCCGCCCATCAACGTGGACGAGCCGGCGCTCGGCATGACGATCGGGATCAACACCTCGCCGCTCGCCGGGCGCTCGGGCTCGCGGCTCACCGCGCGCCAGGTGCGCGAGCGGCTCGACGCCGAGCTGGTGGGCAACGTCTCGATCCGCGTGCTCGACACCGAGCGCCCCGACACGTGGGAGGTGCAGGGGCGCGGCGAGCTCCAGCTCGCGGTGCTGGTCGAGTCGATGCGGCGTGAGGGCTTCGAGCTGACCGTCGGCAAGCCGCAGGTGGTCACGCGGGAGATCGACGGAAAGCTGCACGAGCCAGTCGAGCGCCTGGCGATCGACGTACCGGAGGACTTCCTCGGCGTCACCACGCAGCTACTCGCCCTGCGCAAGGGCCGGATGGAGCAGATGGTCAACCACGGCACCGGCTGGGTCCGGCTCGAGTACATCGTGCCCGCGCGCGGCCTGATCGGCTTCCGGACCGAGTTCCTCACCGAGACCCGTGGTAGCGGCATCCTCCATTCGGTCTTCGAGCGCTACGACCCGTGGTACGGGGACATCAAGACGCGCCCGACCGGATCGCTCGTCGCCGACCGGCGGGGCGAGACGGGCCAGTTCGCGCTGCTGAAGATGCAGGAGCGCGGGCAGCTCTTCGTGGGGCCTGGCGAGGAGGTCTACGAGGGGATGGTGGTGGGCGAGAACGCGCGCGCCGACGACCTCGACGTGAACGCCGTCCGCGAGAAAAAGCAGACCAACATCCGCGCCGCCGGCTCCGACGACACGGTGCGCCTGGTGCCGCACCACCAGCTCTCGCTCGACCAGGCGCTCGAGTTCATCCGCACCGACGAGTGCGTGGAGGTCACGCCCGACAAGCTGCGGCTGCGCAAGGTCGTGCTGCCGGCGGGCGAGCGGCAGAAGCTCGCGCGCTCGGCGAAGTGGGGCTAGGCGCGGGGTTCGCCTTGACCCGCCCGTCGCGCCCGCCGCCGCACGTGGGCATGCCCGTGCAGGTGATGCGCTTCGGCACGGTCGAGCCGGCGGTGGTCGAGGAGGTGCGCGACGAGGGGCGAACGCTCGTCGTCGCGGGCGAGACCTACACGCTGCGACCGGTCAACGCGCACCACGTGCTGGAGGGCGAGCCGTCCTACGGCACGCGGCTGCTGCTCGGTCCGGGCGCCGAGGGCGGGGCGTAGAGTGCGCGGCATGGAGTTGATCGAGTTCCCCGCCGACGACGCCGAGCGCGCGCTGAGCTTCTGGCGCGGTCTCCTGAGCCTCGAGCTCGACCCGCGCGATTCCGCCGAGGGCTCGGGCTGGCAGACACACGGCGACGGTCCGGCGCTCGGGATCCACGAGCGCGGCCGCGGGCCCGGGGACCGCTTCGCCCTCCCGTACTTCGCGGTCGACGACCTCGACGCGGCGCTGGCGTCGGTCGCCGAGCTCGGCGGCGAGGTGATCCATCCGGGCGAGAGCTGGGCCGTGTGCCGCGACAGCGAGGGCACGCCGTTCGGGCTCACGCAGCGCTAGCCAGCACCTCGCCAAGGGCATCGAGGAGGCTCACCGTTCCACCCTCGCGAGTGCCGGGCGTATCTGCGCCGTCGAGGAAGGCCCCCTGCTCGGTGAGCCTCAGGCGGGTGCCGTCACCGCGCGGCCCGAGCTCGAACGTAGCGACCGAGACGGAGATGCGTCTGCCGTCGGAGTGCATCTCGTACGCATAGACGATCCGTTCGTCCGGGACGATGTCGTAGTAGACGGAATCGAAGGTGATCGCGGTTCCGTCTTCGAATTCGCCGCTGGTGTGTTCGCGGCCGCCCTCGCGAAAGTCCATCTCCCACTTCCAGCCGGGAGCCCCGAACCAGCGCTGCTTGAGCTCCGGGTCGGCGAACGCGTTGAACACCCGCGCCGGCGGCGCCGGGTAGTCGCGCTCGAGGACGAACGTGGCGTGCTCGACGCTCACGTGGTCTGCGCGTACTCGTCGTGGCGCTTGGGCCAGCCACCGGCGGCCTCCGCCTCGCTCGGCACGAGGAACCGCCCACGCGGCGTGCGGTCGAGGAACTGCCAGGTGGTGATCAGCACGTCGGTGCCGCGGTCCATGGTCGTGTAGGTGTGGTGCACGCGGCCGGCCGCTAGGACGAACGTGCTCAGCGCCATGACCTCCATGTCGTCGAAGTGGTGCTTGGCGCGGTGGGGGGTGCCGAAGTTGAACCCCGTGCCTGACGCACGCTGCTCCTCGGTGAACAGGCTGAAGTCGAGGTTGAAGTCGGTCCCTCCGGAGGAGACCCACGGGATGGTCCAGCCCATGCGCTCCCTGTAGGCGTTGATCGTGGCCAGGTCTGCGCGCGAGGCGAGAATGAACGTCACGTCGTGGTTGTTGAGGTGGGGGACGGCACCACTCCAGTGGTCGGCTCCGAACGAGCAGCCGGGGCAGCCGTCGGGGGTGTTCGGGCCGAGCATGAAGTGGTAGACGAGGAGCTGCGAGCGCCCGTCGAAGAGCTCGGCGAGGGTCTTCGGGCCGTCGTTGGTGTGGAAGACGTACTCCTTCTCGACCGGCACCCACGGCAGGGCGCGGCGCTGCTCGGCGACCTCGTCGCTCAGGCGGGTCACCTCCTTCTCGCGCTCGAGGAGCTCGACGCGGGCGGCGAGCCATTCGTCGCGGGTTCCGATGTTCATTCCGCTCCCTTCGGTTGGTCGGCGAGAACGTCCCCGAGGCGGTCGAGGCGCCGTTCCCAGTGCGTCCGCCGGTCGGCGATCCACTGCTGCGCGGTGCCGAGGGCGTCCGGTTCGATGTGACAGGTGCGCACGCGACCCACCTTCTCCGACCGGACCAGGCCGCCGGCCTCGAGCACCTGGAGGTGCTGCACGACCGCCGGCAGCGACATGGTGAGCGGCTCGGCCAGCTCGCTCACGGATGCCGGGCCGCGGCTGAGGCGCTCGACCATGTCGCGGCGGGTGGGATCGGCCAGCGCCTGGAACGTGAGATCCAGCGGGACGCGTTGCTTAAGCACTCGCTTAAGTGTAGGGCTCCGCGTACGCTGATGCCGTGAGCCCCCTCGCGGAACGCGTGAGCGAAGCGCTGCGGCGCGACCCGCTCGCCGGCATCAGCGCGTCCGCCCGCGACGAGCTGGCGGCGGCGCTGGTCGCGGCCCAGGAGCTCGAGGATCTTCCGGGCAAGTGGCAGGCGGCGATCCTGCGCGCGGAGAGCGACGCGCCGGACGCGCCGTCGTGCGGCTGCTGCCACGGCGGCGGATGACCGACGTCCAGGAGGTCGCCATCCGAGGCGACATGATCCGCCTCGGCCAGCTCCTGAAGCTCGCGGGCATAGTCGGCGGCGGCGGCGACGCCAAGGCGCTGCTGGCCGAGGGCCACGTGCATGTGAACGGCGAGCCGGAGTCCCGCCGCGGCCGGCAGCTCCACGCCGGCGACGAGATCACAATCGGCGACGTCGCGATCCGCGTCGGGGGCGGGTGAGCCCACCAATTGGCGCCTTCCGGCCTTGGGCCGGAAAATCTCAAATCGATGCTCGATAACGGATCTTATGTGAACTCGTCCGAAAGGACGGCCCTCGAGTCCTTGCCGCGGCTGATCTCGACCAGCAGCAGTGAGACCGCTCCGTCATCGTCGTCCACGGGTCCCGCCAGCGCGTCGGGCGGGAGGGTCGGCGGGACTCGGACCTCGCTGAGCCACGCAGACGGGTCCGCGGCCTCCTCGCTGAGACCTAGGTCGCGGTAAAGCGCCAGCGGCCGAGGCTGAACCGGCCAGCATCGCTCCTCACGGAG
Source organism: Thermoleophilaceae bacterium (assembly GCA_036382905.1). Classification (GTDB taxonomy): domain Bacteria; phylum Actinomycetota; class Thermoleophilia; order Solirubrobacterales; family Thermoleophilaceae; genus AC-37. The sequence continues at coordinate 2,060 of DASVPL010000088.1, read as the reverse complement.
AATCTGGGCGTAGTCGTGGGCGACATCACCTCGGCCCGCGGACCCCATGGCACGCTTGGCCACGCGGAACGCGCGTTCCGCGGTCACACGCAGCAGATCCTCGATCACCCGGTCCCATCCACGCGTGCGCGCTCGCGGCGGCAACTCGAAGCGGCGGCCGCTCCATCCGCGGATGACGTCACTGAGCTCGTTGAGGAACGGACGCCGCGCTGTTCCCGGTCGCCACGAGTCGGCAGCCCACCCGTCCACGGGGCAGCCGGCCGCCCACTTCTTGCAGCTCGGACAAGTCCCCAATTCGACGAACTGAGCCCCCGGGCCCGGGGCCTTCGGGTGCACGCTCCGCTTGAGGCCCTTGAGTCCAGCGGCGCTCGAATAGACGAACTCCGGCCAATCCTCGTACAGGCGGAGCTGGTTGCCCTTCGGCGGAGCACCACCCTCTTTCTTCGCTTGGAGGAGCAGGGCGTTGCGCTCGACGAACCCGCCGTTCTCGTAGCGCACTACGACCAAGAGGTCGGCGAGCTCGCAGCTGCCGCCTCCTTTGAGCTGCACCTTGGGTGTGCCATGGCAGAACACGCCGCCCACTGTCAGGTCGAAGCCGAACGGGCGCAGCACGCGGCGCAGCTCCGTGTCGAGGGTGGGCACGCCACTGGTGAGCAGCCCGGACACGATGTACTCCTCGCGGAGCGGCGGCGCGAGGGGGCCGAGGGCGGTGCCGGCGACGAAGCCCGCGCGCAGGGCTTCCCCCACGGCGTCTTCGATCGTCGACGTCGGGGACCCCGCGGTCGTCATGCGCCCTAACGAGCCTGCAGCGCGTCCATCCCCACGACTGCCGCCAGCACCAGCCGGCGGTCCAGGGTCCGCTGCGGGTCGCCGGTCAGGTCGATGTCGTAGGTGTCGCGGATCTTGAAGAGGCGGCGCGAGTTCGTGGCGAGCACGTGGTCGCCGCGCAGGAACACGAAGTGGTATGGGATCGGCAGCCAATCGGCGAACGAGCCCACCCACGGCACGAAGCCGATGAAGCGGCGGATCAGGGCGACCGCCATGCTCTTCTCGGTCGCCTTCGCAGTCTCGACGCCGTTCGCGTCGTAGACCCGGAACGTCGAGCGCAGCAGGCTCTCGCCGAATACCTTCTGGATCTCACCGATCTTGTAGCCGTTCGGATCGGTGATGTCGTAGCGGGCCCGCGGGTCGAACCGCTGGCGCGCCTTGATCCGCATCAGCTCGACGGTCTTCGAGGCGTCCGAGTAGAAGCGGATGTCCTCCTTGAACTTGAACCGCTTCTGCTGCACGAAGCACACGGGCAGCTCGGGCGCCCCGTCCTCGTGGCCCGGCACCGAGAACTCGTAGCGGTTCACGAACGGCGCCCAGCGCTGGCGCAGCACGAAGTGGTCGTGCAGCGCGGGGTTCGCGAGCGCGGTGGTCGGCGGCGGCGGGGGCGGCGGCGGGATCGGGGGCGTGGCCTCCATGCGGTCTCAGGCTATCGGCCCCGCCGGGCGTTCGCCGCTGCTTAAGTGAAACGGGTGAACCACGGGGAGGCCGAGCACAGGCGCGGGATCGTCTACGGCACCGGCGCCTACCTGCTCTGGGGTCTGTTCCCGCTGTACTTCCCGCTGCTCGAGCCCGCGAACCCGGTCGAGATCGTGGGCCACCGCATCGTCTGGTCGCTCGTGGCGGTGCTCGTGATCCTCGCGCTCGGCGCCGGCTTCAGGCCGTTCCTCGCGCTGCTGCGCGACCGCCGCCGCGCGGGGCTGATCGCACTTGCTGCGGTGCTGGTGGCGGTCAACTGGGGCGTCTACATCTACGCGGTCAACTCCGAGCACGTGATCGAGGCGGCGCTCGGCTACTTCATCAACCCGCTGGTCAGCGTCCTGTTCGGGATCCTCGTCTTCCGCGAGCGGCTGCGTCCGTGGCAGGCGGCAGCGCTGATCCTGGGCGCCGTGGCGGTGCTGGTCCTGACGCTCGACTACGGCCGGCCGCCGTGGATCGCCCTGATCCTCGCGGTCACGTTCGGGAGCTACGCGCTGGTGAAGAAGATCGCCGACGTCGGCAGCGCCGAGAGC
>DASVPL010000087.1:0-11142 GCA_036382905.1 Thermoleophilaceae bacterium | reverse complement strand
GGCGGAGACGACCACGCGGATCGTCGACGCGGGCGTGGTCACGTCCGCCTGCTGCACCACGTAGGTCGAGGCGGTCGCACCGGCGATGTTGGCGCAGTTCGCGCCCGCGGAGTCGCAGCGGCGCCACTGGTAGGCGTAGGTGATCGGGGTGGTCCCGGTCCAGGTGCCGCTCGAGGCCGTGAGCGTCTGGCCGTGCTGCGGGGTGCCGCTGATCGCCGGCAGCGACGTGTTCACCGGGGGGCTAGCCGCGACCGTCGTGCTCTGCGCGCTCGTGGCCGCGAGACTCCCGCCCGGGTTCGTGGCCGTGACGAGGACCCGCAGCGTGCCCGTGACGTCCGCCTGCTGGGCGACGTAGGTCGAGGCCGTCGCACCCGAGATGTTCACGCAGCTCGCGCCCGAGGCGTCGCAGCGGCGCCACTGGTAGGCGTAGGTGATCGTCGGCGAGCCGGTCCAGGTCCCGTTCGACGCCGTGAGCGTCTGCCCGTCCTGGGGCGTGCCCGAGATCGTCGGCGCCGCCGTGTTGGCCAGCGGGATCGCGGTGACGACCGCTGTCTGGCTGCTGGTCGAGCTCTGGGTGCCGCCCGGGCCGGTCGCGGTCACGACCGAGCGCAGCGTCGAGCCGATGTCCGCCGGGGTCAGCGCGTACGTGGAGGCCGTGGCGCCTGAGATGCTCACGCAGTTGGCGCCGGCCGAGTCGCAGCGCCGCCACTCGTAGGTGTAGGTGAAGGGCGCGGTGCCGCTCCAGCTGCCGTTGGTCGAGGTGAGCGTCTGGCCGTCCTGGGTCGTGCCCGAGATCGACGGCGGCGAGGTGTTCGTCGGGGCAGCCGCGGCGACGGCCGTCGTCTGCGCGCTGTTCGCGGAGCTGAACCCGCCGGCGTTCGAGGCCGTCACGCGGACCCGGATGGTCGAGGCCGGCGTGGTCACATCGGCCTGCTGGACCACGTAGGTGGAGCTGGTCGCGCCGGAGATGTCCGAGCAGGTCGCGCCCGACGAGTCGCAGCGGCGCCACTGGTAGACGTAGCTGATGGTGGGCGTGCCCGTCCAGGTTCCGGTCGAGGCCGTGAGCGTCTGGCCGTGCTGCGGGGTGCCGGAGATCGTGGGCAGCGCGGTGTTGGCCGGCGGAGCCGGGGTCACGCTCGCGGTCTGCGCGCTCGTGGCCGCGGCGTTGCCCGCGGTGTTGGTGGCGGTCACGACCACGCGGATCGTCGAGGCCGGCGTGGTCACGTCGGCCTGCTGCACCACGTAGGAGGAGCTCGTCGCGCCCGAGATGCTCGAGCAGCTCGCGCCGGAGGCGTCGCAGCGGCGCCACTGGTACGTGTAGGCGATCGGCGTGCTGCCGCTCCACGTGCCGGTCGAGGCGGTGAGCGTGGCGCCGTGCTGCGCCGAGCCGCTGATCGCCGGCAGCGCCGTGTTCACCGGCGGGGCCCCGGTCACGCTCGCGGTCTGAGCGCTGGTCGCGGCGGCGTTGCCCGCGCTGTTGGTCGCGGTCACCACGGCGCGGAGCGTGGAGGCGGGCGAGGTCACGTCCGCCTGCTGCACCACGTAGGTCGAGCCCGTGGCACCCGCGATGTTCACGCAGCTCGCGCCGGAGGCGTCGCAGCGGCGCCACTGGTAGGCGTAGGTGAATGGCGCGGTGCCGCTCCAGCTCCCGTTGGTCGAGCTGAGCGTCTGGCCCTCCTGCGCGGTGCCTGTGACGGTGGGCAGGCCGGTGTTGACCGGCGGAGCCGCGGTGACCGTCGCGGTCTGGGCGCTCGTGGCGCTCTGGCTGCCGGCGGCGTTCGTCGCCGTAACGACCACCCGCAGCGTCGAGGCCGGCGAGGTCACGTCGGCCTGCTGCACGACGTAGGTCTGGCTCGTCGCACCGGAGATGTCGACGCAGCTCGCGCCCGAGGAGTCGCAGCGCCGCCACTGGTAGGCGTAGGTCTGCGGGGTCGTGCCGGTCCAGGTGCCGTTCGACGCGGTCAGGGTCTGGCCGTGCTGCGGCGTGCCCGTGATCGCCGGCAGCGCCGTGTTCACCGGCAGGGCGGCGCTCACGCCGGCGGTCTGCGTGCTGGTGGCGCTCTGGCTGCCGCCGGGGTTGGTCGCGGTCACGACGACCCTGATCGTCGAGGCCGGCGAGGTCACGTCCGCCTGCTGCACGACGTAGGTCGAGCCCGTGGCGCCGGAGATGTTCACGCAGTTCGCGCCGGTCGAGTCGCAGCGGCGCCACTGGTAGGCGTAGGTGATCGTCGGCGAGCCGGTCCAGGTCCCGTTCGAGGCCGTGAGCGTCTGGCCGTGCTGCGGCGTGCCCGTGATCGCCGGCAGCGCGGTGTTGGCCAGCGGGATCGCCGTGACCACGGCACTCTGGGCGCTGGTCGCGCTCTGGCTGCCGCCGGAGTTCGTCGCGGTCACGACCGAGCGCACCGTCGAGCCGATGTCGGCCGGGGTGAGCGCGTAGGTCGAGGCCGTGGCGCCGGAGATGTTCGCGCAGTTCACGCCGGCCGAGTCGCAGCGGCGCCACTGGTAGGCGTAGGTGAACGGCGCGGTGCCGCTCCAGCTGCCGTTGGTCGAGCTGAGCGTCTGGCCGTCCTGGGTCGTGCCCGAGAGCGTGGGCAGGCCCGTGTTGGTCGGCGGCACGCCCGTCGCGGTGGCGGTGGCGTTCGAGGTGGCGCTCGTCGAGCTGACGACGTTGGTGGCGGTCACGGCCACGCGGAAGGTCGAGCCGACGTCGCCGGCCGCGACCGTGTAGGTCAGGTTCGTGGCCCCGGCGATGTTCGCGCAGCTGGCGCCGGAGGAGTTGCAGCGCTGCCACTGGTAGGCGTAGGTGATCGGGGAGGTGCCCGTCCAGGTGCCGGACGAGGCCGTGAGCGTCTGACCGAGCTGCGTGGTGCCCGAGATCGAGGGCAGCGCCGTGTTCGCGGGCGCGCTCGCCTCGTGGTCGGACACCAGGGTCACGAGCCCGGGGAGGAAGAGGTCGGTCGGGCTGGTGAGCGCGAGTGTCGCGCTCGTCGCGTTGGGCGCGATCGCCCCGTCGGCGGCCATGATGCCCGCGTCGAAGCCGAGGTTGTTCACGTACGCCGGGTTGCGCGTGGTGACGTTGGCCCCGAGGTTCGTGACCGAGGCGTTGAATGGGTTGGTCGCCGGCCGCGCGCCCGAGCCGATGGTGGTGGCGCCGAGCGCCATCGTCTCGCCCGCGTAGGCCAGCTCGCCCTCGTAGCCGGCGAGGCCGAGCTCGGCGGCGACCGTGCCGGAGGCCGGTGCGGTGAAGCCGTCGAGGGTGATCGAGGCGGTGTTGGCCGTGCCGCCGCTGCCGATCGAGAGCATGCCGTCGTAGAGGGCGACCCACTTCACCGGGAGCCCGGTCGCCTTGTACGCGACGGCGAGCGTCCAGCCGCCGTAGCGGTCGTTGCCGGTGCCGGCCTGGATGTTGGCGACGGTGTAGGTGCCCGCGCCGGCGGCCTGCACCTGGGTCGTCACGTCGGCGAAGCCCTGGTAGCGGTTGGCGGTGGCGGGGTCGGTGTCGAGCTGGGCCGCGGCCACCGTCGAGTAGCTGGCGGCGCCCGGCGGCTTGAAGCGCACCGTGTCGCGCGCGGCCGCGTTCGGGGGCGCGGCCCCGCCGGCGCCGCCGCTGGAGTCGGCGCCCCAGTAGAGCCCGGCGTAGAGGACGGTCGCGCCCGCGGGCAGCGTCAGGTCCGAGGTGGTCGAGTTGAACGTCGCGCCGTCGGAGTCGACGTCGACGTTCGTCATCACTACGCCCGCGTTGTCGAGGACGTTGCCCGTGCCGTTGCGGGTCTGGTAGCAGGAGTTGCCGTTGGTCGAGCCGCTGCTGGGACACGACAGGCTCGAGTTGGCCGCGATGCTCAGGTCGCCACGCGCAACCTCGCCGAAACGCTGGCTGAACGTGCGTGCCGAGGCCGTCGAGGCCAGTGCCGCGAGCACCACCAAACCGAGCGCAAACGCGGCCGCGAGCCGGAGGGCGCGCGGGCGGAGAGCGTGTGTTGGTCGGTTCGGGGCCATGCGGTCTGGCCCCAAAATGGGTACGCCGGGGCCAAGGCCTTATCGGCCCGGTGCCCCGCGACTTGACCGGGAGGGCCGCTAGTCCGAGGACGAACGCGCCGCGGCGAGGCCGAGCACGAGCACCAGGAGGACCGCGGCGGCGGCCCCGACCTTCGTCCGGTTCTGCCTGACCTTGCGCTTTGCGACACGCGAGACGACCTGCCAGACGACCCAGCCGAGGACCGTGTAGCCCTTCGAGTTCATGCGTCCTCCTGTACCCGGTTGCGGATTCCGTAGGCCATGCGCGACTGGAGGCTCCACAGCTCGATGAAGCCCGGGCTGGCCTGCTGCGAGAACAGCCCGCCGGACTCGCCAAAGCCGGCCAGCGCGGCGTCGTAGAGAGCGTTCGGCGAAGAGCGCGCGACCGGCTTCGCGCTGCCCTTGTAGAGCTTCAGGGTGATCGTGCCGGTGACCTGCTCGTTGACGCGATCCATGAACGCGTTCAGGTCGCCGAGCAGCGGCTCGTGCCAGAGCCCCGCGTACACGAGGAACGCCCAGTGGTGGTCGAGGCCGGGCTTGAACTGGTTCTGGTGGATCGTCCCGACGAGCTTCTCTAGCTCCTTGTGCGCGGTGAGGATCAGCTCGGCCGCCGGCACCTCGTAGATGTCGCGCACCTTGAGGCCGACGATCCGGTCCTCGATGTGGTCGACGATCCCGATGCCGTGGCGCGCGCCAATCTCACCCGCGCGCTCGAGCAGGTCCACGAGGCCGAGGCGCTCGCCGCCGATCGCCACCGGCCGCCCGCGCTCGAACTCGATCGGGACGAGCTCGGGCTCGTCCGGCGCGTTCTGCGGCAGCGTGACGAGCTCGAACACGTCGTCGCGCGCGGGCTCGTCGAGATCCTCGATCGGCCCGCCCTCGGACGAGCGGCCCCAGAGGTTGTCGTCGATCGAGTACGGCGGCGCCTCGGTCCCGCCCTTGACCGGAATGCCGTGCTCGCGCGCGTACGCGATCTCCTCCTCGCGCCCCATCTGCCAGCCGCGCACGGGCGCGATGATCTTCAGCTCGGGAGCGAGCGTGGCGATGGTCGCCTCGATCCTGACCTGGTCGTTGCCCTTGCCGGTGCAGCCGTGGGCGATCGTGTCGCACCCGGTCGCGCGCGCGTGCTCGACCGCGAGCCGCGCTATCAGCGGCCGGCCGAGCGCGGTGAAGAGCGGGTAGCCGCCCCCGTAGAGGGCGTTCGCCTTGATCGCGGGCAGCACGTAGTCCTCGACGAACTCCTCGCGCGCGTCGACCAGCATGCAGTCGACCGCGCCGATGTCGAGCGCCTTGCCCCGGATCACGTCCCAGTCCTCGTCGGGCTGGCCGAGGTTCACGGTGAGCGCCACGACCTCGGCCTTGTACTCGTCCTGGATCCACTTGAGCATCACGCTCGTGTCGAGGCCGCCGGAGTAGAGCAGCAGCACGCGGCCGACGTCGTCGGGCTCGGCCTCGTAGGAGGCGGTCTTGATGAGAGTTCTGCGGTCGTGGGCCATGGGCGCCGAACCTATCAGCGCGCCGGTCCGCCGACGAGGCGGGCTATCCGCTCGACCGCGGCGTCGATCTCCTCGTCGCTCACGGTGAGCGGCGGGAGGAGGCGGACGGTGTCGGGGCCGGTGGCGTTCACGACGAGCCGCTCCTCGAGCAGCGCGCGGCGGGCGAGGCCGGGGCCATCGCCGGTCGCGAACGCCAGCATCAGGCCGCGGCCGCGCACGTCGAGCCCGAGCCGGGCGAGGCCCCCGGAGAGCGCCGCGCCCTTGCGGTCAACCTCCGCCAGGAAGCCCTCGTCGTCCACCACGTCGAGCACCGCGTTGGCGCCCGCCGCCGGCACCGGGCCGCCCGCGAAGGTGGAACCGTGGTCGCCCGCGGCCAGCACGTCGGCATGCTCGGGCGTGGTCACGCACGCGCCGATCGGCAGCCCGCCGCCGAGCCCCTTGGCGAGCGTCATCACGTCGGGCCGGATGCCGTACTGCTCGTAGGCCCAGAGCGAGCCCGTGCGCCCCATGCCGCACTGGACCTCGTCGAAGATCAGCAGCGCGCCCGTCCGGTCGCACAGCTCGCGCGCCTCGGCCAGCGTCGCCTCGGGTATCTCCCAGATCCCCGACTCGCCCTGGATCGGCTCGACCAGCACCGCGGCGGTGCGCTCGGTCACGGCGCCCGCGAGCGAGCCGCCGCGCGGGATCGTGACGAAGCCGGGCACGAGCGGTGCGAACGGCTCCTGCTTGGTCTCCTGCGGGGTGGCCGAGAGGGCGCCCATCGTGCGGCCGTGGAAGCCGCCCTCGAACACGACGATCTCGCCGCCGCGGCGGTGCTTGCGAGCGAGCTTGATGGCGCACTCGTTGGCCTCGGCGCCGCTGTTGGCGAAGAACACCTTGCCGCCGAGCGAGCGCTCGCCGAGGCGCCGTGCCAGCCGAAGCCCGGGCTCGGTGTAGTAGAGGTTGCCAACGTGCATGAGCCGAGCCGCCTGCGCGCTCACGGCCTCGACCAGCGCCGGGTGGCAGTGCCCGATCTGCACGACCGAGATGCCGGCCAGGAAGTCGAGGTACTCGTTCCCGTCGGAGTCCCACAGGACCGTCCCCTCGCCGCGCACGAACTCGACCGGCTGCCGCGCGTAGGTCGGCATCAGGTGGTCGCGCTCGAGCGACTGGAGGTCGGCGAGCGTCACGGGAAGATCTTCGTGCCGATGCCGGCGTCGGTGAACAGCTCGAGCAGCAGCGAGTGCGGCGTGCGGCCGTCGATGATGTGCGCGGCGCTCACGCCGTTCTCGACCGCGTGCGCGCAGGCGGTGAGCTTCGGCCGCATGCCGCCGGTCACGCCCTCGAGCTTCGCGCGCACCTCGGCCGCGGTCGCCTGGCTGATCCGCGTGGCGGGGTCGGCGGGGTCCTCGAGCCAGGCGCGCACGTCGGTGAGGAAGATGACCTTCTCGGCGCCCATGGCTTCGGCCACCGCGGCCGCGGCCTCGTCGGCGTTGATGTTGTAGGACTGGCCCTCGGCGTCGGCCCCGACCGATGCGATGACCGGTATGTAGTCCTCGGCGATGTGGTTCAGCACGTTCACGTCCACGCGCTCGATCCGGCCCACGAAGCCGATGTCGCGCTCGCCCGCGAACTGCTTCTCGGCGCGGAAGAGCAGGCCGTCGTCGCCGCAGAGTCCGACCGCGGGCTGCCCGAAGCGGTTCAGCCGCAGCACGATGTCCTTGTTCTGCTTGCCGACCAGGACCATCTTCGCGATCTCCACGGTCTCGGCGTCGGAGACGCGCAGCCCCTCCACGAACTCGACGTGCATGCCGAGGCGCTTCATATAGGAGGTGATGTCGGGGCCGCCGCCGTGCACCACGATCGGGTTCATCCCGACGTACTTGAGGAGGACCACGTCGCGGGCGAAGTCCTCGCGCAGCTCCTCGTCGGTCATCGCCGCGCCGCCGTACTTGATGACGATCGTCTTCTCGTGGAACTCGCGGATGTAGGGGAGCGCCTCGAGGAGGGTCGCGATGTCGCGCATCAGCTCGGCCCCCTCATGTCGTGTACTCCGCGTTGATCCGGATGTACTCGTGGCCGAGGTCGCTGAAGAAGACCTCGGTCTCGGCGCCCTCGCCCGGCAGGGTCAGCACGTACTCGACCTCGCTCACCCGGACGGCCTGCTCGAGCTCGCTCCACTCGGGCCCGCCGAAGTCGATCGCGGCGGCGTTGCCGGACACGACGGTGTGGCCCTCGATGTCGAGGTCGACGTACATCGGCGACCCGTCGGCCACCGCCGACCAGGCCATGCCGGCGGCCTGGAGGATGCGCCCGAAGTTGGGGTCGGCGCCGTGCAGCGCGGTCTTTACGAGGGGCGAGTTGGCGACCGCGCGGGCCACCGGCTCGACGGCGGCCGCGTCGCCGCGCACGACCACCCTGCCGATGCGCTCGGAGCCCTCGCCGTCGGCCACGATCTCGACGGCGAGCTGGCGCATCAGCGCGTCCATCGCCTCGCCGAGCGCCACCTCGTCGTCGGACTCGGGCGCCACCTCGACGCCCGACGCGCCGCTCGCCAGCACGAACACCGTGTCGCTGGTCGATAGCTGACCGTCCACCGAGATCCGGTCGAACGAGCGCTTCACGCAGACGCCCGTCAGCAGCTCGACGGTCTCCTGCTCGAGTGCGGCATCGGTCTGCACGAAGCAGAACATCGTCGCGAAGCGCGGCGAGATCATCCCGGCGCCCTTGGCCTGGCCGGCGATGCGCACGCTCGCGCCCGACGGCAGCACCACCTCGAGGCAGGCGCGCTTCGGCCCGCGGTCGGTGGTCACGATCGCCTCGGCCAGGCCTGCGGCGTCCGGGCCGAGCGCGTCGATGGCGGCGTCGACACCGGTCAGCAGCTTGTCGCGCGGCAGCTCGGCGCCGATCACGCCCGTCGACGCCACGCCGACCTGCTCTGGCTCGACGCCCAGCAGCTCCGCCGCGCGCGCCTGCGCGGCCTCGGCCGTGGCGATGCCGCGCTCGCCGTCGCCGGTGTTCGAGCCGCCCGAGTTGGCCACCACCGCGCGCAGCCGGTCGAGCGCCGCCTCGCGCGAGACTGTCACGGGCGCGCCCACGCGCGCGTTGGTGGTGAAGCGGGCAGCGGAGGTCGTGCCGGGCTCGTCGGAGACCAGGACGCCCACGTCGAGGCCCTCGGCCTTGAGGCCGGCCGCGGCGGCGCCGGCGCGGAAGCCCGCCGGCAGCGCGGTGGGCTCGAGCTCGCGCACGTGCGGGGGGCGCGTGACCCAGCGGGAGCGGAAGAACGTCACGTGAGCCCCTCCCCCTCCGGCAGCCCGAGCATGAGGTTGAGGTCCTGCACGGCCTGGCCGGCCGCGCCCTTCCAGAGGTTGTCGATGGCGGCGAACACGAGCACGCGGCCGGTGGCCGGCTCGACGGTGGCGTGGACGCGGCAGAAGTTGGTCTCGCGCACCTCGCGCACGCCCGGCGGCGAGTCGACCAGCTCCACGAACGGCTCGTCGTCGTAGGCGGCCGCGAAGAGGTCGCGCAGCTCGGCGGCGGAGAGGTCGCGCGTGGGCGTGACGTAGCACGACGCCAGGAGTCCCTGGTCGATCGGGAGCAGGTGCGGGGTGAACGTGATCGTGCCGCCGATCTCCTGCTCGAGCTCGGCGCGGTGGCGGTGGCCCTCGACCTTGTACGGGTTGATGTTCTCGTCCACCATCACGAAGTGCGTCGTCTCGGTGGCCTCGCGGCCGGCGCCGGAGACGCCGGACTTCGCGTCCACGATCACGTCGGCGATCAGCTCGCGCAGCGGGGCGAGCGCCAGGATCGCGGCGGTCGGGTAGCAGCCGGGCGCGGCCACGAGGTCGGCATCGCGGATCGCGTCGCGGTGCAGCTCGGTCAGGCCGTACACGGCCTCGTCGAGCAGGGCGGGCGCCTCGTGCGGCTGGTAGTAGCGCTCGTAGGCCGCGCGGCCGAGCCGGAAGTCGGCCGAGAGGTCCACGACCTTCAGGCCGCGGCGGCGCAGCGCCTCGACCACCGGCGCGGCGGCTCCGTGCGGGTAGGCGACGATGGCGGCGTCGGAGCGCTCGGCGATACGGTCGGCGTCGAAGGCCTCGAGCTCGAGCCCGACGCGGTAGCGCGGGTAGATCGAGTCGAGCTTGCGCCCGGCGTCCGAGCGCGCGGTCACGGCGCTCAGCTCGAGCGAGGGATGGCGCTGGACGAGGTGGGCGGCGACGGCGCCGGCGAACCCGGCCGCGCCCGCGACGGCGACCCTGCGTCCGGTGGCTTCAGCTCCTGGCACGGAGACTCCCTCCCAGCTCGGCGAGCTCGCGCTCGATCGCGGCGCGCAGCTCGGCGACCTCGTCGTCGGTGAGCGTGCGATCGGGGGCGCGGAACTCGAGCCTCAGCGCCAGCGACCGCTTTCCCTCCCCGACCTGCTCGCCCGTGTAGACGTCGAACACGCGGGCGGAGCCGAGCAGCTCGCCGCCGCCCGCGCGCACGGCCGCCTCGGCACGATCCGCGCTCACATCGGCGGGCAGTACCACGGCGATGTCGAGGAGCACCGACGGAAAGGTGGTCACGTCGGTGTAGTACGCGGGGCCGGACGCGAGCTCCGCTAGGGCGTCGAAGTCGACCTCGAATCCCGCGACCGCGCCGTCGAGATCCCACTCGCGCGCGACACTCGGATGGACCTCGCCGATCCAGCCGACGTCGCGGCCGCCGGCGAGCACCCGCGCGGAGCGGCCGGGGTGGAGCCAGCCGGCGGGTGGGGCGGCGCCCGCGCCGCCGGCGTCGGCCTCCCCATCCGCGGTCCCGTCGGGCTCGCCACCCGCGCGCGGCTCCCACTCGACGCCCGCGGCGTCCATCAACGCGTCCAGCAGGGCGCGCGCCGCGAAGTAGTCGGCCTCGCGCTCGGGGCTCCGCCAGGTCGCCGGGAGCGCGCGGGTGAGCAGTGCGGCCAGGTGGTGGCTCTCGCCGGCCGGGAGCGCTCCGTGCGGCGAGCCCGCCGGAGCGCCGGCGAGCGGGCCGGCCGGCGCGTACACGTGCGCGGACTCGAACAGGGCCACGCCCCCGCGCCCGTGCGCGGCGTTGTGGCGCGCCGCGTCGAGCAGCCCGGGCAGGAGCAGCGGGCGCATCACGCTCAGCTCCTCGCTCAGCGGGTTCTCGACGCGCAGCACGTCGGTCGCGTCCGCGCGCAGGCGCGCGAGCGTCGCGGGCGCTACGAACGAATACGCCACGCACTCGTACAGGCCGCGGTCGCGCAGCACGTCCTCGAGCCGGCGGCGCAGGCGCTGCGCGGGCGTGAGCCGGCCGACGGCGTGCTCGCGCGCCGGCAGGGTGACCGGAAGCTTGTCGAGGCCGTGCACGCGCGCGACCTCCTCGATCAGGTCGGCCTCGCGCTGCACGTCGGAGTCGCGCCAGGGCGGCACGGTCACCGCGATCCGCTCACCCGCGGCGCGCGGCGCGAACCCGAGCCGCCCGAGGATCGCCTCGACCTGCTCCGGCGGCACGCGCTCGCCGAGCAGCTTCTCGCAACGCTCCGGCCGCAGCTCGACCTCGCGGTGCTCGGCCGGGCGCGGGTACTCGTCGAGCGTGCCCGGCACGAGTCGCGCCCCGCAGAGCTCGACCAACAGCCGCGCCGCGAGCCGCTGGGCCGCTACCGCGAGCTCCG
>DASVPL010000086.1:0-1854 GCA_036382905.1 Thermoleophilaceae bacterium | reverse complement strand
ACATCGGGCGTGGCCAGCGCCCCGGTTGCGGGGCGCGGGTTGCTCATAGTCGCGTCGCGGATTCCCCGCGCGTTGCCGGGCCGCCACCGACCCAGCCGACGGGAAGTTATGGGGTCGGGTGCCGGCGCGTCATTCGATGCGGGTAATGGCCCAGCAGAAGCCGACGAGTTCGCGGGCGGCGGCGACGGCGATGATCGTGCGTCGCTTGGCGCGCGCCTCCAGGCGTGTCCAGGTGCGGTGCAGGCGCTGCTGGGCGCTCCAGGCGACCGCGACCGCTTCGGCGGGCTGTCCGCTGTGGCGCTCGGCGAGTGTCTTGCCGATCCGTGGCCGCGGCCGGTAGTGCCAGGCCGCCTCGATGAGCAGCCGCCGCGCGTGGCCGGAGCCGGTCTTGGTGATCGCGCCGAGTCGGCGTTGTTGGCCGGTCGTGCTCTCGCAGGGCACGAGCCCGACGTAGCTCATCAGCTGCTCGGCGCGGGCGAAGCGCTCGAAGTCGCCGATCTCGGCGCACAGTCCGACCGCGGACAGCGTGTCGATCCCGCGCAGGCAGCGCAGCCTGCCAACCTGAACCGCCCACACCGAGGCCGGCAGCAGCGCGGTGATCTCGCGCTCCAGCGCGTCGCGGCGATGGGCGAGCACGTCGATCGCGCCCCGGGCGTCGAGCATCGTCGCCTGCGCCGCCGGCCAGCCCAGCTGCACCTGCGCGAGCCAGTCGCGGTGACGCTGCGTCCACGCCGGACCGTCGTCAAAGCGAACGCCGTGACGCAGCAAGAGCTTGGACAGCCGGTGCCGACAGCGCATCAGATCCACGCGGACCGCCTCACGCGCCCGGACGAGATCGCGCAACGCCTCCTCCTCAGGGCCCGGAACCCGGACCGCGTGCAGCTTGCCGGCCCAAAGCAGCCTGACCAACAGCTCGGCATCGCGGCGGTCGGTCTTGACCCTGTCACCAGGCGCCCTGGGGATCTTGCTCGGCGCCGCAACCACACACGCAACCTTGCGCCGACGTAGCTCACGCGCCAACCCGTACCCCGTCGGCCCGGCCTCATAGGCCACGCGCACCGGACGCGGCAGCCCCGCGCACAGCCCGGCCGCCTCGATGACGTCACCGCCCAGCGTGAAGTACTGCAACTCCCCGGTCTCGGCGTCGAGCACCGCCGCCACGATCTTCGCGGCGTGCACGTCCAGACCGACGAGGCTTCTAGCCTTCGCCATGGCTGGTTCTCCTCTGCGATTGTGGGTCACCGCGCGGGGTAGGAGCCGCGCGGCACGAACATCCGCCCATGACCGTCGTGGGGGAACCGGCCCCTTCTACCGCCTGGGCCGGACGGACCGACAATCCATATGGTCTAACCCGCACGCACGTCCAAACGGTCCTCAAGCGAAGCCCCGCGACCGTCAACAACGCGCTCGCCGCCGTCGACGACTTCTACACCCGCCGCGGCCTCGGGCCCGCGAGCGCCGCCCGCGTCGAGATCGCCGCCACGGCGCCGCGGCGCTCGACCAACGCGCCCAGCTGCGCTCCTCCGCGAAATCCAGCGCTGCCCGTCGCCGCGCGACCAGGCGCTCGCGCTCATCCCGTTCTACGCCGGCGCGCGGATCACCGAGATCGTCGCCCTCGACGTCGACGACATCTCCCGCTCCGCCCGCAAAGCCTTCCTGCGGATCCTCGGCAAAGACCAACACGTCCGCCACGTCCCGATCCACCCTCAGCTGCGCGCCGCGCTCGCGGGCTGGCTGGATGAACGCGCCGACCGGCCCGGCGCCAAAACCAGTCCGGCGCTGTTTGTAAACCAGCGCGGCCAGCGCCTCAGCGTCCGGCGGTGCCCACGACACCGTCACCGTCATCGCCACGGC
>DASVPL010000085.1:0-13053 GCA_036382905.1 Thermoleophilaceae bacterium | reverse complement strand
CGAAAATGCCCGGAGAGATGGTGCTTCCGCTGATCGCGACGCGGATCGGCTGGTACAGGTCGCGTGCCTTCACGCCCAGCTCGTCGACCAGCGGCGCGAGCCGCGACTCGAGCGCCTCGGGCTCGAAAGGCTCCACGCTCGCGATCGCCTCGCGTGCGCGCGCGAGCCTCTCCCCCGCGCCGTCGCCCATGACCTTCTTCCAGGCCTTCTCGTCGGTGGGCTGCGGCTCGACCAGGAAGCCCGCGAGCGGCCAGAACTCTGCGAGCGTCTGCATCTTCTCCTGGGAGATCGCCACCGCCTCGCGCGGCAGCGGCCGGTCGTGGAAGCGCTCGAGGCGGGCGTGCAGCTCGTCGAGCGTCATCTCGCGCTGGTAGCGGCCGTTCATCCAGCGGAGCTTCTGCTCGTCGAAGACGGCGGGCGACTTCGAGACGCGCTCGAGCGAGAAGTGCTCGATCAGCTCCTCGGTGGTGAAGAAGGTGGTGCTCTCGTCGTAGCCCCAGCCGAGCAGGGCGACGTAGTTGCGGACGGCCTCGGGCAGGTAGCCGGCCGCGCGCAGCTCCTGGACGCTGGCGGCGCCGTGACGCTTCGAGAGCTTCTTGCCGTCGGTGCCGTGAAGGAGCGGCACGTGGGCGTAGACGGGCGGCTCGGCGCCGAGGGCCTTCAGGATCATGAGCTGGCGCGGGGTGTTGGAGAGGTGGTCCGCCCCGCGGACGACGTGGGTTATTCCCATGTCGCGATCGTCGACCGCGACGGCGAGGTTGTAGAGCGGGCTCCCGTCCGAGCGCGCGATGACGAAGTCGTCGATCGCCTCGTGGTCGAAGACGATCTCCCCGCGGATCACGTCGTTCACGATCGTCTGCCCGCCGTCCGGCACGCGCAGGCGCACCGCGCCCTCGTCGTAGTAGGCGTGGTCCTCGCCCAGCAGGCGCGCGATCTCCTCCTCGTGGCGGGGGCGGCGCTCGCTCTGGGAGTGAGGGCCCTCGTCGACGTCGAGCTCCAGCCAGTCGAGCGCGTCGTGGATCTGCGCGACGTTCTCCGGCGTGGAGCGCTCGCGGTCGGTGTCCTCGATGCGCAGGACGAACGCGCCGCCCGACTGGCGGGCCAGCAGCCAGTTGTACAGTGCCGTCCTCGCCCCGCCGATGTGCAGCGCCCCCGTCGGGGAGGGCGCGAACCTCAGCCTCATGCCTTCTGCCACACCGCGATGCTAATCGGCGGCCACGTCTCACCGGCGGGCGGTCTCGTGAACGCCTTCCACCGCGGGGTGGAGCGCGACTGCGACGCGATCCAGATCTTCAACCAGTCGCCGCGCATGTGGCGGCCGACGAACTACCGCGACGACGACATCGCGGAGTTCCGCGAGCTGCTCGCCGCCGGGCCGGTCACGTCGATCGTGATCCACGCGGTGTACCTGATCAACTGCGCCTCGAAGGACCCGGTCATTCGCGAGAAGTCGCTGGCTTCTTTGTCGCATGCCCTGCGGGTCGGTGATGCGATCGGGGCGTCCGGCGTCGTAGTCCATCCGGGCTCGACCGTGGGTGAGCCTCTGGGCGAGTCCCTCCGGCGCGTGGGCGAGGCCGTCCGGCATGTGCTCGAGGAGTCCGAGAACTGCATGCTCCTACTGGAGAACACCGCTGGCGCCGGTGGGACGATCGGGCGCTCATTCGGGGAGCTGGCGGAGCTGCTGGAGCTGGGCGGCGGCGGGCCGCGGTTGGGGATCTGCCTCGACTCGTGCCACATGCTGGCGTCGGGGTTCGACGTGCGCACCGCCGAGGGACTCTCGGAGGTGCTGGACGAGTGCGTGGCGTCGCTCGACCTCGACCGCCTGCGCTGCCTGCACGTGAACGACTCAATGATGCCGCTGGGCTCGAACCGCGACCGCCACGCGCCTCTGGGCGACGGCGAGCTGGGGCCAGAGGGTTGCGCGGCGTTCTTCAGCGAGCCGCGCTTCGAGGGGCTGCCGGCGATCTTCGAGGGGCCGGGCCTCGCCGGGAAGGGCGCGGCTTACGAGGACATGGCGGTGGCGCGCCGGCTGCGGAACGAGGGGCTGGCGGCGCGGGGGCTGCCGGTGGTGGAGCGGACGCCGCATGGGAAGCCGGAGGCGAAGGCCAAGCCGAAGGCGAAGGCCAAGGTGGCGAAGGGGAAGGCCGGCGCGAAGGCCAAGCCGAAGGCGGCGGCCAAGCCCAAGGCGGCGGCCAAGCCCAAGGCGGCGGCCAAGCCGCGCGGCTCCGCGAGAACGGCAGCACCGAAGGGAGGCGGCTCGAAGGCGAAGCCGAAGGCCGGCGCCAAGCCGAAGGCTGGCTCCGCGAAGCCGAAGGCCGCCGCGGCGCCGAAGGCCGGCTCCGCGAAGCCGAAGGCCGCCGCGAAGCCGAAGCCGAAGGCCGCCGCGGCGCCGAAGGCCGGCGGCTCCGCCAAGCGCTCGTCAAAGGCGAGCACTTAGGACAGCCGGCTCCGGCGGCGCCGGTTTTCATCGATTGGAGGGTTACTCCGCTATAGCGTGGTCAAGGCTCCAATCGATGGAGGGACGCCCCCCGGAGGCGGCGGGCGGGCCGGCTAGAGCGCGTCGCGCAGGTCGAAGTCCGCGGCCGGTGGGGCCGGGTCGTCGAAGAACATCGGGTTGACGCAGTCGAAGGCGTCGCCGCCGCCGTGGTAGGCGCGCTCGACCGCCGTCCGGCAGCGTGGGATCGGCGTGCCGGTGAGCTTCACTCCCCCGAAGCCGTGCCGGGTGCGCTCGGACTCCCGGAACAGCTCGAGGTCGATCTCCACCTTGAAGACCTTGTTCAGGCAGCCCATGTAGCGGCGGCCGTTGTCCTCGTCGTCGTAGAGATAGAGGTACTGGCAGTTCGAGTCGAGGCAGCCCGATGGGAGCAGGACCCGGTCGCAGAAGGAGCAGCACTGACGGCACTCGCTGAGCTGACCCGGGTGCGCGGTCTGCGCCATGACGGCAGCTTACGCCTGCCGGCCGAAGACCTGGGTCACGTTAGGTGTCAAATACGACCAAAAGGTTGCCCAGTTCGGGTGACGGTGCCGGAGCGGCGTCCGCCCGGGTGCCAGCAGAATCCGCCCGCGGCGATTAATTTCGCGGGCGCGCCGGATCTATGGGACAGACGTGAACAATCGCGACGGAGGAGGACACATGGGACAGCCGGTCATGCACTTCGAGGTCATCGGCAAGGACGGGCAGAAGCTGCGCAGCTACTACAGCGAGCTGTTCGGCTGGGAGCTCCACGAGGTCGGAGGGCCGATGGACTACGCGACCGTCGATCGCGAGCAGAACCTCAGCCCGGAGGGCATCGGGATCGGCGGCGGGATCGGCGGCTCGTCGGAGGCCGACGGCCACGTGACCTTCTACGTCGGCGTGGACGACGCCGAGGCGTACCTGGCCAAGGCCGAGGAGCTCGGCGGCACCCGCGTCTGGGGCCCGGACGAGGTCCCCGGCGCTGGCATCGTGCTCGGCCACCTGAAGGATCCCGAGGGACACCTCGTCGGCGTGGTGCAGCCGACCGGCGACCAGCAGTAACGCAGCGGACCGTCGCGCGCCGGGGCTACACCAGCTCCGGCGCGCCCGGGAGCTCCTGGAGCTCCGCGCAGAAGCGGCCGGGTGACACGCGGTACTGCTCGCCGAGGACGAGCGTGCGGTCGCCCACGCAGACGACCAGCTCGTGATCCCCCTTGTTGTGCTTGACGAGCTCCTTCAGGTCCTCTAGCCAGCCGGCGTCGATCCCCGGCGACACGCGTAGCTTCAAACGCGGGGGCGCGAGGATCACCGCGGCCTGCTCGCGGGCCCGCTCGACCTCGTCGGGCGTCGGCTCGAACGGCTCGCACTCCTGGACCACCACCTTGGTCTCGCCCTGCTCCTTGTGGTCGACCCGCCCACGGACGATCACGACGTTGTCGGTGTCGATCTTCTCCGCGTTCGCCGAGTAGGCCTTGCTGAAGACGAGGATCTCGACCTGCGCCTCGAGATCGTCCAGGGTGGCGAACAGCATCGGGTCGCCCTTCTTCGTCCTGATCTTCTTGGCCTCGGCGATCATTCCGCCGACCGTGACCCACTCGCCGTCACGCTTCTTCGCGAGGTCCGCGAGGCCGCAGTCGACCTTCAGGCGCAGCGCGGCCCGGACCTCCTTGAACGGGTGGCTGGACAGGAAGAGCCCGAGGGTCTCCTTCTCCATGGCGTTCAGCTCGGCGCGCTCGTCCTCGATGAGCGGCACGGGCGGGTGCTGGCGCGGTGCCTGCATCGCCGCCGGCCCCTCGTCGAGGTCGAAGATCGAGGCCTGGCCCATCTGCGCGTCCTGCTGCACCTTCTGCCCGGCGGCCTGCGCCTGGGGCAGGATCTCGAGCATCCCGCGCCGGGAGGCTCCCAGCGAGTCGAACGCCCCGCAGCGGACCAGCGACTCGATCGCCTTCTTGTTCACCCGCTGGCAGTCGACCCGCTCGCAGAAGTCCCAGATCGACGTGAACGGACCGTCCTCCTCGCGCGCGGTCATCACCGCGTCGACCGCGGCAGCGCCCACGTTCTTCACCGCGTCGAGCCCGAAGCGGATGTTGCCCGCGGTGACCACGAAGTCGTGCCCAGACTCGTTCACGTCCGGCGGCAGCACCTCGATCCCCATCTCCTCGCAGCGGGAGACGAAGAACGGCACCTTGTCCTTGGTCGACATGACCGACGAGATCAGCGCCGCCATGTACTCGGCCGGGTAGTTGGCCTTGAGCCACGCCGTGCGGTACGCGATCAGCGCGTAGCAGGCGGCGTGCGACTTGTTGAACGAGTAGTCGGCCG
This sequence comes from Thermoleophilaceae bacterium, assembly GCA_036382905.1. Classification (GTDB taxonomy): domain Bacteria; phylum Actinomycetota; class Thermoleophilia; order Solirubrobacterales; family Thermoleophilaceae; genus AC-37. The sequence continues at coordinate 8,276 of DASVPL010000085.1, read as the reverse complement.
CCGCCTCGTTGGTCTCCCACAGGTCCTGGATCACCCGGTCGGCCGTGCCGGTCGCCCGGGCGCCCTGCACGAACAGGTCCTTCATCGAGGCCATCTTGGCCCGGTCCTTCTTGCCGATCGCCTTGCGCAGGTCGTCCGCCTGGGGCCCGGTGAACCCGGCGATCTCCTTGGCGATCTGCATCGACTGCTCCTGGTAGAGGATCACCGAGTAGGTGGTGTCGGTGATCGGGCGCAGGCGGTCGTCGATGTAGTTGATGGCGTCCGGGTTGCGCTTGTTGCGCGCGTAGGTGTCGATGTGGCGCATCGCGCCCGGGCGGTAGAGGGCCACGAGCGCGACGAGGTCCTCGAACTCGGTCGGGCGCACCTTCTTGAGCGCCTCGCGCATGCCCTCCGACTCGAACTGGAAGACGCCGATCGAGTCGCCCCGGGCGAGCATCTCGTAGGTCTTCGCGTCGTCGAGCGGCAGCTTCGCCATGTCGGGCCGCTCGCCGGACGAGCGCTCCACGATGTCGAGCGCGGCCTCGATCACGTCGAGGTTGCGCAGCCCGAGGAAGTCCATCTTGAGCAGGCCGATCTCCTCGATCGGCTTCATCGAATACTGCGTGACCGTCCGGTAGGCGCGGCCGCCGTCCTCGTTCACCTCGCCGCGGTCCTCGGCGAGCTGGAGGGGCACGATGTCGGTGAGCGGGCGGTCGGCGATCACCACGGCCGCCGCGTGGATCGACGAGTTGCGCACCACGCCCTCGAGCCCGCGCGCCACGTCCACGATCTGCTTCGCCTGCGCGTCCTCCTTGTAGGCGCGCGCCAGCTCCTCCCCCGGCTTCAGGCAGTCCTCGAACGACGGCGGGCGGCCCATGATCGGGTCGGGGATCAGCTTCGCCAGCCGGTCGCCGGCGCCGTAGTCGAACCCAAGCACCCGCGCTGCGTCGCGCGTGGCCGCGCGCGGGAACATCCGGCCGAACGTGACGATCTGCGCGACCGAGTCCTGGCCGTACTTGGCCGCCACGTAGCGGATCACGCGCTCGCGGCCCTTCACCGAGAAGTCGATGTCGATATCCGGCATCGACACGCGCTCGGCGTTCAGGAAGCGCTCGAACAGCAGGCCGTAGCGCAGGGGGTCAACGTCGGTGATGCTCAGCGCGTAGGAGACAATCGAGCCCGCGGCCGAGCCACGCCCCGGCCCCACCGCGATCCCGTTGTCCTTCGCGAACTTCACGAAGTCCCACACGATCAGGAAGTAGGCCGCGAAGCCCATCTTCACGATCACCTCGAGCTCCATGTCGAGGCGCTCGACCGCGGCCGCCGGGATCGGGTCGCCGTAGCGGCGCCGCAGCCCGTCCATGGCCAGCTCGCGCAGGTACTCGGGCTCCGGCCGTCCGTCCGGCACGGGGTAGCTCGGAATCAGCATCTTGCCGAGCTCGATCGATGCATCGCAGCGCTCGGCGATCTCGGTGGTGGTCGCGATCGCCTCCGGCCACTCGACGAACGAATCCGCCATCTCCTCGTTCGACTTGAGGAAGAACTCGTTGGTGTCGAACGACAGCTTCGGCGCCGCCAGCGTCGACTTCGTCTGCACGCACAGCAGCGCGCTGTGGTTCGAGTAGTCCTCGCGGCGCAGGTAGTGGACGTCGGCCGTGGCCACCAGCGGCCGGCCCATCTCGCGCGCGATCCGGACGATCCCCTCGTTGGCCTTGTCCTGGTCGGCGATCCCGTTCTTCTGGACCTCGAAGTAGACGTTGTCCTCGCCGAATACGCGCGCCAGGTCGTCCGCGTGTGCGCGCGCCTCGCCGGGCAGGTCGTCCACGAGCCTGCGGCAGAAGCGCGACTGGAGGCAGCCCGTCAGGGCGATCACGCCGGCCGAATGGCGCTCCAGCAGCGCCATGTCGACGTTGCACTTGCCACGCTTGTTGCCCTCGAGGAAGCCGGCGGAGGTGAGCTTGACGAGGTTGCGCAGCCCCTCGTCGGTGCGCGCCAGCAGGGTGAGGTGGTTGCGCTCGTAGCGGACGGCGTCGGAGGTCAGGTCGTCGCAGAGGTAGGCCTCGAAGCCGAGGATCGGCTTGATCCCGTGCTTCTGGCAGGCCTTCTGGAACTCGACGGCGCCGTTCATGACGCCGTGGTCGGTCAGGCCGAGGGCGGGCTGGCCGAGCTCCGCGGCGCGGGCGGCCAGGCCGTCGATCTTGCAGGCACCGTCGAGCAGCGAGTACTCGGAGTGCACGTGGAGATGAACCGCGGGCGGCACGGGCTCCACATTAAGCGTGGGTCCGGCCGGAACGCCCGGGCCGGAGCCGCAGTTTGCGGGTTCTGCGGGGAGCCCGGCGCGCCGGGCCTAGCGGCCGCGGCCGACGAGCACCGAGGAGAGCGTGACGGGCGCCCCGGCGGAGGTCGTCGTTGCCCCCAGGGTGGCCCTCTTGCCCTTGGCGAGGAGCGCCCGCGGGCTGGTCGCCTTCTGCGTGTAGAGGGTCAGCTCGACGATGCCGGTGCCCGCGGGCAGGTTCGAGACGACCGCCCCGCCGCGCACGATCTCGACCCGCGGCTTGCCCTCGCCGTCGAGCAGGACCATCTTCTTCTCCTTCGTCATCGCCAGCGTGTAGGGCTTCGGCGGGCCGCTCTTCATGAAGACGCGGACGCGCCCGACACCCTTGTTGACGTCGCGGGCCTTCGGCAGCATCGCCGCCGGGACCCTGAACTGGACCGGGCCGAGCTGGCCGCGGCTGTCCACGCGCAGGCGCAGGCCGGCGCCCTTGGCGGTCTTCCACTGGGTCGTGCTGAGCATGTTGTCGCAGGGCTTGGTCTTCACGTCGAACGCGAAGGTCACGGCCGGGCCCCTGGCGGGCACGAGCGTCACGCCGACCTTGTGGGCGTCGCCGCCGCTCACGCTGAGGGCCGAGGGCATGATGTTCTGCCAGTAGGGCTTGCGCTTGGGCTGGCCGACGTTGCGCCCGTCGAGGGTGTAGCGGACGGCCTTGAGCGTGCCGCTGGAGGCGGTCGTCGAGAGCCGCAGCGGGTCGGCGGGCGCCACGAAGGCGCTCGCGCGCAGCAGGATCTTGACGGTGCCTAGGCCCTTGACCACCTTGCGCTTGACGCCGGTGCCGGCCGTGATCTTGGTGCACTTGCCGGGGCCGACGAGGCTCTCGTCGATCGCGCCGAGGTCCACCTGGACGGCTGCGGTGGGCACCGAGCTGGCGGAGCGATGGCCGTCGCCGTTGATGCCGGTCACCGAAACGCGGATGCGCGCGCCGTCGTCGGCGTCGGTCGGGGTGTAGGTGATGGCGGTGGCGCCGGGGATCGTCGTGCAGTTCGCGCCAGCGGCGTCGCAGCGCTCCCACTGGTAGTCGAACCGGTCCGCCGCCGGGGCCCAGTGCCCCGGGTCGGCCGTCAGCGGGGTGCCGGACTTCGGCTCGCCTGAGATCGTGGGGATGCCGTCGTTGACCGGGGGCTTCGGCTCGACGACCGGCGGCTTGGGCTCCTCGACCGGCGGCTTCGGCTCGACGACCGGGAGCGGCTCGACCCTGGCGGTCTGCGACGAGCCGGAGCTCGTGGAGCCGCCGCCGTTGGTGGTCGTCACCTTCACGCGGATGGTCTTGTCGACGTCGTCGCCCGCGAGCACGTAGGTCGGGTCGCCGGCGCCGGGGATGTCGACGCAGGAGCTGCCGTCGGCGGCGCAGCGCTGCCACTGGTAGGCGTGGCTGAGCGGCGCGGTGCCGGTCCAGGTGCCGGGCGTCGCGGTGAGGGTCTCGCCCTGCTTGGGCGTGCCGGAGATCGTGGGGGCGCCGGTGCTCGTCGGCTTCGCGGGGTCGATGGCGCCGGTCTGGGCGGCGGTCGCGCCGGCGCTGCCGGCCATGTTCGTGGCGGTCACGACCACGCGGATGGTCTTGCCGAGGTCCGCGGCCGTGAGCCCGTAGGTGGTGCCCGTGGCGCCCGCGATGTCGACGCAGGCGGCGCCCGCGGCGTCGCAGCGGCGCCACTGGCGCGCGAAGGCGATCGTCGGCGTGCCGGTCCAGCTGCCGGTGGTCGAGCTGAGCGTGGAGCCGTCCTCGAGCGTGCCCGAGATCACCGGCGCCGCGCTGTTGACCGGCGGGTTGCCGGCCACGGCGGCGGTCTGGCCGCTCGTCGCGCTGGCGCTACCGCCGGGGTTCGTGCCGGTCACGACCACGCGGATCGTCGAGCCGACGTCGCCCGCGCCGAGCACGTAGGTGGAGCTCGTGGCGCCGGGGATGTCCGTGCAGCTCGTTCCGGCGAGGTTGCAGCGCCGCCACTGGTAGCCGTGGGCGATCGGGGCCGAGCCGTCCCAGCCGCCGGGCGTGGCGGTGAGCGTCTGGCCGTGGCGTGGCGTGCCGGAGATCGTGGGGGCCGAGGTGCTCGACGGGCCCCTGTGGGCGACCGTGGCGCTCGCGGTGCTGCTCGCTGAGGCGGAGCCGCCGGCGTTCGTGGCGGTCACCCTCACGCGAATCGTCGCGCCGATGTCGGCGGAGGTCAGCGTGTAGGTCGCGCCCGTGGCACCGGCGATGTCCGCGCAGCTCGCGCCCGCGGCGTCGCAGCGGCGCCACTGGCGCGCGAAGGCGATCGTCGGGGTGCCGGTCCAGGCACCGGTGGTCGAGCTGAGCGTGGAGCCATCCGTGGGCGTGCCGGTCACGACCGGGGCCGCGGTGTTCGCCGGCGCGACGACGGTCACGACGGCGGACTTGTCGCTGGTCGCGCTCGCGCTGCCGGCCGCGTTCGTCGCGGTCACGACGACGCGCATGGTCGAGCCGACGTCGGCCGGGACCAGCGTGTAGATCGAGCCGGTGGCGCCGCTCACGTTCTGGCAGGCGGCGCCCGTGGCGTCGCAGCGGCGCCACTGGTAGCCGTACGAGCTCGGGGCCGTGCCGTTCCAGCCGCCGGTGGTGGCGCTGAGGATCTCGCCGTCGCGGGTCAGGCCGAGGATCGACGGGGCGGGCGAGGCGGCCGTCGGAGCGGCGGCGCCGACCTTGGCGCTGGCCGCGCTGGCGGCGCTGTCGCTGCCGGCGCCATTCGTGCCGGTCACGACCACCCTGATCGTCGCGCCGATGTCGGCGGCGGTCAGCTGGTAGGTGGAGCCGGTCGCGCCGGAGATGTTCGAGCAGCTCGCGCCGGCGGAGTCGCAGCGGCGCCACTGGTAGCCGAAGCCGATGGTCGGGGTGCCGGTCCAGGCACCGGTGGTCGAGCTGAGCGTGGACCCGTGCTCGAGCGTGCCGCTCACCACGGGCGGGGCCGTGTTGACGGGTGCCGTGGCGGCGATCGTGGAGCTCTTCGCGCTCGTGGCGCTGTCGCTGCCGCCGGCGTTCGTGGCGGTGACCACCACGCGGAGGGTCGCGCCCACGTCGGCGGGGGTGAGCTCGTAGGTGGAGCCGGTCGCGCCGGAGATGTCCGAGCAGCTCGCGCCGGCGCTGTCGCAGCGGCGCCACTGGTAGTCGAAGTCGATGGTCGGGGTGCCGGTCCAGCCGCCGTTGCCGGCGCTGAGCACGTGCCCGTCCTCGCTCGTGCCGGAGACGGTCGGCAGCGAGGTGTTCACGGGCGCGTCGGGGGCGACCTCCGCAGTGGCGGCGCTCGGGGAGCTGGCGCCGCCGCCGGCGTTGGTCCCGGTCACGACGACGCGCATCCGCGCGCCCACGTCGGCCGGGCCGAGGTCGTAGGTCGAGCCGGTGGCGCCGCCCACGTCCACGCAGCCCGCGCCGGCCGCGTCGCAGCGCTGCCACTGGTAGGTGAAGCCGATGGTCGGGGTGCCGGTCCAGCTCCCCGGGTGGGCCGTGAGGGTCTCGCCGTCCTCCGGGGTGCCCGAGATCGTCGGCGCGCCGCTGTTGGCCGGCTCGTCCACGCCGACCGTGTCCGTGGCCGCGCTGGCAGCGTCGTCGCTGCCGGCGGCGTTCGTGCCGGTCACGACCACGCGGATCGTCGCGCCCACGTCGGCCGGGGTCAGGCCATAGGTCGTCGCCGTCGCGCCGGAGATGTCAGAGCAGCTCGCGCCGGCGGTGTCGCAGCGCTGCCACTGGTAGCCGAAGCCGATCGTCGGGGTGCCGCTCCAGATGCCGGTGCTCGCGGTGAGCGTGGCGCCGTCCTCGGTCGTGCCCGTGACGACGGGGGCGACCGTGTTGACGGGGGCGGTCGGGGCGACGGCCGCGGTCTGGGTGCTGCTGGCGCTGTCGTCGCCGCCCGCGTTCGATGCCGTGACCCGCACGCGGATCGTGGCGCCCACGTCGGCCGGGGTCAGCGCGTAGCTCGCGGAGGTCGCGCCGGAGATGTCCGAGCAGCCCGCCCCGGCGGAGTCGCAGCGGTGCCACTGGTAGGCGTAGGTGATCGTCGGGGTGCCCGTCCATGCGCCGGTCGTCGCGCTCAGCGTGCGGCCGTCCTCGGTCGTGCCGGAGATGGTCGGGAGCGAGGTGTTGACCGGCGGGCGCGCGGTCACGACCGCGGTCTGCGAGCTGGTCGCGTTGCCGTCGCCGGCCGGGTTCGTGGCGGTCACGACCACGCGGATCGTCGCACCCACGTCGGCCGGGGTCAGGTCGTAGGTCGTCGCCGTGGCGCCGGTGATGTTCGAGCAGCTCGCGCCCGCGGCGTTGCAGCGCTGCCACTGGTACGCGTAGCTGAACGGCGCCGTGCCGGTCCAGCTCCCGTTGGTCGCGCTCAGGGTCTGGCCGTCGCGCGTGGTGCCGGAGATCGCCGGCGCGCCGGTGTTGACCGGGCTGAAGCCGCCGACGGCGCCCGTCTGCGCGCTGGTGGCGCTCTGGCTGCCGCCGGCGTTGGTGGCGGTCACGGCCACGCGGATGGTCGTCGCGGGCGAGGTCACGTCCGCCTGCTGCACCACGTAGGTCGAGGCGGTCGCGCCGGAGATGCTCGAGCAGCTCGCGCCCGCGCTGTCGCAGCGGCGCCACTGGTAGGCATAGGCGATCGTCGGCGATCCGGTCCAGGTCCCGTTCGACGCGGTCAGCGTCGAGCCCTCCTGCGGGCTGCCCGAGATCGTCGGCGGCGCCGTGTTGGTCGGCGGGATCGCGGTGACGACGGCGGTCTGGCTGCTGGTCGAGCTCTGGGTGCCGCCGGGGCCGGTCGCGGTGACGACAGAGCGCAGCGTCGAGCCGATGTCGGCCGGGGCCAGCGCGTAGGTAGCGCCCGTCGCGCCCGCGATGTTCGCGCAGTTCACGCCGGCCGAGTCGCAGCGGCGCCACTGGTAGGCGTAGGTGAACGGCGCGGTGCCGCTCCAGCTGCCGTTGGTCGAGCTGAGCGTCTGGCCGTCCTGGGTCGTGCCGGAGATCGACGGCGGGGAGCTGTTGGCCGGCGCGGCCGCGGCGACCGCCGTGGTCTGGGAGCTGTTGGCCGAGCCGAAGCCGCCCGCGTTGGACGCCGTAACGCGAACCCGGATGGTGGATGCCGGCGTGGTCACGTCGGCCTGCTGCACCACGTAGGTGGAGCCCGTCGCGCTCGAGATGTCGACGCACGCGGCGCCGGTGGAGTCGCAACGGCGCCACTGGTAGATGTAGCTGATCGTCGGCGTCCCGGTCCAGGTGCCGGGCGCGGCGGTGAGGGTCTGGCCGTGCTGCGGCGTGCCGGAGATCGTGGGCAGCGCGGTGTTCACCGGCGGGGCCGGGGTCACGCTCGCGGTCTGCGCGCTGGTGGCCGCGGCGTTGCCGGCGGCGTTGGTGGCGGTCACGACCACGCGGATCGTCGATGCCGGCGAGGTGAGGTCGGCGGACTGGACCGTGTAGGAGGAGCTCGTGGCACCGGAGATGTTCGAGCAGGTCGCGCCCGAGGAGTCGCAGCGGCGCCACTGGTAGGTGTAGGCGATCGGCGTGCTGCCGGTCCAGGTGCCGGTCGAAGCGCTCAGGGTCGCGCCGTGCTCCGGGGTGCCGCTGATCGCCGGCAGCGCCGTGTTCACCGGCGGGGCCGGGGTGACGCTCGCCGTCTGGGCGCTCGTCGCGGCGGCGTTGCCCGCGCTGTTGGTCGCGGTCAACACGGCGCGGAGCGTCGACGCGGGCGAGGTCACGTCGGCGGCCTGCACCACGTAGGTCGAGCCCGTGGCACCCGCGATGTTCACGCAGCTCGCGCCGGAGGCGTCGCAGCGGCGCCACTGGTCGGCGTAGGTGAACGGCGCGGTGCCGCTCCAGCTGCCGTTGCTGGCGCTGAGCGTCTGGCCGTCCTGCGGGGTGCCGGTGATCGAGGGCAGGCCCGTGTTGACCGGCGGGGCGGCGGCGACCGTCGAGGTCTGGTTGCTCGTGGCCGCGACCGTCGCGGCGGCGTTCGTGGCGGAGACGACCACGCGGATCGTC
>DASVPL010000084.1:0-2086 GCA_036382905.1 Thermoleophilaceae bacterium | reverse complement strand
GACCTCCGCGGCGTCGCGCACCTCCTCCGAGCGGATCGTGTCAGCCCAGACGCCGGTCGCGTTCACCACGGTGTCGGCACGCAGCTCGAACTCGCCCCCGCCGAGCTCGTCGCGGCAGCGCACTCCGTCGGCGCGGCCGTTCTCCTCGAGCAGCTCGAGCACGCGGCTGCGGTTCGCCATCACCGCGCCGAAACGCTCCGCCTCCCCGAGCACCGTGAGCACCAGCCGCACGTCGTCGGTCTGGCAGTCGTAGAAGAGGTAGGCCGAGTCCGGATTGCGACCGGCGAGCGCGGGGATCAGGCGCACCACCTCGTCGGCGTCGACCACGCGGTGGCGCTCCGGGCTCCACTCCTCGAGCGAGAGCCCCGGCGAGGGCGCGTCGCGGCGGCGGCGCAGGCTCGGCAGCCGGATGCGCTCGGTCGCCATCACGTCGTAGGCGTTGAGGCCCACGCCGGTCGGGCGGTCGAGGTGCTTGCCCTCGAAGGTCGGGATCAGGAGAGCCAGCGGGTGGACGAGGTGCGGCGCGAGGTTGACCATCAGCGCGCGCTCGAGCAGCGCCTCGCGGACCAGCCCGAGGTCGAAGTTCTGGAGGTAGCGAAGACCGCCGTGCACGAGCTTCGACGAGCGGCTCGAGGTGCCCGCCGCGAAGTCGTCGCGCTCGACCAGGGCCACGCTGTAGCCGCGCGAGGCGGCGTCGAGGGCAACGCCCGCGCCGGTGATCCCGCCGCCGATCACGACCATGTCGAAGCGGTCGGCCTCGAACGCGGCCAGTGCGTCCTCGCGCGCGATCACGCCAGGTACGTTACGTACTCGTCCACCGGCGCGCGCTCGGGTGCGTCGCGGCCCTGGCGCGGCGGGCCCAGGTGGATCAGGCCGAGCACGCGCTCGCCGTCCGGGATCCCCACCGCCGCGCGACCCTCCGGCGTGCGCAGCACCGCCGGCGTACGCCAGTAGCCGGCGAGCCCGCGCGCGTGCGCGGCGAGCAGCACCACGTACACCGCGCAGGCGGCCGCGGCGAAGTCCTCCTCGTCCTGCACCGCGTCGTCGCACTGGAGCGCGGTGGCGACCACGAGCGTCGGCGCGCGGTCGAGCTTGGTGGCGCCCTCGGGGCCAGCCGCGGCCTTCAGGCGTTCGAGCGACTCGGGGCCCACGACCCTGAAGCGCCACGGGTTCGTGAGGTTGTGGTTGGGGGCCCAGCGGGCCAGCTCGAACAGCGCGTCGAGAACCTCGCGCGCGACCGGGTCCGGACCGTAGGCCTTGTGCGTGCGGCGCGTTCGTATCGCGGCCTCGAGGTCCATGGGGCCGAAGCTAGCGAAGGCGCGAATCCTGCGGCGAGTGCGGCGCTTCCCGCAAATAGCTCACATCGATTCTGCAACGTCCTTGTCATCCGGTGCCGCCGGAGGAGACTCCGTCGTCCCCCGCACGACCTCCCTCCAAGGTCCCGTGTCCCAGCTAAAAGCCCCCACGCATGAGCGTCGCCACGACTACGAGCGCCGCGCCATGGTCGACGTCGCCCTCTCGCTCGCCGAGCTCGACGCGAGCTGGGGCGACTACAACCACGCGCTTCGCTTCCTCGATTCCGCCGACGAGCTCACGAGCGGGGCGATCCGCCCGCGCTGGGCGGCCCGGCGCCGCCGCTGGGTAGACGCGGCACAAGGTTTCTCCCCCTGACCCCCTCGAAGGGGGAGAACTGCGTCCGCCGGCCGGGGATGAGCCTCGCCGGCCGGCGGCGCGCAACTTCCGGGCGGCTGCTAGAAATGCTTCGACCCGTGCGCCGCCTCCTCGCAACCTTCGCAGTCCTCGCCGCGGCGCTGGCGGTTCCCGCGACCGCGCAGACGCCCGGCGATCCCGTGCGCTTCGACCCGTCCGTGGCAGGCAAGGCGTCGCACCTGATCGTGGACGTGCGCAGCGCCGAGGACCCGCAGGCGAACGGCCGCTCGCCCCAGTCCGTCGTCATGGCCGTCACCCAGGGCTTCAAGTTCGACCCCCGCGCGCGGTCGGAGCGCTGCTCGGACGCGCAGGCCAAGGCGTTCGACTGCCCGGGCAACAGCAAGATCGGCTCCGGGACGGCGAACATCACGGCCAG
>DASVPL010000083.1:0-20254 GCA_036382905.1 Thermoleophilaceae bacterium | reverse complement strand
ACGTGAACGGCAAGCGCAGGCTGCGCGTGAAGGGCAAGGACGTGCGCCGGATCGCGCTCGAGAAGCTGCCGCAGAAGCGCTTCGTGGTCCGCATCCGCGCCGTCCACTCGAACGGCACCGAGATCATCAGCACGCGGGTCTACAAGGGCTGCAAGCAGTCGAAGCCGAAGACCACGCGGCACGGGCCGAAGCGGTAGCGCCGGGGGCGGGCGCCCGCGCGGCGCGCCCGCTGCGAGAGTAGGCGGCGTGCCCTGGATCGAGTCGCACTCGCCGTCGTTTTCCGCGCGCCACGAGGAGCGCGACACCGATGCCGCCGCCGCCATGCTCGAGCAGCTCGAGCGCTTCCGCGACGAGCTCGACGACGCCTTCGGCAGCACCCCCGGCGAGGTGGCCGTGATCATGCACCCCGGACCGCTCGCGCTTTCGCTCGCTCACCCCTGGCTCCCGGTGGCCCGCATGGCGGCGGCCCCCGCGGCGCGCCGCTACATGGCGGGCTGGTTCGGCCGCCGCGAGATCCACGTGCTAGCGCCCGCCGCGCTCGAAGAGCGGGCCTCCGCGGTCCCCGGCTCGCGCGAGGCGCTGCTGCTCAGCCCGCTCCACGAGTACGCCCACGTCGTGATCGGCGCGAACAACACCACGCTGCCGCCGCCGTTCACGCCGCGCACGTTCGCCCGCTACCTGCGCTGGGCGTGGCTGTGCGAGGGAGCCGCCACCCACCTCGCGGGGCAGACCAAGCACCTGCGGCCGGCCATCGCGCGGCGTCTGCGGGAGGGCGGGCGGCCCGCCTTCCCGCCGCAGGCGCGCGACGCCGTGCTGCTGGGCGGCACCGTGTTCGCGATGCTCGAGGACGAGCTGGGCCCGGAGGAGTGCGTGCGGCTCGCCGCCCGCCCCCCTGAAGCGGGGGACGCGGCGGCGATCCAGCGGGCCTTCGGGCGTCCGGCCTCAGAGGTCGAGGCGGACTGGCGGCGGCGGCTCGACGAGCTGCGCGCCTCCTAGCGAGTGCACTCCACGTGGCGGAAGAACGCGCGCACGATCGGCTTGCCGTTCGACTTGGTCGTGTAGCGCACGACGAGCTCGGCGTCGCATAGCGAGCCGTCGTCGTAGTCCACGTTGTAGGTCCAGGAGATCTCGTGGTCGCTGTGCCGCTCGGCCCCGAAGATCCGCCAGCGCTTGACGGGATCGTTCCTCTCCTGCTTCTTTGCAAGCTTCACGGCCAGGTTCTTGGCCGTGTTGTACCTCAGGGTGTGCGCCGAGGCGACGCTGGAGAACGCCAGCGAGGCGACGACGGCGAGTACGACAGCGATCGGTAGCTTCCGCAAGTTTGAGCCTCCTGTTGGGCTTTTCAACGTAACCCAGGGAGCGGAATACGGCAATAACCGCAAGGAGCGCTGCGTAAGCGGGGTTACGCCGAGATCGGCGGCGCGACCGGCACGACGGCCGGCGGGTGGTGCCCGTTCGTGGAGGGCGCCAGCGGGCGCAGCTCGAGCGGGACGACCTTGACGCCGCCGCCGCTGCCGCTCAGGCGCACGCGCAGCATCGCCCCGCCGAACTCGGCGCGGGCGCCGCGCGCGGTCTTGATCACGGTGTCGGCCTCGCTCTCCGGAACGCCGCAGGCCGCGAGGAAGCCGCGGGCGCGCTCCTCCCCGACCCCGTTGTCGTCGAGCTCGAACTCCTCGATGCGGACGTCGGAGACGACCGGAGCGTCGGCGGCCGCGCGGATGATGCACGCGGCCATGTCGTCCGGCGCCCGCTCGGCATCGCTGGCGATCTTGGCGAGCAGCGCGTCCGCACATGCCCCGTCGCCAAGCTGCTCGACGATCGTGCAGAGCCGGTCGCGGCCGAGCAGGGCGTCGTCGTCGAGGCGGGCCTCGACGAGCCCGTCCGTGAAGAAGCAGGCCAGCGAGCCGGCCGGGAGCGCGACGGTGGTCTGGCGCAGGCCGGTCACGAGACCGGCGCCGATCGGCGGGGAGGAGCCCACGGTGACCGGCTTGTGCGCGGCCGGGCCGACGAGGATCGGCGGCTCGTGCCCCGCGCACGCGTAGGTGAGGGTGCCGGCCTTTGCGTCGTAAACGGCGAGGACGACGGTGGTCAGCTCGGCGTGCTGCTCGTTCTCGAGCGCCCGCGCCGCGATCTGGAGCGCCGCGCGCGGCTCGCCGCCGGCGTTCAGGTAGGCGCGCAGCGTGTAGCGCATCAGCGCGGTGACGGCGAGCGCCTGGCGGCCGTGGCCGCACACGTCGCCGACGATGATCCCGACGCGGCCGGCGTCCATCTCGAACACGTCGTAGAAGTCGCCTCCGGCCGCCGGGCCGTCGGCCGGGCGGTAGGCAACCGACGCCTCGAGACCCCCGATCCGCTCGGGCACGTCGGGCAGCAGGGCCTTCTGGAGCAGGCCGACGTCGTCGAGCAGCTCCGAGCGCTGCGCCTCGAGCTGACGCGCTCGCCGGGCCGTGAGGAAGCCGCGCACGTAGAACAGCGCCGCGAGCAGGGCGAGTAGCCCCAGCGCGATCCACATCGGGACGGGGATCACCTCGACCACGTCGCGGATCGGCCGCAGCGGGCCGGGGCCGTTGTCGCCGTCGCGGGACGGGCGGTCCTCGCCCTCGTCGCCACGCGCCGCGGTGCGCTCGCGCCGGCGCTCGGCGCGCCGTGCCGCGGCCCGCGTGCGGGCACGCCGGTCGGCCCGGCGCTCGGCGGCCGTCGAGCCGCCTCTGGACGAGCCGTTGTCGCCGCCGCCGTCGGAGCCGCCGTCGCCGCTGTTCGATCCGCCGCCGCTTGAGCCGCCGCCGTTGCCGCTCGGCATGTTGCCACCACCACCGCCGCCTCCGGTGCCGCCGCCTCCGCCCCCACTCGGCTGGCTGCCGCCGCCCTGCGGGTTCACGGTCTGGTTGACCTGACCGGTCACCTGGTTCGCCGTGTCGGACGCTTGGTCGGCGACATTCTGAGCCGGCTGCGTGACCGGCGTGTCGGGCAGCCGCGGCGCCTGCGGGAGGTCGGGAACCTGCGCGTACGCGCTCGAGCACGCCGAAACGGCCGTCACGCTGACAGCCAACGCTGCGAGTCTCCTAGCCCTCCCGCCGACGAATCCGGCCATGTTCAATCCAGATCGGCATTCCGGGCGCGCCGGTCAAGACGCACCGAACGAGTCACTTCAACGCTCGGAAGAATAGACCCAGAAGCCCCTCGGGGCCACCGTTGGGCGAAGCGCGTCGCGCGCTAAAGGCCGAGCGTCTTCGCGATGATGTTCTTCTGGATCTCGGAGGTGCCGCCGTAGATGGTGGTGACCACCGCCGCGCGCAGGTAGCGCTCCATCGGATACTCGGTCGCGTAGCCGTAGCCGCCCATGATCTGCACGCCTTCGAGCGTGCACTTCTTCGCAAGCTCCGTGCACGCGAGCTTCACCCTCGACGCCTCCTGCGGGAGCATCCGCCCGGCGTCCTCGTCGGTCAGCCGCGCGACCCAGCGCACGAGCAGCCGCGCCTGCGCGAGCCCGGTCGCCATGTCGGCGAACTTGTGCTGGATCGCCTGGAAGCCGCCGATCGGGCGCCCGAACTGCTTGCGCTCCTTCGCGTACGCCAGCGCGTCGTCGAACGCGCGCTGCGCGAGGCCGAGCGCGCCGGCCCCGAGGATCACGCGCTCGTTGTTGAGGCCGGCCATGAGTTGCGTCCAGCCGTTGCCCTCGGTGCCGAGCAGGTTCTCCTCGGGCACGCGGACGTCGTCGAGGTAGAGCTCGTTCGTCTCCTCGCCGCCGAGCGTCGGAATCGGCGTGATCGTGAAACCCTCGGCGTCGCGCGGCACGAAGATCATCGATAGGCCCTCGTGGTTGCTCGAGCCCTCGCCGGTGCGGCACACGATCAGCGTGTGGCTCGCCTTGTGCGCGTACGAGCACCACATCTTCGAACCGCTCAGGACCCACTCGCCGTTCTCGCGACGCGCCTTGGTCTTCAGCGACGCGACGTCGGAGCCCGACTCCGGCTCGGACATGGCGATGGCGAGCCCGCCGCCCGCGGCCACGCGGCCGAGCAGGTCGCGCTTCTGCTCCTCGGTGCCGAAGCGGTTGAGCGCGCCCACCACGATCAGCGTGACCGGGTAGCCGCTCACCGGCGCGCGGCCGTGGGCGCTCTCCTCGAGGAACAGCGCCGCGTCGAGGAACGTGCCGCCCGAGCCGCCGTACTCCTCGTCGATGGTGAGCCCGAACCAGCCGAGCTCGGCCATCTTGCGCGCGACGTCGTCGTTGTGGATGTCCTTGAAGCCGTCGGTGAGCTGCTCGAGCTTGTCCTTGGGGAACTCGCGCTGGCAGAAGTCGCGGATCGAGCGGACGAAGTCCTGCTGCTCGTCGCTGAGGGCGATGTCGTTGTTGCGCGTGAGCGTGGCGTCGAGCACGGCTACGACGCCCCCGAGCCGACGCCCGCCGGGGGCTGCACCGGGGCGAGCCCGTTGCCTCCGCCGGACGGTTCCTTGTCGCGGTAGCGGTTCAGCTCGCGCAGCGCGATCACCATCTTGTGGACCTCGTCCGGGCCGTCGGCGAGCCGCAGCATCCGCAGCCCGCGCCACATCGCCGCGAGCGGGGTGTCGTCGGAAACCCCGAGCGCGCCGTGGACCTGGATCGCGCGGTCGAGCACGTCCATCACCACGTTCGCGGCCACGACCTTGGTCATCGAGATCGCCTGGCGCGCCTCGCGCTTGCCGAGCTCGTCCATCTGCCACGCGGCGTTCAGCACCATCAGTCGTGCGCCGTCGATCTCGATCCGCGACTTCGCGATGAAGTCCTGGACGAACTGCTTCTCCGCCAGCGGACCGCCGAACGCGTGCCGCTCGGTCGCGCGCCGGCACATCATCTCGTGAGCGCGCTCGGCCGCGCCGATCGCGCGCATGCAGTGGTGGATGCGCCCCGGCCCAAGGCGGTCCTGGGCGATCTTGAACCCGGCCCCGCGCTCGCCGAGGAGGTTGTCCTTCGGCACCCGGCAAGACTCGTAGCGGATCTCGCAGTGACCCGGGCCGCCGGAATGGCCCATCACCGAGACGGGCCGGACGAGGTTGAAGCCCGGCGCGTCGGTGGGCACGAGGATCATGCTCGCGCGCTTGTGCGGGGCGGCGTCGGGGTCGGTCACGACCATCACGATCGCCACCGAGGCGCCCACCGCGCCGGACGTGAACCACTTGTGCGCGTCGATCACCCACTCGTCGCCGTCGAGCACGGCCGTGCCGCGCAGGCCGGTGGGATCGGAGCCCGCGGTCTCGGGCTCGGTCATCGAGAAGCAGCTGCGGATCGTGCCCTCGAGCAGCGGCTCGAGCCACTCCTGCTTCTGCTCCGGCGTGCCGTGGTCCACGAGGATCTCGGCGTTGCCGGTGTCGGGCGCCGAGCAGTTGAAGACCATCGGCGCGATCGGGCTGCGCCCCATCGCCTCGCAGATCATCCCGTACTCCCAGTTGGTCAGGCCGGGGCCGTGCTCCTCGCCGGGCAGGAACAGGTTCCAGAGTCCCTCCGCCTTCGCGCGCTCGCGCAGCTCGACCAGGCGCTTCGGGTACGCGACGCCGGGCCCGACCTCCTCGTCGAGCTCGTTGAAGATGTCCAGCTCGTGCGGGTAGTAGTGCTCGTCGAGGAAGGCGTCGATCCGGCCCTTGAGCTCCTCGACGCGCGGTGAGGGTGAGAAGTCCATGGTCAGGCAGGCTACCGGCGGTCCCTCACGTTCGCGGCGAGGCCGTCGAGGGCGAGGGCGGCGAGGCGCGCGTGTCCCGCGGCGGTCGGGTGAAACGAGTAGGGGCTGATCACGCCGCCGCGCAGGAACGTGAGGTCGTTGACGTAGCGCCGGCGGGGCGCGCACCTGACCTCGCCGCCGTCGAACGCGTCCAGGGTCTCCACGTAGAGGGCGCCGGCGTCGCGCGCCGCCGCCCGGATCGCCCGGTCGGCCGCCGCGGTCTTCGCGTTCAGGTAGAGCGCCTCGGCCCGCGAGATCGCGCCGAGCGCCGCGCAGGTGAAGCGGCCGGGGCGGCGCGGGAAGAGCCGCGGATAGCCCAGCACGACGAGCCCGGCGCCGGGGGCGGCCGAGCGGACCCGCCGGTACAGCGCGGGCAGCCGCGCGCGCAGGGCCCGTACCCGAGCGTCGATCGCGTCGCGGCCGGCGCGCGCGTAGTGCCTCACGCAATCAGCGAGCACGCACCTCCGCAGCACCTCGGCGAAGCCCAGGTCGTTGCCGCCGATCGTGAGCGTCAGGACGTCCGCGCCGGGGGCCACCCGGGGGATCTGATCCTGGACGACGTCCGCCACCACCGCACCGCTGCACGCCCTCGACGTGCCCGGCGCGTCGAGCCGCGCGGCCAGGACCAGCGGCCACGCGTGCGGGGAGCGGTGGCAGTGGCCCGGCTCGAACGGAGGGGCGCCCTCGCCGGACGAGAACGAGTCACCGAGCGCGACGAGGCTCGCGCCCGCGGGCGGGGCGGCGGCGAGGGCGGCGAGCACGGCCGCCACGGCGATGGCTGATCTGCGGAGCATGCCCCCTTAAGGGCCGCGCCGCCGAAGTTCGCCCCCCTAGCGGGTATGCCCCGCGGCGCTCAGCACGACCGGCTCGGCCGTCCCGTCGGCGTTCGCCTTCACGAACGACCGCACCTGCTCCGCGTAGTTCCACCTGAACGGCATGCACCGGTCGTCGTAGAGCTTCTCGTCCATCCCGTGGTGCGCGCACCCGCCCATGCAGACTGGCAGCGCGATGCACGAGCGCCACTCGTCGTTCTCGAAGGGGTCGTAGGACAGCCACTTCGCCGCGCGCGTCTCCGCCTTGCGGTAGTCGCGGATGTGCCCGACGACCTCCGCCGGGTTCCCGACCGAGTCCCAGCACTTGTACAGCTCGCCCTTGCTCCCGATCACGAGCTCGTTCGCGCGCACCGCCGTGCACGGCGCGCCGGACGGCCCCGGAAGCGACGGACTGTCGAACCCGTACGACTCGGCCAGCTCGCGGAACTCCGACTGCACCTCGGAGAACTCGCCGCACGAGAAGCACGCCGTGGCGTAGCTCGCCGACGGCGCGGGTGCCCCGTCGTCGACCTGCGTGAGCTGAGCGGCGTAGACGCCCAACTTCCCCGACAGGCCCTCGTCCGCGAGGATCTTCATGAGCTCCTCGACCCGGTGCACGTTCGAGGTGTCCAGGTTGACCCTGACCGCGATGCTCATGTGACGGACCGCGGCCTTCAGGTTCGCCACGATCCGGTCGAACGACTTTCCCCCGCTGACCAGGGGTCGCATCTTGTTGTGGACGTCCGGCGGCCCGTCGATCGTGACCTGCGCGTTGTCGATCCGCCTGCTCGCGAGCTCCTCGCAGGTCGCCTCGTCGAGCAGATAGCCGTTCGTGACGATCGAGCCGGAGTAGGCGACGTCGGCGGCGTCGCAGCGCGCGATCAGCTCGTCGGAGAGCCGGAACAGCGCCCGCTTGCCGAGCAGCGGCTCACCGCCGTACCACGTGACGGCCACGTGGTCGAGCTGCGGGATCTGCTCGTCGACGATGCCGATGATCGCCGCCTCCACCTCGCTCGACAGCAGCGAGTGGTGCTTGTCCTCGAAGCAGTACGGGCAGTCGAAGTTGCATCCGAGGCTCGTGACCACCGTCAGCCCGAGCCGGCCGCGATTCCACCTCGTGCCGTGGTAGCGGCGCGACAGCAGCGCGAGCTCGTCCGTCTCGTCTCCGATCAACATGCGGCCGCGGGCCAGCCGCTCGAGGAGGTCGGGCGAGCAGTCGTCGCTCTCCTCCCCGAGGAACGCCTCCAGGCGGGCCCGCTCCTCCCTGGGCACCCGCAGCAGCCCTCCGCTCACCCCGTTGAAGACGTAGTCGTCCTCGCCGTGCTCGACCCACATGTTGTACGCGGACTCGCGCACTAGCCGGTCCCCTCCGTGCGCGCCCAGTGCTGCTTGCCGCAGGCGTTCTTGGAACAGACGTTGTCGAGCCAGCAGTCGCCGGTCTTCACGCCCTCCTCGTCCTCGAGCGCCGCGATCACCTCGTCGACCGCCGAGCGCAACCGGTCACTCACCTCGGTCTCCTCGGGAATCGAGATCGCCACCCTGATCTGACCAGGCTGCGGCGGCTCCACCAGCCACTTCGCCCCTTGCTCATCGGACATGGGCCCTCCCTCCCTCGTCGTTCATCTCATCTTCGGGCAGTCGTAACGCGGGCACTTATCGCCCGGGTTGATCAGCGTGAAGCAGGAGACCTCGTTCTCCCCGCACCAGTTGTTGAAGCAGCTGTTGTTGGGCTTCGCGGCGTAGCGCTTGGGATTCTCCGCCTCCGCCGCCTCGCCAAGGCGCTTCACGGCGTCCTTGAGGCGCGGGCTGAGCTGCGCCTCCTCGTCCATCGAAACGAAAACGTGCCAGTCGCCGGGCTCCGCCGGAGGCAGGACCCACTCGGCGTCGTCGTCCGCCATGGCGCGACACTAACCGGCACGTCAATACATGTCCAGCGCTATGTCCTCTTGGCCAGCCCGTGCCGCTCCCAGTGGCGCGCGGGGATGTCGGCCGGATCCTTGTACCAGTACCAGGTGCACGGGTCGCTGCCGAAGTCGTCCGGCGGGTCGCTCGGGTAGAGCGGGTAGCCGATCCAGCGGATCGGGAGCGACTCGTTCATGAACGAGCAGTGGGTGCAGTAGAGCGGGAAGCCCGCGCGGCCGTAGCTCCAGTCGTGCGCCTCCTTCGTCACCCCGAGGGCGTTCGGCCCCTCGTAGCGCCCCATGCGCACGAGCCGCTGGCCGGAGCCGCACGGGTTCATCCGGAAGATGAACTTCTCGTCGTCCTCCTCGATCGTGAAAGCGCCCGGGTGCGGGCCGGTGCCGCTGCACGAGTGCGCTCGCCAGGTCGCGGCGAGCGCGTGGACGATCTGCCGGCGGTCGCGGGCGGCGATCTTCTCGACGTCGCGCGTCCAGCCGCGCCCCTGCCCGTCCTCCCACGCCTCCGCGACGGCGTCCTCACCGAAGCGCTCCTGCACGAACGTGATGAGCCCGCCGATCCCCTCGACCATCAGGTCGTGGAGATGACGCCACTCGTGCTTCATCGCCTCGCAGAGCACTCGCGCCTCCTCGAGGTCCCCCCGATCGATCGCCTCGATGGCCCGGTCCATAGTCGGCCGCGCCATATCCCGCAGCTCCTCCTCGCTGAACCACCGCTCCGCCATAGCTCCTCCTAGCTCGCCCGCGCGGGGACGCTACAGCTGATCGCAGGCGTAGCATTCCGTGCATGTCGCCCGGACCGTCGACCGACGCCCGACGCCTCGAGCGGGAGCGCGAGCACGAGCGCCGTGCGCGCCGGGAGGCGGTGCGACTCAACGCAGCCAAAGGACCGGGACGCAATCTCGAAGAGGCGATCCGCCTCGCGCGTGCCGCGGACGACTTCCGCACCGCCTTCCGCCCCAGCCGTTGAGCGACTTCGATCCGCAGGGGCTCTTCGAGCGGCTCGGCGGCGCGGGCATCGACTACGTCGTCATCGGAGGCTGGGCCGTCAACGCGCACGGGCACAGGCGCCTCACGGCCGACCTCGACATCTGCCCGAGCCCGGCGCGCGACAACCTCGAGCGACTTGCGCGGCTGCTCGCGGAGCTAGGCGCCGAGCACCTCGGCGCCGACGAGTTCGAGCGCAACGAGGTCCCCGGTGACCCAACTGATCCGGACAGCCTTGCGCTCGGCGGCAACTTCCGCTTGACCACGGAACTGGGCGGACTCGACCTGATGCAATGGCTTACCGGTCTCGACACCGAGCGCGCTTACGAACGGCTCGCGTCGAGAGCGATCGAGGCCGATGTCTTCGGCGTCAGGGTCCGCGTCTGCTCACTGGACGACCTCCTCGCGATGAAGCGCGCGGCCGGACGCCCGGTCGACCGCGAGGACATCGACGCACTCAGCGCCGACTGACCGCGTAGCAGAGCGCCGGAGGACGCACACGATGACGGCGGCGCGTGCACGTAGTTCCGAGGGGGGCTCGCTGAGGGAGCCTGCGACCGTACCCCCGAGGAACTATGTGCACGCGCCGCCCCGCGGCGGCGTCACGAACCGCAGCCGTTAGGGAGCGGTCGGAGGATTCCCCTGCGCCGGCTGCTCACCGACAGCGGCGGCATCCGGATCGTTGATGGGCGGCGTACCGCCGGCGGCCGGCGTGCTCGGCTCAGGCCCGGGCTGACCGGGACCGGAACCAGAACCGGAGCCGCTGGTCGCGGCCTGCGCCGCGTCCCCGCTGCCCGACGCCTCCTGCGCCTTGTCCTTCCCGGACACCTTCTCCCGCACCTGCTCGATCTTCTCCTTGGTCTCCGGCTTGTCGGCGAACGCCTTGGCCTTCTCCATCGCCTTCTTGCCCTGAGGGCTCTTTGCGAACTTCGCTGCTTTTGAAAAGAGGGACATGCGCCGAGCCTACCCAGCGGCTCGCACGCCGAAGCGGCGCCCCCGAGCGGCGAAGCGGCGCCGGTAGCATGGCCAATCGGGTGACGACGACCGCTCCGGAGAGGCAGATCGACCGCTCCGGCACGCGCCGGCTGCCGCCCATGACGCTCCTGGTATTCGTCGTCGGCGCCGGCTCGCTCGGCAGCGAGATAGCGGGCGCGCGCCTGCTTGCGCCGTACTTCGGCGCGTCCACGGTCATCTGGGCGAACACGATCGCCACGGTGCTCACGGCGCTGTCGATCGGCTATTGGATCGGCGGACGGCTGGCCGACCGCCGCCCCGACCTCGCCGTCATGTGCCGCGTCGTCCAGTGCGCCGCCATCGCCACCGCGCTCGTTCCGCTTCTCGGTCGTCCGTTCCTCGGCGGTGCGGTCGAGGCCCTCGACGAGGTCGCCGCCGGCGCATTCCTCGGGTCGCTGCTCGCCGTCACCGTCCTGCTGGCCGTCCCGATCCTGATGATGGGCACCGTCGCGCCGTTCGCGATCCGGCTGTCGGTCGCGTCGATCGAGGAGAGCGGCCAGGTGGCCGGCCGGCTCTACGCGATCTCGACGATCGGGTCGCTCGCGGGCGTGTTCGCCTCGGCGCTATTGCTGATCCCGCTGGTCGGCACGCAGCGCACGTTCCTCGCCTTCGCGCTGGCGATGTCGATCGTCGCCGCCACGGCACTGCCTCGGCGCTGGTGGCTCGTCCCGCTCGGCATCGCGGCTGCGCTGGCGATCCCCACCGGCGGCATCAAGGACGAGGCCGACAACGGCCGCGTGATCCACGAGAGCGACACCGAGTACCAGTACGCGCGGGTGATCGAGCAGCCCGACGGCGAGCGCGATCTCGAGCTGAACGAGGGCGTGGCAATCCACTCGATCTACCGTCCCGGCACCTACCTGACCGCCAACTACTGGGACGACACGGTCGTGCTCCCCTTGGCCGCGCTCGACCGCCCGCCGCGGCGCATGGCGATCCTCGGCAACGCGGCCGGCACCACGGCGCGCATGTACGGTCACTACTTCCCGCAGACGTCGATCGACGGCGTCGAGATCGACGGCGAGCTGACCGAGATCGGGCGCAGGTATTTCGACATGCGCAACCCGCGCCTGCGCACGCACACCGACGATGCTAGGCCGTTCCTGCGTCGCAGCGAGGGCGGCTACGACGCGATCATGGTCGACGCGTACCGTCAGCCGTACATCCCGTTCTACCTGATCACCGAGGAGTTCTTCGAGCTCTGCCGCGACCGGCTCGCGGACGGCGGCGTGGTGTTCGTCAACGTCGGCCACCCCGACGGGAACGACGACCTCGAGAAGGTCGCGACCGCGGCCATGCGAAGGGTCTTCCCGCACGTGATCCGCGACGTCACCGAGGACACGAACACCCTGCTGCTCGCCTCCGAGCGCGAGCCCTCGGCGCAGCGGCTCGGCGAGGCGGGCACGCGACTGCCGCGCGAGCTCGGCGAGGTTGCCGAGGAGGTCTCGGCCCAGCTCGAGCCGCCACTCACGGGCGGCGAGTCCTACACCGACGACCGCGCCCCCGTCGAATGGCTGATCGACCGCTCGATCGTGGAGTACGCGGCGGGCCAGCCGTGAGGCGCGCGCTCGTGACCGGCGCCGCGCGGGGCATCGGCGCCGCCATCGCCGAGCGGCTGCGGGCGGACGGGCTCGAGGTGGTCACGCTCGACCGCGACGCGGGCTGCGACATCCGGGCCGACCTCGCGCGCGACGCGCTCCCCGACCTCGGCGCGATCGACGTCTGCGTCTCGAACGCCGCGATCACCGACACGATCGCTCCCGCGCACCGCATGACAGAGGAGCAGTGGCGGCGCGACGTCGACGTGAACCTGAGCGGCGCCTTCCGCGCGGTCCAGGCCTGCCTGGCGGGGATGCGCGAGCGCGGCTTCGGCCGGGTGATCGCCATCTCGAGCGGCGCCGCGGTGGCCGGGCTCCCTGGCCAGGTCGCGTACGCGGCGTCCAAGGCCGGGCTGCTCGGCATGGTCAAGACGATCGCCGCCGAGAACGCGCGCCGCGGGATCACGGCCAACGCGGTCCTGCCCGGCATGGTCGCCACCGAGAAGGTGAGCGCGATGCCGCCGGACGTGCTCGAGCGCGTGATCGCGGCGCTGCCCGCCGGGCGCATGGCGGAGCCGGCGGAGGTGGCCGCGCTCGTGGCATACCTGGCCTCCGGCGAGGCCGGCTACGTGAACGGCCAGACCATCGGCATCGACGGCGGCCTCGGCCTCAACACGCTGACCCTGGGCTCGGCGCCCTAGAGCTTGCGGTCGATCACGGCCCGCGTCACGCGGTCGCTGATCGACGAGACCGGGCTCTCGCGCTTCACCCACGGGTCGCCGTCGAAGTAGAGGTGGAAGATCTTCTCCGCCGTGCGGGTGGCGAGCGCCTGCGACGTGAGCGTCGGGTTCGGGCCGCCGAGGGCGTTCGGCAGCGCGCTGTTGTCGCCCACGAACAGGCGCTTCACGGCGCGCGACTCGCACTTGGTGTCGAGCACCGAGTTCGTGGGGTCGAGCCCCATACGCATGGTCGACTGCACGTGCAGGATCAGCGGGGCCCAGTTGATCCGGTAGACCTGCTTCGCCCCCGCGCGCCGGAGCATCTCGACCCCGCGCTCGACCATGAAGCGGCGGTTCTCGAGCGTCCGCTTGGTCCGCTCGCGGTAGCGGAACTCGATCCTCGGCACCGGCCCGTGCTCGTCCGGCGGCAGCGTGCTCGAGAGCGAGACGCGGTTCTGTGGCTCGACGTCGTCGTCGGTGATCACCAGGACGTTCAGCAGCCGGTCGACGTCGGAGAGGAGCGACTTCAGCGCGGTCCCGACGCGGCGCCCCTGCCCCTCCACCCCGGGCAGCCGGTCGTAGCCGTTGAGGTAGACATCGTTGATGCCGCCGTCGGAGAACGTCGCCGAGAAGGCCTGAAGCCCAGGCGGGAGCCCCACCTGCTCGAGCCCGCCGTGGCCCGGGTAGTCCATCCGGACGTTGCTCCCGGGTCCCTTGGACGAGCCCGTGTAGTCGTCCATCACGCCGGTCAGCCAGTCGAAGTAGTGGTCGGTGTAGCCGCGACCGACCCAGTCGTTCGGGTTCGGCAGCCCGCTGTTGAGCCACAGCCGCGGGTTCTCCGTGCACCCGCCGGCCATCACCACGACCTTCGCCTCCTCGGTGACCATCTCGCCCGTGCTGGCCACCCGCCAGGTGACCGTGCGCGCGCTCGTGGCCCCGCCCTCGTCGACCGTGCCGATGCGGGTTGCGAACGCGTCGGTGAGCAGGGTCGCCGCCTTGCCGCCCTTCTTCCAGCGGTCGGCGGTCAGCATCATCGGCACGTAGCTGTTGTCGGTGGAGCGCTTGGCGATCAGGTTGCGCGGGGCGTTGCGCGGCTCGTAGCAGCCCTGGAAGCAGTAGCCGCAGAACGTGCAGCCGCGCGCCTTGGGATAGACGAGCTTGCTCTGGTCGCTGGTGCGCCCCGCGGTGCCGTGCGACTGGAGGATCGAGTTCTCCTGCGGCCGGTAGCCCGCTCCGAGCGTGTCCTTCGTCTTCTGGAGCGGAACGCCCATCCGGCTCGCGCCCCGCATCCAGGCCATCTCCTTGTTGCCCATCGGGGCGGTCTGCACGGGCAGCGTGTGCTCGACCCACTCGTAGTACGGGATCAGCTTGCGGTACGAGAACGGGAACTCGTGCGCGCGGTCGTAGGCGTTGCGGTCGGGACCGTCGTAGCCGCGGAACACTCCGGGATACGCGCGCGGGCAGTTGCCGTAGTAGTGCTGCGTCGTGCCGCCGACGCCCGAGAGCTGCCACACGAAGCTGTTCTGCGGCAGCTCGCGCAGCCACGCCGAGCGCGCGCGGTCGCTGGGCCCCCAGCGGAAGTAGCCGGTCACCGGGTTGTTCGCGTCGTTCTCGAAGTGGCTCCACTCGCGCTCGGGGTCCGCGTTGCGCGGCCCGGCCTCCAGCACCAGCACGTCGAGCCCGCGCGCGGCCAGCTCCTTGGCGATCACGGGCCCGCCGCCGCCCGCGCCGATCACGATCACGTCCCTCATCGCTTCACCCGGTAGCGCGGGTGGGTGCGCACCTTCCGGCGGCCCTTCCAGTACCCCCGAAGCTCCGGCCGGCCCTCGGCCACCCCGTCGTACTTCGACAGGGTCCAGCCCACCGGGGTCGAGGTGAGCGTGCGCGTGCCCCTGTCCATCACGGCACCCTCGTTGTAGGCGAGGAAGCCGACCGCGCCGATCAGTATCCCGGAGAGGAAGCGCAGCGCGGAGCCCTCCGTCTCGCTCTCGAAGCGGCGGAAAACCTCCACCTTGTGGTCGAAGCTCAGCCGCGCGAAGTGCGACGGAAACGCTCCGCCCGCCGCCGCGGGGTTCACCTGCGCCGCGTAGCCGTTGAGGACCTCCGACACGGCGCGCGACGCCGGCAGCGTGCCCGCCGGCACACCCACGAAGCGGTCGAGCAGCTCGATCAGCTGGTCGGTCGCTCCCGCGTCGATGGCCCCGGGCTCGGGGGTGCTCTGCCCCTGCGCGACGGAGTACGGGTCCGGGCCGGGCACGACGAACGCGACGAGGCCGTTGAGCGTGTCGCGCGAGAGGTCGGCCGTCTGCGCCTGGGCCTCCTCGAGCCAGCCCTTCGCCGAGAGAAACCCCGGCACCTGGGCGAGCAGCGCCCCCGCACCGGCGAGACCGGCGCGCTCGAGCAGCACGCGACGCGAGATCCCGCTCCCGCTCCCCTCCATGGCGCGACGGTACTACTTCGCGGCCTGGAACAGCACCAGCGCGAGCAGCACGCCGGCGAAGCCGACCAGGAGCAGCCCGGCGAAGATGCGCACCGCGCGTGAGCGGAACGACTGCTCCTCGAACGCGGCGGCTCCGAGCTGCGCGTCGTTGAGGGTCTCGTGCGCGCGTGCGGCACCCGACTCGGGCACCATCACGTCGCGCGGCCCGGCCGCGAGGAAGTCGGGCACGTCGAACCCCGCGGTGCGGCGGAGCATGCTCGGCACCCCCTCCTCGAGCAGCAGCCCCTGGATCAGCTCGGCCTCGGCCTGGTTGCGCCCGCCGGCCACGCGGACGAGCTCGCCGCGCGTGTACTCCGGGCGGATCTTGCGCGCGCGCTCGTGGGCCTCGTTGCGCGGCTCCTCCACGCGTGCGGGACCGCCGTGGACGAGCGGCATTCCGCACACGTCGCAGAAGCGCTCGTCGAGCGCGTAGCGGCGCCCGCACGACGGGCAGGCCAGCCCGTCAGTCGACGTCGAGTGGCTCCTCGCGCACATCCCCGTCCACTATCCACCACGCGCGCACGTGCGGCTCCCCCTTGAGCGACACGATCAGGTTCAGCCAGTGCGGGTACATGGCGACGTTGCGGTCCTGCTCCGAGGGGACCGGGTCGCTCTTCGGGTGCGAGTGGTAGGTGGCGACCCCGAAGCCGTCGTCGTCGAGCTCGTTCGCGGCGAGCAGGCTCCTGCCGTCCATCACGAACCCGTACGGGGACTGACGCTCGTTGTGGCCGCGGAACACCGCGTCGATCGTCCCGTCGTCGATGCGCGCGTAGCCGCAGCACTCGTTCGGCGCCTCCTCGCGCGCGTGCGCGATCAGCTCGTCGTGGTGAGCCCGCGAGATCCGCATGCGGACAACATACGATCTGGCCATCGAGAAGCTCCCCCGCCGCGCCGCTCTCGGGCTCGCCGCCGCCGCCCTGCTGGCAGGGTGCGACGGCGACGACCAGGACGCGCAGGACACCACCCAGACGATCAGCCCCGAGCGCAAGCGCGGCGATGCCGCGGTGCTCGCCTCGCTTCTCGACGCCGAGCGCACCGCCGTGTTCGCGTACGCCACCGCGCGCCGGCGGCTCGGCCGCCTCGCGAGCCGGTTCCTCGAGCACGAGCGCGCGCACGCGCGGGCGCTTGAGAATGCGCTCGCCGACCTCGGCGTGGAGCCCGAGCCGCCGCGACCGCGCTCCGCGTACGCGACCGACTTCCCGCCGCTGCGCACGCGCGAGGACGCGCTGCGCTTCGCGCTCGACGTGGAGGAGACGCAGATCGCCGCGTACGGGGACTCGATGCCGGCGCTCTTCACGCCGGAGGTGCGCGTCACGCTCACCACGATCTTCGCCACCCAGGCCGAGCACGTCGCGGTGCTGCTCGGGGAGCTCGGCGAGCCGCAGGCGCCGCGCGACTTCGTGGTCGGGGAGCCGCCGGAGTGAGGGTTACGCGCCGATCTGCGCTGGCGGCCGCCGGCGCCGCGTCGCTCGCCGCGGCCGCGCCGGCGCGCGCGGCGGACCCCGCGCGCGAGCGGGCGAAGCGCGCGGTGCGCGCCGCGGTGGCCGGCGAGCAGGTCACGGCAGTCGCGTTCGAGGCGATCGCCAACAGCGACGCGATCGCCGACGAGCACGGCGAGACGATGCAGGTGCTGCTCGACCATGCGAAGGCGCACGCGACCGCTCTCGCGGAGCTTTTCGAGGCGCAGACCGGCGAGGACGCCCCGCTCGCCCCCACGCGAACGAAGATTCCCGGGCTCGACGGCCTGCGCGGCGAGCGCCAGGCGCTGCGGCTCGCGCTGCGGCTCCAGGAGGAGGCGATCGCCCTGCACCTCGACGCCGTGCGCCTCTATCGCAACCCCGGGATGCTCAGACTGATCGCCGGCACCGTCGGCACGGACGCCCAGCACCTGGTGCTGTTGCGCTCGCTGCTCGGCAGGGAGCCGGTGCCCGAGCCGTTCGAGCGCGGCGCCTAGGACTACCCTGGCTGAATGGTCAACGTCGGCCCCCTCGAGATGATGCTCGTCGCGATCATCGCGCTGATCGTGCTCGGCCCCGCCCGGCTGCCCGAGGTCGCGCGCTCGGTCGGGCGCGGCATGCGCGAGTTCCGCTCGGCGCTGACGGGCGCCGCGGACTACCGCGACGACGACGAGGACGACGACGACGACGACGAGCACGAGCTCGAGCCGCCGGACGACGACGAGGACGACGACGCGCCGGACGACAAGGGGCCGAACGCGAGCCCGCAGGCCGTCGAGCCGGCGCCAGTCGAACCACCGCCGCTTCCGCGCACCCCGCCGGGCGCCGCGACCTAGGGACCTACCAGAACGACGCGGAGTCGAGCGTCGCCTCGAGCTCCTCGATCGGCTTCGTGTAGACGCCGGAGCTGAGGTACTTCCAGCCGTCGTCGGGCGCGACGAAGACGACGTTGCCCTCGTCGAGGTCGTTGGCCACGCGCGAGGCGATCGCGGCGATCGCGCCCGACGAGACGCCCAGGAACAGGCCCTCCTCCTCGAGCAGCCGCTTGGTCCAGACCACCGCATCGCGGTTCGAGACGAAGATCTTGCGGTCGAGCAGCGAGATGTCGATGATCGGCGGGATGTAGCCGTCCTCGAGCGAGCGGAGGCCCTGGACGAGCTCGCCCTGGAGTGGCTCGGCGGCGACGATCTTGGTGTCGGGGTTCTCCTCCTTGAGCCGGCGCGCGTTGCCCATCAGCGTGCCGCCGGTGCCGAGGCCGCCCACGAACGCGGTGACCTCGTCGAGCTCCTCGAGGATCTCCAGGGCGGTGCCGTTGTAGTGGGCCAGCGGGTTCGCCTCGTTGCCGTACTGGTAGGGCATGTAGTACGACGCGTCGGCCTCCGCCATCTCGAGCGCCTTGGCCACCGCGCCATTCGACCCCTGCTCGCCCGGCGAGTAGACGATCTCGGCGCCGTACATGTGCAGGAGCTGCGTGCGCTCGGAGGTGACGTTGTCGGGCATGACCACCTTGAGGGGGTAGCCCTTGCGCGAGCAGATCATCGCCAGCGAGATGCCGGTGTTGCCGGAGGTGGGCTCGAGGATCGTCTGGCCGGGACGGATCGCCCCGCGCGACTCGGCGTCCTCGATCAGCGACTTCGCGACCCTGTCCTTGACCGAGCCGGTCGGGTTGTAGCTCTCGAGCTTGGCCCAGATCCGGACGCCGGGCCGCGGCGAGAGGCGCCTGAGCTCGACCAGGGGCGTGTGGCCGATGGCCTCGACGATGTCGGCGTACTGCCCGCCGCACGGACGGTTTCGAGGAGGCGCCCCGATCATGCTTCAGAAAGTGTAGTGACCCGCGCGCGGCGGCGGCCCTATCGATTCCGCCACCCAGGAGCGGTCTACCCGCTCGGACTAGTTACTGGAGATGGTGCGCTCGCTGCGCTTGCCTGAGCGAGACGCCTTCTCGATCTTCTCGATCGAGTGCTTGACCTTGCGGTCCCAGTCGTCGTTCTTCCTCGCGAAGTCGCGGTATCGCTCAGCGGGGGAACGACCGTCGCGGCCGTTGCTTTCGTTCTGCTCGCGTGCCATCCCAAGCTCCCTTTCAAAAGGGAATCCAAGTGGAGAAAGCCTACTCTCCCCCGTCGTCCCCTGAGTCGTCCGGCTTAAACACGGCGGATTCGAGATCGAACAGCCGCTTGTTCACGTCCTCCATCTGGGTCGTCACCCGCGTATTCAAGTCGTCCACCGCCTGCTGGGTCGCCTTCGATTCGTCGCCAAAGCCGAGCCCCCCGGTTCCGGCAGGCCCCTGGGCCGAAGCCACCGGCTTGTTCCGCCAGAACTCGCGCCCGGTACCGAGGGCGACCATGACTGCGAACGCCGCAGCAAGAGCTTTCAAGAATGCGGGGTAGAGATCCTCGTCTTGGGCCAGGAGTTGCCGCGTCAAGGTCGCCACCCCGACCGCCACTGCGATGGCAACGATCACGCGGCCGAATGGCAGATACGGCCGCAGTCGAGCGTAAAACTGCTTCCGGATCGCGTGGCGCACTAGCCCAGGCTAAGCGCGCCGACGGACGTGCCTCCGGTTCACACTGGCACGATCGCGCGTGGCCGCGGTGACCGCTCCTAGCGCGTGCCGTGAGTCTCGAGGGCGCTGCTCTCGCCCTCGTCGCGCCCGGACTCCTCGGTGCGCCCGACGGCGCCCGGTGCCCCGGCGTTCTTGCCGCTCGGATGCTGGTCGATACCGCTGCCCGCTCGCGTGAAGAAGCCGTAGATGACCCCGACCAGCATCAGCAGTGCGACTCCCAGGAAGATGAACGAGCCGCCCGCCAGCGCGACCACCGTCTGAACCGAACCCATAATCCGCGCCTCCCTGCGTAGCCCTTTGGGGCTATTCGCACCCCGGCGGGACCCGGATCAGTCGCCGGCGGCTCGCTCGGCGGCGAGCCGCGCGATCGCCTCCGCGGCGCTGGCCGGCCGGACGCGCCGCAGCCTCAGCGGCTCCTCGCCGCCCTCGACCACCAGCGTGCGGCCGTCGAGGCGCACCGCCGTGACGGCCTCCCACGGCAGCTCCACCTTCTCCTCGTCCTCGCCGGAGTAGAGCCAGACGATGCGCCGGTCGGTCGCCACCACGGTCCCGATCCGGCGCCGGCGGCGGCGGGCCTCGGCGAGCGCGAGCGGCGTCTCGGTCGGGCTGAGCAGGTCGGGTAGCTCGTCCAGCTCAGCGCCCACGCGCCCCGGCTTCGGGAGCGCCCCGACGAGCCGCGTGAGCGCCGCGACGTTTGGCGCGTGCGGCACCCACAGCGCCTCCGGCACGCGCGCGCGGATCGTCCGCTCGACCTCGTCGCCCCCGCGCAGCTCCGCCGGCATGACGGTCACCGTGGTCGCGTCGCGCGACTTCACCGAGAACGACCCCGGCTTGTCGTCGATCAGCGCGACGGCCTCCTCGAACCGCACGGTCACCGGCTCCTCCCCCTTGCGCAGGTAGCTCACCCCGTCCGCGCCGAGCACGACCGCCCCGCGCGGGCGGCGCACGCCCCTGCGCCGCCTGCGATACGCGGAGCCCTCGACCGGCGCCACGTCGCGCCCGTACTCGGAGAACCGCCCGCGCGCGGGCGCCGCGACCTCGGGCGCCAGCACGAGCTGCGTCGGCAGCGCCTC
>DASVPL010000082.1:0-8458 GCA_036382905.1 Thermoleophilaceae bacterium | reverse complement strand
GCTCGCTCTGAGCCGGCTTGCCGTCGGCAACCGCCGTCGCCGCCAGCGACGTGCCTGCCAGCGCGGCGGCCACCAGTGCGGCGGCTCTGAGCTGCGCCGGATGCGAACTTCCGTGTTCCCCGGTCACGATCCCCTCGTACTCGTTGTACCCCGAACGGAGGGTACGCAGTCGCTCCGGGCGGGGTGCCGGACGTATTCTCGCGCGATGCCCGCGCCCTGGCGGAACTGGACCGGCGACCAGCGCTGCGCTCCCGAGCTGGTCGAGGAGCCGGCGAGCGACGAGCAGGTGGCCGCGGCGATCGGGCGCGCCGCTCGCGCCGGCCGGCCCGTGCGCGTCGCGGGCGCGGGCCATTCGTTCAGCGACATCGTGCTGACCGACGGCCACCTCCTGCGGCTGCACCGAATGAACCGCGTGCTCGCGGCGGACGCGTCCACGGGGCTCGCCGAGATCGAGGCCGGCGCCAGCATCCGCGAGCTCGGCCCCGCCCTCGCCGAGCACGGTCTCGCGCTCGAGAACCAGGGCGACGTGGACCCCCAGTCGCTGGCGGGCGCGATCGCCACCGCCACCCACGGCACCGGCGCGCGCTTTCCGAACCTGTCGGCGCAGGTGGCCGGCCTGCGCCTGATCGGCGACGGCGGCGAGGCGGTCGACTGCTCGGAGGGCCACGAGCCGGAGCTCTTCCGCGCGGCCCGCGTGAGCCTGGGCGCGCTCGGGGTGATCACGCGGGTGACGCTGCGCTGCGCGCCGCTCTACACCCTGCGCCGCCTCGACGCCCCGCGGCCGCTGGACGAGACGCTCGAACGGCTCGACGAGCTGGTCGACGGCCACGAGCGCTTCGAGCTGTTCGTCTTCCCCTACACGCGGGTCGCCCTCACCCGCGTGACCGAGGCCACGACCGATCCGCCCGCACCCCTGGCGCCGGCGGCGGAGTGGGTGCAGGACGTGCTGCTCGAGAACCTCGCGCTCGAGCTGTTCAGCCGCGCCGGCCGCGCTCTGCCGCGCGGCATCCCCGCCATGAACCGCGCCATCGCGCGGATGCTCCAGCCGTCTGAGCGGGTCGACCGCAGCTACCGGATCTACGCGAACCAGCGCAGGGTGCGCTTCACGGAGATGGAGTACGCGGTGCCGCGCGAGCACGCGGGCGAGGCGCTCGAGCGCGTGCTCGCGATGATCGAGCGCCGCCGCCTGCCGATCTCGTTCCCGATCGAGTTCCGCTTCGTCGCGCCCGACGACGCCCACCTGTCGCCGTCGAACGGCCGCGCGACCGCGTACGTCGCGGTGCACGTCTACCGCGGCACGGAGCACGAGACGTACTTCCGCGCGGTCGAGTCGATCATGCGTGAGTACGGGGGCCGGCCGCACTGGGGCAAGCGCCACTACCGAACCGCCGCCGACCTCGCGCCCGACTACCCGGACTGGGAGCGCTTCGCCGCGGCGCGCGAGCGGCTCGACCCGAACCGCCGCTTCCGCAACGACTACACGGACCGCGTGCTCGGCCCGTAGAGGATCTGCGCGGGCACTAACCGGCGGTAGCGGGGCCGCCGTTGTCGAGCCGATCGAGGATCGCGAACAGCGCGGCGCGCCCGGCCTTGCCCTCGGCCACCATCTCGTCGATCTTGCGGTCCTGTTTCTCGAAGTGCAGGCGCATCTCCTCGCGCTGCCTGCTGATCTCCTTCACGAAGGCGTCGGTTCGGCGATTCGCGATCAGGCTCTGCTCGCGTATGAACTCGCGCAGATCGCTCTCGCTCATGCGCCCATTCTCGCACGGACCGCGTTGCGCGAAGGTGACGAACGTGACGACTCCGCGTCGCTACAGGAACAACTTCCCCTCGCCCCGATAGGTCGGCACCTCGTCCACCACGCGCCCGCCCTCGACCAGCAGCAGCGCGTCGAAGTGCTCGCACAGCTCGCCCGCCTTCGCGTGGCGGAAGTAGACGCGGTCGCCCACGCGCATGTGGCGGGCCGCGGCCCCGCTCACGGGGGTCTGGACCTCCCCGGCGCCCTCCTGCGCGTCGAGCTCCAGGCCGGCCGGGAGGTGGGGGACCGGGAGCCGATCGCCCGCCGCCGCGCCGGACGCGATGTAGCCGCCGCCGAGGCAGGTGGCGACCCTCGCGCTCGGCCGCCGCACCACCGGCAGCGCGAACATCGCAGCGGGCCTCAGCGTGAACGCCGAGTAGGAGTCGAACAGGGCGGGGGCGTAGAAGCCGGAGCCCGCCGTGAGCTCCGTGACCGCATCCTCGCGCGAGGTCGTGTGCAGGCTGCCGGTGCCGCCGCCGTTCACGAACTCGAGCGGCGCCACCTCACGCACCGCGGCCACGATCTCGGCGCGCCGCTCGGCCATCTCGCGCACCGACGCGCGCTGCATCGCCCGGATCGCCATCCCCCGGAGCCGGCCCTCGGGCCGGTCGCCGACGCCCGCCAGGTGGCCCTCGTAGCCCATTACGCCGACGAGCGTGAAGCCGCGGGCGAGCGCCGTTCGCGCGAGCGCGACCGCCTGCGCCGGCGTGCGGATCGGCGAGCGCTTCGGCCCGATCCGCCGCCCGGCGATCGGGAAGCTCAGGTCCACCTCGATGCACACGCGCGCATGGCGATCACCGATCAGGTCGAGCTGCTCGGTCGAGTCCACCATCAGCACCGGCAGCGGCTCGCGGTCGAGCGCCTCACGGTCGGCCGTCGGATACGCGAGGAGCAGGTCCTCGAAGCCGTGCTCGTCGAGCCACTGGCTCTCGCGCAGCGTGTAGGTCATCAGCCCGCTGAACCCGTCCCGCGCCAGCACGCGCGCGAGCAGCTCGCGGCAGCGCACCGACTTGCTCGCCACCCGGATCGGCTTGCCGCCCGCGCGCCCGAGCATCTCGGCGGCGTTGGCCCACATGGCGTCCAGGTCCACGAACGCGAACGGCGCGTCGCGGTCCCCGAAAGCGTTCTCGTAGCGCTCGTATTCGTGCATCGAGGCGACCCTAATAGGCTCTAACCATGGCGGTTATGGAGACGGTCGCGCGCACGGTCGGCGAATTCGGCGAGGCCCAGTCTCTCTGGCCCCGCGGCGACCGGCCGCAGGCGATCCGCGCCGCCGCCGAGCAGTTCCGGGCGCGCTTCAAGGAGCAGGGCCAGGTGCTCTCGGTCCAGACCGTCGACCTCGTCGCCGCCGGCTACCCGCTCAACTTCGCGTTCGGCGGCGCCGCGAAGGGGCTCAACCCGTTTGTGAGCATCAGCAACCGCCTCGTCGTCGTCCGCTTCGAGGACTTCAACGGCGCCGAGAAGGTCCTGGCCTGGGAGCCGACCGTCCCCGAGGGCTCGCAGGAGGCGCCGTTCTACGAGCAGCTCGTCGAGCGCTACGGCGAGTGGCTCTCCAACAACGTCTTCGCGACCTACTACAACGACATCGGCCAGGCGCTCGCGAAGTGCGGCCTGACCCCCGAGGACGTCGACTACATCGCGTTCGACCACCTCCACGTGCAGGATCCGCGCATGATGCTCGGGACCGCCACGCAGTCGGCCTTCTACCCGAACGCGAAGATGATCGCCCAGCGCGCGGAGGTCGACACGTTCAGGTCGATCCACCCCACCCAGTGGGCCTGGTACGTCGAGGGCGGCATGGACGGCGTTCCCGAGGACAAGCTGGTCCTGGTCGAGGGGGATGTCGAGATCGGCAAGGGGCTCGCGTTCCTCGCGACTCCCGGCCACACCGACGGGAACATGTCGCTGTGCGTGAACACGCCGGACGGGATCTGGGTCTCGAGCGAGAACGGCGTCGCCGCCGACAACTGGCACCCGCACCTGTCGAAGATCCCCGGCGTGCGCAAGTGGGCCGAGTTCTTCAACCGCGACGTCGTCATGAACTCGAACACGCTCGAGGACTCCTCCGATCAGTACGACTCGATGATCAAGGAGCACGCGGTCGCCGACCCCGACTCGCGCGACCCGCGCTGGAAGCAGGTCTTCCCGTCGTCAGAGCTGGCGCGGTTCAGGCGCCAGTGGCCTGTCCTCCCGACCCACTGGTTCGGCGGCATCAACTATGGCTAGCCTCGGCGATTACAGGATCTTCCGCCTGGACGAGCTCCAGGCGAAGTACGACGTCGCGCGCCTGCCGTACTCGCTGAAGGTGCTGCTCGAGAACGCGCTGCGCAACGGCCACGACGAGTCCGTCGAGGCGATCGCGACGTGGGACGCGAAGGCCGAGCCGAGCAAGGAGATCGCCTACGAGCCCGCGCGCGTGCTCATGCAGGACTTCACCGGGGTGCCCGCGATCGTGGACCTCGCCGCCATGCGCGACGCCGCCGACGACCCGAGCAAGATCAACCCGCTCGTGCCCGCCGAGCTGGTGATCGACCACTCGATCCAGGTGGACGAGTTCGCCACCAAGCTCGCGTTCGTGCACAACGCCGAGCGCGAGTTCGAGCGCAACGGCGAGCGCTACGCGTTCCTGCGCTGGGGCCAGACCGCGTTCGACGACTTCGCCGTCGTTCCGCCCAACACGGGCATCTGTCACCAGGTCAACCTCGAGTACCTCGCGCGGGTCGTCTACACGCGCGACGGCCAGGCGTTCCCCGACACGCTGGTCGGCACGGACTCGCACACCACGATGGTCAACGGGCTCGGCGTGCTCGGCTGGGGCGTCGGCGGGATCGAGGCTGAGGCCGCGATGCTCGGCCAGCCGATCTCGATGCTGCTGCCGCAGGTGGTCGGGTTCCGGCTCACGGGGGAGCTGCCTGAGGGATCGACCGCCACCGACCTCGTCCTCACCGTCACGCAGATGCTGCGCGCGAAGGGGGTCGTCGGCAAGTTCGTGGAGTTCTTCGGCCCCGGCCTGCCGACGCTGCCGCTGGCCGACCGCGCGACGATCGGCAACATGGCGCCCGAGTACGGCGCGACCTGCGGGATCTTCCCGGTCGACGACCAGACGCTCCGCTACCTCGAGTTCACCGGCCGCGACACCGAGCTGGTCGAGGCATACATGCGCGAGCAGGGCATGTTCCACGACGAGGGCGCCGACGACGCGACGTACTCGGACACGCTCGAGCTCGACCTCGGCGACGTCGAGCCGTCGCTCGCCGGGCCGAAGCGCCCGCAGGACCGCGTGCCGCTGCGCGAGGCGAAGGCGTCCGCCCTCGAGGCCCTCGGCGAGATGGTCGAGTACAAGGGCCAGGACGAGGCGGTGAGTGAGAGCTTCCCGGCGAGCGACCCGCCGACGAACGGCCGCGAGGACGTCTCGCGCGAGAGCGAGGTGGTCGCGGTTGCCGACAAGACGCCCCAGGGCGAGGGCCTCGACCACGGCGCCGTCGTCATCGCGGCCATCACGAGCTGCACCAACACCTCGAACCCGAGCGTGATGCTCGCGGCCGGGCTGCTGGCCAAGAAGGCGGTTGAGATGGGGCTCGAGAGCAAGCCGTGGGTCAAGACGTCGCTCGCTCCCGGCTCGAAGGTCGTCACCGAGTACCTCGAGCGCGCCGGGCTCCTCGAGCCGCTCAGCAAGCTCGGCTTCGACCTCGTCGGCTACGGCTGCACCACCTGCATTGGGAACTCGGGCCCGCTCCCGGAGGAGATCTCGAAGGAGATCCTCGACCGCGACCTGGCCGTCTGCTCGGTCCTGTCGGGCAACCGCAACTTCGAGGGGCGCATCCACCCCGAGGTGCGGCTCAACTACCTCGCCTCGCCGCCGCTGGTCGTGGCCTACGCGCTTGCGGGCCGCATGGACATCGACCTCTACGACGACTTCCCCCTGCGCGAGATCTGGCCGTCGCAGGCCGAGGTGACCGCGGCGATGCAGTACGTCGAACGCGAGATGTTCACGCGCAGCTACGGCGAGGTGTTCGAGGGCGACGAGAACTGGAACTCGATCCAGGTGCCCGAGGGCGATCGCTACGAGTGGGACGACGAGTCCACGTACGTGAAGCGGCCGCCGTACTTCGAGATGGAGCCGTATGCGGGGGCCGTCGAGGGTGCGCGAGTGCTCGCGAAGCTCGGCGACAGCGTGACCACCGACCACATCTCGCCCGCGGGAGCGATCAAGAAGGACTCCCCGGCGGGCCGGTACCTGACGGAGCGGGGGGTCGAGGACTTCAACTCCTACGGCTCGCGCCGCGGAAACCACGAGGTGATGATGCGCGGCACGTTCGCGAACGTGCGGCTGCGGAACCTGCTGGCACCGGGGACCGAGGGCGGCGTGACGATCAAGGACGGTCGCGAGCTGCCGATCTTCGACGCGGCGATGGAGTACGCCGACGAGGGCGTGCCGCTGTGCGTGATCGCCGGCAAGGAGTACGGGTCGGGGTCCTCGCGTGACTGGGCCGCGAAGGGGCCGCGGTTGCTTGGCGTGCGGTTCGTTATCGCCGAGAGTTACGAGCGGATCCACCGATCGAACCTCGTCGGGATGGGCATCCTGCCGCTTCAGGCGGCGGTCGAGGTGGATGGGGACACGGTGATCGGCGTGCCGGAGATCGAGGATGGTCAGAAAACCGTGACGATCGACATCGATGGTTCTTCCGTGGAGGCCACCGTCCGCATCGACACGCCGAACGAGTGGCAGTACTACAGGGCCGGCGGGATCCTTCCGTTCGTCCTGAACCGGCTGCGTTGATCACGCATCACGACGGCTGCTTCGGCTGCGGGCAGGCGAACCTGTTCGGGCTCCAGCTCGAGACGGACGGCGTGCGGGGGCGGTTCTTCGTCAAGCAGGACCACCAGGGGCCGCCCGGGTACGCGCACGGCGGGATCGTCGCGACCGCGCTCGACGAGGCGATGGCGCTCGCGCTCCACGCGCAGGGGCTCGATACGCGCACCCGCCGGCTCGAGCTGGACCTGCTGGCCCCGGCGCCTGTGGGGGCGTTCCTCGAGGTCGAGGCGAGCGTCGAGACGCGCGAGGGTGGGCGCATCCGAACTCGCGCGAGCGCGCGCGAGGGCGACACCCTGGTGGCGGAGGCTGTCGCCGTCTTCGTTGTGAGCTAGATTGCCCGCGCGATGAGACTCGAGATCACCTCCGGCGCCGACGCGGGGCGCACCGCGAACGTCAGCGGCGACCTGTTCACGCTCGGCCGCGAGGGGAACACGAACCTCGTCCTGCGGGACGCCAAGGCCTCGCGCCGGCACGCCACCCTGAAGGCGCTTCCGGACGGTCGCGTCGAGCTGACCGATCTCGGCTCGCGCAACGGCACGTTCGTCAACGGACAGCAGGTCACGGGCAGCGTGGTCCTGAACGGCGGCGAGGAGATCCGCATCGGCGACACGGTGATGCGCGCGGTGCGCGAGCAGCCGGCGGCGCCCGCGCCGGCGGCCGCTCCGCCGCCCCCCGCGGCCCCACCGCCGCCCCCGGGTGCCGCGGGTCCCCCGCAGCCTCAGCCCGCGCAGCCTCCGCCGCCCCTGGCACCCGGCTTCCAGCCGCCGACCGAGCCGATCCCGCACGCCCCGCAGCCCGTGGCTCAGGCCCCGGGAGCGCGACCGGTCGTGCGCCAGGTGGACGCGCCGCCCCCGCCCGGGCCCAGCGCCTCGACGATGCAGCGACTCGTCATCCAGCGTGGCCTCAAGCGCGTCACGATCCTCGGCATCGTCGTGCTGGTGCTGCTGGTCGGCGTGGTGGTCGCGCTCGTCACGGGGGTCTTCACCGGCGGAGGGGACGACGAGCTCTCGCCCGCCGAGGTCGTCGACCAGGTGCGCGACCGCACCCTGCTCGTCGTCAACAACAAGGGCTTCGGCTCGGGCGGCCGCGGGTCGGGCTGGGTCTGGGACGCCAGCGAGGGCCTCATCGTCACCAACGCCCACGTCACGGCGGGTGGCCAGAGCTACACGGTGAGCACCGGCGAGAAGCTCTCGATCTCGGTGGGCACCGACATCAAGATCCAGGGGGAGGACGCGCGCGAGGCCGAGGTCAAGGGCCAGGCGCTCTGCGACGACATCGCGGTCCTCCAGGTCAAGGACACGAAGGGGCTCGAGACGATGCCGCGCGTCCCGAGCAAGAAGGAGCTGAAGGTGGGCGAGGAGGTCGTCGGCGTGGGCTATCCGTCGACGATCAACCTGACCGAGGGCCAGGAGCGCCAGGACGCGGATCTGACCGGCAACACCGGCGTGATCTCGACCGTGAGCACCACGTTCCCGGCCATCCCCGGCGAGGGCCCCGACGACCCGACCGTCGGGCCGTACAAGGACGTGATCCTCACCGACACGATCATCAACCAGGGCAACTCCGGCGGCCCCCTCGTGAACCGCGAGGCGCAGCTCGTCGGGATGAACTCGGCCCAGCGCACCGACGTACAGGGCCAGTTCTACGCGGTGGGGATCGACCGGATCAACGAGGTCGTCCCGAAGCTCATCGAGGGCGACGATCCCTGTTAGGTGCCTGACAGCCTGACCCGGCAGATTCTCGCCGACCACCTGGTCGACGGGGAGCTGAAGCCCGGGTCGCCGATCGGGCTGCGGATCGATCAGACCCTGCTGCAGGACGCCACCGGCACGATGGCGTTCATG
>DASVPL010000081.1:0-3733 GCA_036382905.1 Thermoleophilaceae bacterium | reverse complement strand
CACCCGAAGGGCAGCGCCGCAGGCGCTGGGGCAAGGCCGCAGGCCGCAGGCCTGTCGCGGATGCCGAGCCGTCGCCGACAATGCGCCCGCCAGGAAGCCCGATCTCGACCACGCGCGAGTGACCGCGGACAGGAGCTGACCGGCTCATCCCGGCTGGACTCCGACGTGGACGTGCGTGTAGTGGTTGCCGCCGGCGTAGGTCTTCCAGATGCACTGGATCCGCAGCGCACCACGGGTGAGCGTGTAGAGCCCGCCCCTCGCCGCCTGAGCCGCGGCGCGCGCGGCCGGGACACCTGCGACCCGGAGGCACGCCGTCATCAGTAGGTCCCCGACGCGACTGCCGTCGCTGCCTCCGTTGATGGCCATACCGAGATCCGCGGCGTGGCCGTCCCAGTGATCGGAGACGTTGCCGTTGACCGTCAGCCGGTCGTGGTTCGTGCCGGTGCTGACGATGATCGGCTTGCCGTAGAGGCCCGCCATCGCGGCGAGGTAGTCGAGGGCGGTTCGGCGCAACTGAACGCCGGGGCGATTCGCGCCCGCGGCGACGACGACCTTGCCGCGGACCCCCGTTCCCGTCAGGCCAGGCCCGTCGCAGCCGCTGGCGCTCGAGGCCGTCGCAAAGTCCCAGCTGGCGTAGGCGCGGGCGTCGGCGAGCACGCGCGTCGCATACGCCTCGGCCTGCGGGCCCGCGCCGTTGTACGCGCGCACCGCGCTGCGGTAGTCGGTGAGCGGCCGGTTCTTCCGCGCGCCCTTGTGCTCGAGCAGGGTGCGCGCCGCCATCGCGATCGAGTCGGCGGGGTCGTGGGTCCCGATCCGGCCGTCGCCACCGCCGTCGACCCGCACGCTGCAGAACATGCAGCCGGCCGCCCCGCTGATCCCGATCTGCATTGGCCCCGCCGCGCCCGCGAAGTTCGCCGGCCCGCGTCCTGACTGGCCAGGCCGCGGCGTGCAAGCCGGGTGGCGGAGGCGGCCGTGGTCGCACTCCTCCTTCCCGATTCCGGCCAGGATCGGCCACGGGAGCCCGTAGCGCGCGCCGAGGCGCTGGTAAAGAGCGAGGAAGTCGCGCGGGATGTCTCGCTCCGCCGCCTTCGACGGCGGGCTGCCCGCATCGCAGCCGTCCTTGCCAAGCAGCGACCCGAGGATCGCGATCCCGATGACTGCTGCCGCGATGAGACTGGCGACGCCGAGGGCCGCGACCTGCCCGAACCGGCTGCCCGTCGCCGCGGCCATCTCGGCTCAGTCGCTTCCCAGCGCGTTGACGATCCAGCGACCGCCGCGGAGGACGAGCGTGAAAGTCACGGGATACGAGGCCACACCCCCGTCCTCGATCGCGGCGCGTGCGATCACCGTGCCGCGGGCCTGCGGCGTCAGGGTCAGCCCTGCGATGCGTGGCCGCCGCATCCGCGACGCTGGGCTCACGCGCGCACGCGCGCGCGTGAGGCCCCTTCGGACGGTCGCGCTCACGTTCGGGATCCGCTCGGCCCGGCCGCGGCCATAGAGGAACGGCACGTAGTGCGCGAGGAAGCGGTCGGCGACGTGCCGCGCCCGGGCGATCTGAGCATCGGGCGCGGCATGGGCGCCCTGAGGCGGTCCGTGCACCACGGGCGGGGACGGAGGAGGCGCGGAAATGCCGCGTTCACGGGACCCACCGCCGCTCAGCGCGAGAAGGAGTAGCGCGACCAGGCCGAGAGCGACCGCCGCCTCACGCGGCCGCATCGTCCCCCTCCGCGAGGTCCTCGCGCGCCCGCACGGGATGCTCACCAGCCACCAGGCGCCGGAGCGACCTGTCCGCGAACCAGGGGCGCAACTCGAGTTCCGCCGGCGGCAGGTGTCCGTAGACCAGCACGGCCCGTCCCGGGCGGCCCTCGCG
The DNA here is from genome assembly GCA_036382905.1 of Thermoleophilaceae bacterium. Taxonomy (GTDB): domain Bacteria; phylum Actinomycetota; class Thermoleophilia; order Solirubrobacterales; family Thermoleophilaceae; genus AC-37. The sequence continues at coordinate 1,863 of DASVPL010000081.1, read as the reverse complement.
CAGGACGTTCGCCGGTGCGAGCGCGCGGAAGCCGCTCGACTCAGTGGTCGAGCCGCGCCCGTCCGCGCCCGCCGTCGACGAGTGCTGGCGCACCTCCGCGTCGCCGAGGAGGCGCCCTACGTAGTCGAGCGTCTCGGTGTCGGCGATGCCCCCGCCGAAGATGCGAGCGCGGTGGTTGTTGACGATCGATCCAGACCGCGCGCCCCAGCGCTCGTGCAATTGCGCGAGGTCCTGGAAGACGGAGACGAGCTGGATGCCCTGGCCGGCAGCCGTGGCCGCTAGTGCGTCGAGATCGCGGAGCGGCGCGATGTTGGCCGCCTCGTCGAGCACCAGGAGCAGCGGAGGGTCGAGCGGCTTGCCCGTCCGTGAGGCCCGCTCGAACACGGCCGACACGATCGTCTGCGTGAGGGTCGCGAACAGCGGGCGCAGGCGCTGCTGCTCGTGGGCGGGCGCGCAGACGTAGAGCGTGTGTGAGCCGCCGTCGAGCAAAGCCTCCGGCGTGATCTCGGAGGTGTCGGCCGAGGCCATCACGCCGGGGTCGGCGTAGGCGGCGAGCGCGGTCTCCGCGGTCGTGTAGATGGACGACCGCTGGCGCTCGTCGCGTCGCCAGCTCGCCTCGGCGGCGACGAGCGCCGCCTTCTCCCCGGCGTCCTCGAGCGCCTGCTGGACCTCGGCCTCCTCCTGCGTGTCGACCCAGCGGACGACGTCGGCCATCGGCCGACCGCTCGAAACGGCGGCGAACAGCAACGGCGCGAGCAGCTTCGCCGCCGCGGCGTACCAGAAGTCCGCGTCGGCCAGTGCGGCACGGGCCGGCTGCGCGGCCGATGTCAGCCACGCGGCCGTGCGTTGCGCTCCTCCCCACGTGGCGGACCCGGCGAGCGGGGTCCACCCGGAGCTCGGAACGCCGGTGGCGCCGGTCGGGTCGTAGACGAGCACCTGCCCGACCCCACGCCGACAGGCGAGCGTGTCGCGCAGGAGGTCGCTTTTGACGCTGGCCGCGACGACGGGTCCCTCCCACTCGAGCACGGCCGGAATGGCGAGGCCCGTCGTCTTCAGGCTCTGCGTCGGTGCCACCACGATTACCGACTGGCGGGGCTCGGCTGCGGCGAGGCGTCCGCCGATCCGGCCGAGCGTCAGACGCCCTGCAACCGGCGCGCGCACTGTGAGCGGGCGCAACTCGCCCCGCCGGGCCCAGGCCGCCGTACGCGGTCGCCTCGTACGCGCCGCACCCCCGGCGCGCCCCCGGCGAAACGCCCGAATGAGCAGGTAGCCCACCACGGCCAGCGCCGCGACCAGCAGTGCAAGCGAGAGGTAGAAGCCGGGCGCCCCCGGCAGCTCATCCCGAACCGGCGACGGCCACGCCTCCGCCGGGTCGCCGAGGCGGGACGGGAGCCGCACGGCGACGCGCGCCGTGTCGGCAGCGGACGCCTCCGGCCAGCCACCGCCGAACAGTGCACCGGCGATGCCGCCCCAGAGCCAGAGGAGTGCACCGAGCAGAAAGGTCGACGCCAGCAGCAACGCAGCCGCGATTTCCCATGGAGCGAGGCCCGTGGCGTGACCCGGGGCGGGCGCGTTCATCGCGGGTGCACCGCCATCCGCGCATCGGTGTCAACGAGCCTCGCCTCGAACGTCGAGACCCGGTGGTAGACGAGGAACGACCGCTGGCCGACCTTCCAGAGCGCCTCCCCCCGCCGCAGCGTCGGCAGCAGCTCGACCTCGGTCTCCGTAAGGCCGAGCAGCTCACGCGTTCGCTCGAGCTCGTCGGTCGGCTGGGCGTAGATGACGCGCGTCTCGGCGTCGGCCAGGAGGCCTTCGGCGAGCCGCGCCTCCCTGCTGCCCTCCGCCCCGGCTGCCCGCAGGTCG
>DASVPL010000080.1:0-5002 GCA_036382905.1 Thermoleophilaceae bacterium | reverse complement strand
GTGGACCGCGGCGCCGGGCGCGACCAGGTGCTCGTGGCCCGCTCCGCCGACTCCGGCCGCACGTGGTCGAAGCCCGTGCGCGCGACCGGCCGCCCGGCGGGGGCGGTGGACGAGTGGTGGCCGGCGGTCGCGCTCGGTCCGAAGGGGCGCGCCACGATCGCCTGGGTCGACCGCTCGACCGACCGCGAGCGCGTCTACTTCGCGCAGTCGGCCGACGGCGGCCGGCGCTGGGGCGCGCCGAGGCCGCTCGACCCGTCGCCTCCGCGCGGCGTGGCCCAGTGGCGCCCCGCGCTGGCGGCCGGCCGCGGCGAGGTGGTGCACGCCGCGTTCGTGGACGAGCGCGAGGTCTCCGCCGACGACGCGCTCCCGCAGGCCCACGTCTTCTACTCGCGCATCCGCGCGGGGCAGGCCGAGCCCGCGCGGCGGCTCGACCAGGGCGAACCGGAAGCGCTGGCGGCGCGGCTCGACAACTCGTGGGCGCCGCGGGTCTCTGCGCGCGGCGAGCGCGTGCTCGTCACCTGGATCGACTTCGCCCGCTACGACTGGGACGTGTTCGCGCGCGAGTCGGGCGACGGCGGCGGGTCGTTCGCCGACCAGCGCGACGTGAACAGCACGCCCCCGGCCGACGAGGCGCTCGACGACTCGCCCGAGGCGGCACTCGGCGGGACCAAGCCGTTCGTCGCCTGGACCGACTGGCGCAAGAACGACAGCTCGGCCACCACCCCGCTGCGCCAGTACGACACCTTCGTCGCCGTCCCCGGCGCCCCCAACGTGCAGGCCGACCCCTACGGCAGCGGCCCGGTCTCCACGTTCGCCCCATCGATCTGCGCCACCCGCGGCGACGACGCGCTCGTGGCGTTCCAGGACGCGAGCCGCGGCCAGAACGACATCCGGCTGGTGCACCTGCGCGGCGGCACCCGGCGCGGCCCGGCGCGGCGGGTCGACGACGCCGGCGACCGCGGCGGCAACGCTTGGCGGCCGCGACTGGGCTGCTGGGGGGATCGCGTGGTGGCCGCCTGGGAGGACGAGCGCGACGGGCCCGCGCAGGTCTACGCGGCGGTCAGCACCGCCGGACGCCTGCGCTAGCGGTATCGCCTCCGCTACCGCCCGTAGCGGCTACGTGCCAATCCCGGGGACTCCGCCCAACACCGTCATCCTTTGGCGCGTTGTCATACGGACTGCTAGGACTCGCAAACAAGGGCTGCGGCGCCCACAATGCCGCGGAGGGACGAAGGTGAGGGACAGAACAAGGACCCGGCTGCGCGGACTCGTCCATGACGCGCTCGTCGTGATCGAGCGCGATCTCGAGCGCGACATCGCACTCGATGACGTCGCGAGGACCATCGCCACGTCGCGGCGCTCGCTCCAGCGCGCGTTCGAGGGCGAGGGGATCACGTTCCGCGAGGCCGTGGCCGTGGCGCGCATGCGCCGCGCGAAGGCGCTGCTGTCGCAGGGCGGGATGCCGGTCTACCGAGTGGCCGACCGCGTCGGCTACCGCTCGAAGGCCGAGTTCACCAAGGCGTTCAAGCGCTACTCGGGCCAGACCCCGACGGACTACATGCGCGCCCTGCGCGACGGCGACGTGGCGATCGAGGCCCGTGCCAACGGCAACGGCGGCAGTCTCAACGGCCACCCCTCATAGGACCTCGACCCGCGGGGTGCCGCGCGCCACGCGAAAGCGCGCGATCGGCTCGGCGGTCGTGGTGCGCCGCAGCGCCTCGACCGCGCGGAACTCCACCCGCAGCTCGTCCGCCCGCGCCTCCACCACGCCGTAGCCGCGGCGTTTCTGGTCGTCGAACTTCAGGTGCGGGTTCACGGTCCTGAAGTTCTGCGTGGCCTGGAACACCACGTCGGCCGGCACGTTCGAGACCGACTCGACCGACTCCGGGATGCCGAGCGAGGTGATCGACCCGCCGACGAACTCGGTGGCGACGCTCTCCGGCCCGCGGCCGTCGGTGCCCACCTCGCCCGCGAAGAACGTGTGGATGTCGCCGGTCAGGAACGCGACGTCCTGGATGTTGCGGCTCGCGACGTGCTCCATGATGTCGCGCCGCTCGACCCCGTAGCCGTCCCACTGGTCCTTGTTCGACGGGCTGCTCGGGCCGTTCTCGAGGGCCATGATCATCGCCTGGTTGGCGACGAGCTTCCAGGCCGCTCGCGACCCCTCGAGGGCGCCCTTGAGCCACGCCTTCTGCGCGTCGCCGAGGAAGCGGCGCGGCTCGGTCTCGGCTTCGGGGCAGGGAATCACGAACGTGTCGTCGCACGGCTGCGGGTCGCGGTACTGGCGCTCGTCGAGCAGGAACAGCTCGGCGCTCGCCCCGAGCGGGATCGACCTGTAGAGCTTGAAGCCGCCGCGCTCCGGCCGCCGCAGCGGCATCGACTCGTAGAACGTGCGCAGGCCATTGAAGCGGCGCTGCTCGTAGGGCACCCGGCGGTTCGGGGTCTGGTGCCCGCCGGTCGCGCCCGCCCAGTTGTCCTCGACCTCGTGGTCGTCCCAGATCGGGACGAACGGGTGCGCGGCGTGCATGGCGCGCAGGTCGGCGTCGGAGCGGTAGAGCGCGTACTTCTGGCGGTACTCCTCGCGGGTCTCGACCTCGCCGTCGCCGTTCGCGCCGAGCCGGTCCTCGCGCGGGCCCTCGTAGTAGTTCTTCTCGTAGATGTAGTCGCCGAGGCAGAGGACGAAGTCGAGCGAGTCGTCCTCGGCGATCGTGCGGTGCGCGCCGTAGTAGCCGGCCTGCCAGTCCTGGCACGAGAAGAAGGCGATCCGGACCGGCTCGCGCGAGTCGGGCGGGCGCATCGTCTGGAAGCGCCCGACCGGGCTCGACGTGGTCTTCGTCGCGAAGCGGTACCAGTAGCGCTCGCCCGGCTTCAGCTTCGCGCGCGCGGGCACGCGCACCTTCACGGCGCCACCCTCGGAGAGCCGCGCGACCATGTCGCGGCGCAGCGCCAACCGGCGGAAGTCCGGGTCGTGGGCGATCTCGAGCGTCACCCGCCGGTCCGCGCTGAGGCCGCTGAGCCGCGTCCAGAGCGTGGCCGTGCGCGTGCCGGGCTCGCCCGAGGCCACTCCCTCCGCGAATGCCCCGTCCTTGGCGAACGGGATGGTGTGGCGCGTGTTTGCCGCCCGGGCGCCCACGGGCACCCCGCCGAGTGTCAGCGCACCGGTGCCGGCCAGGAACGTACGTCTGTCGAGTTGGGTCTTCATTGGCCTCCAGTATCCCTGCTACCTTGCGCACGTCCGCCGATGAGCGACGACGATCCTCCTCGAAGTAGCACGACGCACCGGCCGCCGGGGATCGCCCTGACCGGGTCGTGACGGCGCTCGCCCTCATCGCACTGTTCGCCCTCGTGGCGATCAACGGGTTCTTCGTGGCCGCGGAGTTCTCGCTCGTGCGCGTGCGCCGCGAGAAGATGGAGGCGCTGGTCGAGGAGCGCGCCCGCGGCGCGGCGCTCTCGATCCGCCAGCTCGACGCGATCGACCGCTACCTGTCGGCCTGCCAGCTCGGCATCACCATGGCCTCGATCGGCATCGGCTTCCTCGGCGAGCCGGCGATCGCGTCGCTGCTCGAGGACCCACTCGGCGAGGTCGTCGGCCACGGCGTGGCGGTGGCGCTGGCGTTCGCGGTGGCGTTCACGGTCGCCACCGCGCTCCACATCACCACCGGCGAGCAGGTGCCGAAGATCTTCGCGATCTCGCGCCCGGAGGCCGTGGCGCGGCGAATCGCGCGCCCGCTCCAGTGGTTCGCCTCGAGCTTCCGGCCGTTCGAGTGGGCGCTCACGCGCATCTCGAACGGGATCCTCCGGATGTTCGGGGTCAACGCCCAGGCGGAGTTCGAGGAGCAGACGCGCTCGGAGGACCTGAAGATGTTGATCGCCCGCGGCGTCACGGGCGGCACGCTCGACCCCGGCGAGGCGGGGATGCTCTCGGGCGTCTTCCACCTGCACGAGCAGGAGGCGCGCCAGGTGATGACGCCGATCCCGGCGGTCGTCACGGTGGACCTCTCAGAGAACGTGCAGACCGCGCTGCGCCGCTGTGTGGACTCGGGCCACACACGGCTCGTGGTGACCGAGGACGACAACACCGACCGCGTCAAGGGGATCGTGCACAACAACTCGCTCGCCCGGCTGCTGATGGCGCAGGGGGCGGACGCCGCGATCGACACCGCGGTGAAGGACGCCCTGATCGTGCCGGAGACCAAGGCGCTCGACGACCTGCTGGCCGACCTGCAGCGCGAGCGCTCGTCCGTCGCGGTGGTGGTGGACGAGTACGGCCGGACGGTCGGGCTCGTCACGGTCGAGGACATCATCGAGGAGGTCGTGGGGGAGATCTCCGACGAGACCGACCCGCTCGGCGGCGCCGTGCGCCGGCTCGCCAACGGCGACTGGTACGTGCGCGGTCACGTGCCGATCACCGACCTCGAGGACTACGGGATGCACCTGCCGGTGGAGTCCGACGCCTACAACTCGATCGGCGGCCTGGTGTTCAGCGAGCTCGGGCGGCTGCCGAAGCGCGGGGACATGGTCCGCGCGAACGGCTACTCCCTCCGCGTCGAGTCCGTGCGCGAGAACCGCGTGGAGGCAGTGCGCATCCGCGACCACGAGCCGGATCGCCGCGGCGGGCCGCGCGGAGGCGAGTCGACCCCCCAGCCGGAGGAATCCGTCCGCGACGGGGGCTAGTTTCGAGCGGCACGAGCTTCTCCTCCCAGGAGGTCCTGCCAGATGTGGTCGATACGACTCACCGATTCACAGCGTGACGCGCTGCGACTCCTATTAGACGCGCAGGGAGAGCTCGGTCCCTCCCTCACCGGCGCTCGCGAGGCGCTCGACCTCGCGCGCTGGGACGACCTGCCCGAGGCGCACCTGCCGTGGGACCGCGTGAGCGAGCTCGCGGGGCTCCAGGGCTGCGGCGAGGCCGACGTGGTGTGGGACCTGGCCACCGGGATGCCCGCGCCGCGCGCGGACGCCGCCTAGAACCGGCTGGCACATCGGCGCTTGACAAAGCGCC
>DASVPL010000079.1:0-2881 GCA_036382905.1 Thermoleophilaceae bacterium | reverse complement strand
GCGCGAAGGCCGCCGGGTCAAGCGCGTCGCGGGCAAAGACCGCGGGCTCCGCGAAGGCCGCGGGCTCCGGCGCGTCGCGGGCGAAGGCCGGGGGCTCCGCGAAGGCCGCCGGCTCGGGCGGGACCCGCAAGAAGGCCACCGGGTCGAGCGCCACGCGCGCGAAGGCGACCGGGTCGAGCGCGTCGCGCGCGAAGGCGAGCACGTCGCGCGGGAAGGCTGCGAAGGCGATCAGCGCGGGCGGCAACAACGTGGACGCGAGCACCGCGCGCGCGAAGTCGGGCGGGCGTGGCAAGGGGGCTTCGGCCGGCGAACGGGCTCCGCGCACGGCGGTGCGCGAGGAGCGCGTCGAGCAGCGCGCGGGTCAGGATCCGCTGACCTCGGCACTGCGCGCCGGCATGGCGGTCGGCGACGCCGGGGTCAAGGTGCTCGCGAAGATCGTGCAGCGCCTGCCGCGCCGCTGACCACGCCCCGGCCGCGGTACCCGCCACCGGGGAGCGCCTGGAACCAGGACGGTGACAGGCGGCCCAAATAGCGGTAGGGTGGATTCCGTGACCCCTACGTGCACGCTGGCCCGCGCACGCGGGCCGGCGGAACCGCTGTTGCGATGACTCCGGACGTGCTTCGGTGCCTGATCCTGGACGAGCATCCCGTCGTCCGCCAGGGCATCCGCGCGCTGCTCGAGCGTGAGCTTCCCGGCGTCGAGGTGGCCGACGCGCCGAGCGCCGAGGTCGCCGCGCGCGCCGGCGGTCCCTCCCCCGACGTCGTGGTGGTGGATCCATCGCACGCGGGCGGCAACGTCGAGGCCATGGTGGCCGAGCTGCGGGAGTCGCTCGACTCGGCGATCGTCGTCTTCACCGGCAACGGCGGCCCGCGACTTCTTGCCGACGCGCTGAAGGCCGGCGTCAAGGGCTACGTGCGCAAGGACTCCCCGCCCGAGGATCTCGTCCGTGCGATCCGCGCTGCACACGCCGGGGAGTTCTACGTCGACCCGGCGCTGTCGTCGACGATCGTGCTCGAGGAGGGCGAGCGCACGCTCACCGCCCGCCAGCGCGAGATCCTCCAGATGCTCGCCGACGGCCTTCAGACCGACGCGGTCGCGCGTGAGCTCGGGCTCTCTACCGAGACCGTGCGCACTCACACCAAGCGGATCCTCGCCAAGCTGCACGCGGACACGCGGACGCAGGCTGTGGCGATTGCGATCCGCAACGGTCTCATCCAGTAGACCCCGGGGCCCGAGCCCCTACTGGTCGACATTGACCACCGTATGCGGGTGCTTGGATCGACCAGTCCCCGCGGGGAGAGCCGCCGCCCCGCACCCCGCTAGGAGTGCGTGTTGCACCGCGCCAGGATCGCCGCCGCGCTACTCGGCGATGTCGCCGTTGGCGGGCGCCTGCTCGGCGCCGTCGCCCACGGCCACGGATTCGCCGGCCGCCTTTGCGCGGTACATCGCGCCGTCGGCCTGCTCGAGCAGGACGTCGGCCTGCGTCGAGTGTTGCGGGCACGAGACGACGCCGATTGCCACCCGCAGCGGGTGCGGCGCGGGTGTCTCGATCCGCTCGATCGCCCCGGCGAGACGATCCGCGAGCACCTTCGCGCGGGACGCCGTCTGGTGCGGGAGGAGGACGCAGAACTCGTCGCCGCCCATCCGGATCGGCGTGTCCACGGTGCGGATGGTCTCGCCGAGGGCCGTCGCGACCCCCATCAGCGTGCGGTCGCCCGCGCCGCTGCCGTAGGCGTCGTTGATCCGCTTGAGCCCGTCGATGTCGACGAGCAGCAGCGCGAACGGATGCCCGTAGCGCTTCTGGACGCCGACCAGGTGGTGCAGGTGCTGCTGCATGAAGCGCGTGTTGTGCAGCCCGGTGAGCCCGTCGGTCTCGCCGAGCCACTCGGTCTCGCCCGAGCGGACCGTCAGCACCTCCCCGACCGCGTCCGCCTGCATCGCGCTGAACAGCTCAGCGAGCCGCTCCACTGTCTCGAGCGCCGCCACCGGGTCGAGCCGTTCGAGACCGCGGTGCAGCGTCGAGATCATCGCCGACTGGAGGACCGCGAGATCGCGGACGAGCTCCTGCGCGGCGATGCTGTCGCGGCCGCTCAGCTCGACCAGGCGCTGCGCCCAGTCGAGGTAGTTCGCCTCGGTCTCCGGCACGGGCGCCGCGGCCGCCCTCGCGATCTCCGTGATCAGCTCTGGCAGCTCGCGGACGAGCCGCTGCATCGGGAGCCGCTCGATCTCCTCCAGCGTCGCGCGCTCGACGAAACGCTGAAGCCAAGCCTTCGCGATCTCGCCGCGCGATTCGTCGAGACGGGACAGTGGCGAGTCCACAGGCGCGTGCGTGGGTGCGGCGGAAAGGCGGCTGGCGGTGATTGTCGGCGGGTCGGTGATCAAGGTGATCGCCGACTGTACCCCTCGGTCCGGACTGCAAATGCCCGGCGTTCTCCATGCAAGATATCTGCCAAACCGGGGGTGCCCAGGCCCGAAAGATCCGCAAAGAGCGGGGTTCTGGCGGGCGCGTGTGAATATGCGCGCGTGGCGAGCGAGCTGATCTCGGTGGAGGAGGCGCGTAGCCGCGTGCTGGCGGCGGTGCGCCCCGCCGCGGCCGAGACGGTGCCGTGCGAGCGCGCGCTGGGTCGGGTGCTGGCGGAGGATGTCGCGAGCGGCGAGGACCTGCCGCCGTTCGACTCCTCGGCGATGGACGGCTACGCGGTCGCGCCGGGCGCGAGCGGCGAGCTGGCGGTCTTGGGCGAGGCGCGCGCGGGCGCACCCGCGGACCGCGCGGTCGGCGAGGGGGAGGCGATCGCGATCTCCACTGGGGCGACGGTCCCCGAGGGGGCGGGCGCGGTGGTGCCGATCGAACGGGTCGAGCGCGTGGGCGACAGACACATT
>DASVPL010000078.1:0-5338 GCA_036382905.1 Thermoleophilaceae bacterium | reverse complement strand
GTCCCACTGTCGCGCGGGCGGTGCCCAGGGCGTCGGCGGGGGCGGCGGTGCGTGGGGCGGCGGTGCTTGCGGCAGCGGCGGTGCGTGGGTTGGCGCCGGTCCACCCTGCGGCGGCCCTCCCCAGCCCTGCGGCGCCTGAAGCTGAGGCGGCCACCCGCCTTGCGGCGGCAGCGGCGGAGCCAGCGACGGCGCGTGCCCCCAGCCCGCCGGCGGAGCCCCGTGCGGCGGAGCCGAGCCCGGCGGCGGCGCCCATGCCTGCGGCGGCGGGGCCCCGTGCGGCGGCGGGGCCCACCCCGGCGGCGGCGGAGCCCCATGCGGCGGCGCCTCCCACGGCAGCTCCTTCCGCGCCAGCGCCTCCGAAGGCGCCCGGCCCCCGATCGCCCCCGCGAGCAGCTGCAGATCGAACGCCTCCTTCCTCACCCGCAGGTCGAAATACAAAACGATCGTCACGGTCGCCAGGAACGGGGTCGTCAGCACGCTCGCCACGAGGTTCGCCAGGAAGTTCAGGCCGACCGCCGTCACCGTGTTCTCGTCGCTCACGACGTACGTCACCCCCGCGAGCGCGCCCGCCACCACCGTCGTCACGAACAGGACCAGCAGCCACGCCAGCACGAGCAGCCCGAACGTCCGCCACCAGCGCCCCTGCACGAGCGAATGCGACCGCCCGAGCGCCTTGACCCCCCGCGCGCCCTCGAGCAACAGCGCCGGCAGCGCCAGCGACCACGACACCCCGAGGTACACGAACGGCGCCAGCGCCAGCGGGATCACCACCAGGAGCAGCAGCGGGAACAGAAACGCGACCCCGATGAAGAAGACCCCCGCGATGAAGACCAGCAGCAGCGCCAGCCCCATCAGGAGCACGATCCAGAGGATCGAGTGCAGCCGCCGCAACCCGTAGACGAGCGACTCGCGCCAGCCCGTCCGCTCACCGAGATATGCCTGCCCGATCGCCTGGAAGCAGACCGCCGGCACCAGGAAGAACGCGACGAACGCGAGCAGGTTCACCACGAGCTGGCCGGCGACGAAGGTGCCGGAGGAGTCGGCGCCGGCGTCGGGCGTCGCGCCCGGCCCGAGCTGACCGCCGGCCGTGAAGTCGTCCGGCAGCGTCGAGACCGTGATCAGGAACGACAGCAGGTTGATCGGCACCAGGACGATCAGGACGATCGCCGTGAGCGTCCCGAGGTTCCGCGTCGCGAGCTTGATCGCCGCGTCGAGCTTCTGCCCCACGTCGAGTGGACGCAGGCGGGGCGCCGCCGCCGCTCCGGCGGGCTGCTGCTGCAAGGCCCCCAGCTCCATCGACCCGGCGGACTCTACCCCGGCGGTAGGATCTCTAGCGACGCATGGCCGACCTGACCAACCGCCCGAAGTACACGCCGCGCCGCACGCGCGAGCAGCGCGCGTTCAGGCTCGTCCAGGTCGGCGGCGTCGCCGGCGCCGTGGCGGTCGTGGGATTCGTCCTCGCGCTGTTCGGCGTCATCGGCCTCGGGATCCCGCTGCTCGCCGCGATCATCGCCGTGGTCAGCATCGTGCTGTTCCGCAGCACCGTCGGCAAGCGGTGAGCCTCGAGCCGGTGCCAGAGGCCGAGCTCCGCACCACGGAAGATGGCGTGATCCCGGCGAGCGAGGGCTGGTTCGTCGTCAACGTCGCCGACGCGAAGGCCATCAGCTCTGACCGCTTCGGCAGCTCGGCACGCTTCGAGGACCGCGTCCAGGCCTCGTTCCCCGAGTTCGGCATCAACGTCCGCGTGCTCGAGCCCGGCCAGCCGTCGGCGCTCTATCACCGCGAGAACGCCCAGGAGGCATTCCTGGTCCTGAGCGGCGAGTGCGTGCTGGTCGTCGAGGAGGAGGAGCGACCGCTGCGCAGGGGCGACTTCGTCCACCTCCCGGAGGGCACCGCACACGTGCTCGTGGGTGCCGGGGACGGCCCGAGCTCGGTTCTGATGGTCGGCACCCGCAAGGACCCGGAGGAGCTCCTCTACCCCGTCAGCGAGACGGCCGCCAAGTACGCGGCCTCAGCCGAGCGCGAGACGAACGACGAGGCCGAGGCATACGGCCCGCACAACGTGCTGCGGCCCACGAACCTAGGACTTCCCTGGTAGCTGCTGGTCCTCGTCCGGCCAGCGGCCGTGGCGGTCGAAGTAGTCGCGAGCCTCCACCTCGGCGTCGCGCTCGAGCTCGCCGCTGGCGCCCACGCGGTAGAAGTAGCTGAGCAGCAGCACGGCGATCCCCCCGCCGACGATCCCGAGGCCGCCGTGCAGCGCGCTCTTCGAGTCGCCGATCAGGATCGTCGCAAGCCCGGCCACGACAATCAGCGCCGGCAGCACGTACCGGACGAATACGAGGAGCTTGGCCTCGTTCGTCACCCCGACTGGGGCGACCCGGCCCGCCTCCACTGGCGCGGGTCGGGCAGCGGGGTGAGCACCTGCTCGAGGCGCTCGCGGTACTGCTCGTAGTCCGGCGGCAGCGTCAGGGCCTCCCCGAGCGTGTCAAGCGGCTCGTCGGCGGTGAAGCCGGGGCCGCGCGTGGCCAGCTCGAAGAGCACGCCGCTCGGCTCGCGGAAGTAGATCGAGTGGAACCAGAAGCGGTCGATGAGGGGCGTCGGCCGCGCGCCGGCGGCCAGCACGCGCTCGCGCCACGCGTCGAGCTCGTCGAGCCCGACCGACCACGCCACGTGGTGCACCGTGCCGGCGCCCTGCACGCCGCGCACCTGGCTGCGGTCGTACACCATCCGTCCGCCGCGCTCGCCGCCGCGCGCCTCCCACTCGTCGCCTGAGCGCTGCTCGAACCCGAGCCCCTCCTCGAGCAACCGCCGGCTCGCCTCGGGGTCCGCGGTGTACGTGCGCACCGCCTCGAACCCTTGCAGCGCGTGCTCGTCCGGTACCTCGCTCGCATGGGCGATCAGCGGCGGGTCCGGCACCTCGAAGACCGCCAGCTCGTGCTCGAGCCCCTCCGGGTCGGCGAACACGAGCGACCCGTTCTCGCGCCGTGTCGCGACCTCCTCCGCCCCGAGCCGCTCGGCCCAGAAGTCGAGCGTGTCGGCGGACCCGACCCGATGGATCAGCCGGTGCACCATCCCCGCCCCCGCCTTGCCCGGCTGCGCGCCCGGGTACTCGAAGAACGTCAGGTCGTGCCCCGGCGCACCCTCCTCGTCGCCGTAGAAGAGGTGGTAGATGGTCGGGTCGTCCTGGTTGACCGTCTTCTTCACGAGCCGCAGGCCCATGACCCGCGCGTAGAAGTCGACGTTCCGCGGTGCGTCCCCGGTGATGCAGGTGATGTGGTGGATGCCCTCGAGCTTCATGCCCGCGAGGCTACCCACTACACTCACTTACGTATCGTAACCAGCTTCCGAAAGGAAAGCGCCGTGGACCAGCTTCTGCTCGTACCCGTGGACGACACCGTCGTCTTCCCCACAATGAACTTGACGCTCGCCCTCGAGGTCGGGGACGAGGAGCGCGTGGTGCTGGTCCCGCGTCACGAGGACGCGTTTGCAAGCGTAGGCACCGTGGCCGACGTGGTCGAGCGCGTGCGGCTGCCCGGCGGCGGCCGCGCCGTGAGCCTGGTCGGGCTGCACCGCGGGCGCATCGGCGCCGCGCAGACCGGCCCGAGCGGCGACCTCCGCGTGGAGGTCGAGCCCCACCCCGACGACGAGCCCGTCGACGGGCGCACCCGCGAGCTCGCGCGCGAGTACCGCGCCGTGGTCGAGGAGATCCTCGAGCTGCGCGGCGACGACGGCCGCATCCAGGCGTTCCTGCGCTCGATCAGCGAGCCGGGCGCGCTGGCCGACACCGCCGGCTACTCCCCCGACATCTCCTACGAGCAGAAGATCGAGCTGCTCGAGACCCTCGACGTGACCGAGCGCCTCGAGAAGTCCCTCGCGTTCCAGCGTGACCGCCTGACCGAGCTCGAGGTGCGCGCGCGCATCCGCGAGGACGTTCGCTCCGGCACCGAGAACCAGCAGCGTGAGTACTTCCTGCGCAAGCAGATGGAGTCGATCCGCAAGGAGCTGGGCGACGACGACGGCTCGGTGGTCGAGGACTACCGCACCCAGATCGAAGAGGCCGGCATGCCCGACGAGGTGCGCGAGCAGGCCGAGAAGGAGCTGGCCCGGCTCGAGCGCAGCGGTGAGCAGAGCGGCGAGTCGTCGATGATCCGGAGCTACCTCGACTGGCTGATCGCGGTGCCGTGGTCGGAACGCTCGGACGAGCGGCTCGACCCGGTGCATGCCCGCAAGGTCCTGGACGCCGACCACGCCGGGCTCGACGAGGTCAAGGACCGCATCACCGAGTACATCGCCGTGCGCAGGCTGCGCAAGGAGCGCGGCATCGCGGAGGACCGCAAGAGCGGGGCGATCCTCACCCTGATCGGCCCGCCCGGCACCGGCAAGACCTCGATCGGCGAGTCGATCGCGCGTGCCACCGGCCGCGAGTTCGTGCGCATGTCGCTCGGCGGCGTGCGCGACGAGGCCGAGATCCGCGGGCACCGGCGCACCTACATCGGCGCGCTGCCGGGACGCCTGGTGCGTGCCCTGCGCGACGCCAGGACGATGAACCCGGTGATCATGCTCGACGAGGTCGACAAGGTCGGCGCCGACTGGCGCGGCGATCCGTCGGCGGCCCTGCTCGAGGTCCTCGACCCAGCGCAGAACCACTCGTTCCGCGACCACTACCTCGACGTCGAGCTCGACCTCTCCGAGGTCGTGTTCATCGCCACGGCGAACGTCGCCGAGACGATCCCCGGCCCGCTGCTCGACCGCATGGAGATCATCCGCTTCGACGGCTACACCACCGCCGAGAAGCTGGCGATCGCCCGCGGCTACCTGTGGCCGCGCCAGCGCGAGCGCAACGGCCTGCGCGAGGACGAGGTGACGGTGTCGGACGACGTGCTCCGCACGGTCGTCACCGAGTACACGCGCGAGGCCGGCGTGCGCCAGCTCGAGCGCGAGCTGGGCACCGTGCTCCGCAAGACGGCGACGCGGATCGCATCGGGATCGGCCGAGGCACCGGTCGCGATCGAGGCCGACGCCGTGCGCGACGCCCTCGGGCGCCAGCGCTTCTTCCAGGAGGCCGCCGAGCGCACGGCGATCCCCGGTGTGGCCACCGGGCTCGCGGTCACCGGGACCGGCGGCGATGTGCTGTTCGTCGAGGCCACCGGCATGAAGGGCAAGAACGATCTCGTGCTCACAGGACAGCTCGGCGACGTGATGAAGGAGTCGGCGCGCATCGCCCTGTCCTACGTGCGCGGCCACGCCGAGCGCCTGGACGTCGACGAGGACGCCTTCGAGGACCGCGAGTTCCACGTCCACGTCCCCGCGGGCGCGATCCCGAAGGACGGCCCGAGCG
>DASVPL010000077.1:0-4359 GCA_036382905.1 Thermoleophilaceae bacterium | reverse complement strand
GCGCTCCTGCGCGGCGAAGAAGCCGAACGACGGACCGCCGTAGTCGAGCCGGTTGCCGAGCGGCTGCCCCTCACCGACCGCAATGTCGACGCCGTACTCGCCGGGCGGCTTGAGGATGCCGAGCGTCATCGCGTCGACCTGGCAGACGACCAGCGCGCCGGTGCGCTTGCCGGCCTCGACCAGCGGGCCCAGGTCCTCGACCGTGCCGAGGAAGTTCGGCTGCTGGACGAACACGGCGGCGGTGTCGTCGTCGACGGCGGCGGCTAGCGCCTCGATGTCGGTGGCGCCGTTCTCGTCGAGCGGCGTCTCCTCGACGGTGGCGCCGAAGCCGCGCGCGTAGGTGGCGAGCGCAGCGCGCGAGTGCGGGTGCAGGCCGCGCGAGGTGACGAACCTCGTGCGCTTGTTCTCGAGCTTCGCCAGGTACCCGGCGCTCGCCACGCTCGACGGTCCCTCGTACAGCGAGGCGTTCGAGACCGGCAGGCCGGTGAGCTCGGAGATCGCGGTCTGGTACTCGAACATCACCTGGAGCCCGCCCTGGGAGATCTCCGGCTGGTACGGCGTGTACGGGGTGAGGAACTCGCTGCGCGAGATGATCGAGTCGATCAGCGCCGGCTGGTAGTGGTCGTACATCCCGGCGCCGGCGAAGGTGACCTCCGAGTCGGCGTGGCGGTTGCGCTCGGCGAGCGCGCTCAGGTGGTCGAACACGTCCTGCTCGGACATGCCCTGCGGCAGGTCGAGCGGGCGGTCGAGGCGCACCGAGGCCGGCACGTCCTCGAACAGCTCCTCGACCGAGCCCGCGCCGATGCGCTCGAGCATCGCGCGGCGGTCGTCGTCGGTCGCGCTGGTGTAGCGCGTCACGAGGCTCCCTTCACGAGCTCCTGGTAGGCGGCCACGTCGAGCAGGCCGTCCACCTGCGACGGGTCGGTGAGCTTCACGCGCACGAGCCAGCCGTCGCCGTAGGGGTCGTCGTTGACCTTCTCGGGCGCCTCGGCCAGCTCCTCGTTCACGGCCAGGACCTCGCCGCTCAGCGGCGCGACCACGTCGGATACCGCCTTCACGGACTCGACCTCCGCGTACGACTCGTTGGCGGTCACGGTGTCGCCGACCGTGGGGGGGTCGAAGAACACGACCTCGCCGAGCTGGTCCTGCGCGAACCAGGTGATCCCGAAGGTCGCCTCCTCGCCGTCGATCCGAGCCCAGTCGTGCTCGGGGTGGTACTTCAGGTCATCCGGATACGACTCAGCCACTCGCCGCCTCCCGTCTGTAGAGCGGCCGCTCGCGCACCTCGGCGGGGCGCTTCTTGCCGCGGACGTCCACCTCGATCGGCGTGCCCGGCTCGCCCGCCGCCAGCGGTACGTAGCCCATGCCGATCCCGATCTCCAGGCACGGGGACATCGTCCCGCTGGTCACGACGCCGTCGCCGTGCTCGGTGTGGATCGGGTTGCCCTGGCGCGGGATGCCCGGGCCCGTGAAGGCGAACGGGACGATCCGCTGCTCGGGCCTGACCGTGCGCAGCACGTCCGAGCCGACGAAGCCGGTGTCGAGCTTGCAGACCCAGTCGAGCCCGGCCTCGATCGGGTTGCGGTCCTCGGCGAGGTCGTTGCCGTAGAGGTGGAAGCAGACCTCCAGGCGCAGCGTGTCGCGGGCGCCCAGGCCGGCGGGGGTGGCGCCGGCCGCGGCCAGGGCGTCCCAGACCGTTTCGGCGTCGTCCGGCGCGACCAGCAGCTCGACGCCGTCCTCGCCCGTGTAGCCGGTGCCACAGACGAGCGCGGGCACATTCGCCACACGGGCCTCGCTCGCGCGCATGCGCGCGGGCGCCTCACCCTCGATCAGGTCGTTCAGGATCGCGCGCGCGTTCGGCCCCTGGAGGGCGATCATCGACCAGTCGGCGGCCGCGTCGGTCACGGTCACGTCGAAATCGGCGGCGTGCTTGGCGATCCAGTCGTGGTCGCGCTCGTGGTTGCTCGCGTTCGTGACGGTCAGGTAGCGGTCGTCGCCGAGGCGATAGGTGAAGAGGTCGTCGAGCACCCCTCCGTTCTCCTTGCAGAGCACCGAGTACTGGGCTCCGCCGACGGGGATCTTCGTGACGTCGTTCGAGAGGATGCGCTGGAGGAAGGCCTCCGCGTCGGGCCCGCGCGTCTCGACCTCGCCCATGTGCGAGACGTCGAAGATGCCGGCGCTCGTCCGGACCGCCACGTGCTCCTGCCGGATGCCCTCGTACTGCACCGGCATCTCCCAGCCGGCGAACGGCACGAGGCGCGCCCCGGCCGCGGCGTGACGGTCGTGGAGCGGGGTGCGGCGAAGCGTTTCGGCGACGGCGGCCAAGCCGTCGAGACTCTACCGACGCACCCCGGCTGACCCGCACCGGGGACACGGGTCCAACTTTCGGGGTGAGAGCGCGTTTCTACGCTTGAGATCTCGATGCCCGCCGTGGAGAGGACCGAAGCGCCCGGCCTGCCCGCGCCCCAGCGCGAGGACGAGCGGCCCGTGTTCGCCTCCGAGACCCAGCGCCGCGCCCGCGTGCTGCGCGTGCTCGGCTGGACGCTCGCCTCCGCCACCGCGCTGTGGCTGGTGGCGCTAGTGCTCGGCGCGTTCGGACTGCATCCGCTCCCCTCGCTCGGCCTGCCCGACGTGCCGGGCGGCAGCGGAGCGACCGCGCAGACCGACCGCGGCGCCGGCGACCAGGCGGTCCGCAATGTCGAGCGCGCCGGAGCGGACCGTGACGCCACGCGCCTGGCCGCCGCGCGCGACGAGGCCGCGCGCGACGATGCGGCGGGCTCGGCCCGCGGCGAGCGCTCGGCCCGCCGCGGCTCGGGGGACCGCGAGGCGCCGGCCACAGAGACGGGCGGCGATGACTCGGCTCCAGCCGGCACCGGCAGCGGCGGCTCGGGCACGACCACTCCCACCGCGCCCGCCGCGCCGCCCACGACCGCCCCCGCCGCCGGCGGCAACTCGGCCACCGCGCCCGGAGCGGTCAACCGTCCCGACCGCACGACGGACGCCCCGCGCGGCAACTCCGGCTCGGCCCCCGGCGCCACCACCTCCGGCGAGCGCCGCGGCGGTCCCAAGGCCGACACGACCACTCCCTGAGGTCCGGCGTGCCACGGGTCCGCCGACCCCGCACCCCGGCCCAGATCGCGCGCCTGCGGCGGCGCATCCGGCGCCCGCCCGGCCACTGGACGCTGCTGGCGTTCTGCCTGGTGACGATGCTCGTGCTGCTCGGCGTGCAGGGGATCGCCGCGCACACCACCGAGCGCAGCTCCACGCGCGACGCCGCGGGCGGCGGTGAGCCCTTCGGCGGGGCGGGTCCGCTGCTGACGCTGGACCGCGGGCGGCTGGTGTCGCGGGAGCCGCCGGCCGGGCGGGCGGTCGCGCTCACCTTCGACGACGGCCCCGACCCACGCTGGACGCCGCGCATCGCGGCTGAGCTCAAGCGCCTGGGCGCCCCCGCGACGTTCTTCGTGCTCGGCAGCAAGGTGGTGCGCCACCCGGATCTCGTGCGCGACCTCCACCGGGACGGCTTCGAGCTCGGCAACCACACGTTCAGCCACGCCGACGTGACCGGCCTGCCCGGCTGGGAGCTGTCGCTGCAGCTCGGCCTCACCGAGAACGCTGTCGCGGGCGCGAGCGGCGTGCGCCCGCGACTGTTCCGTCCGCCCTACTCGGCCACGCCGGAGGCGGTGACCAGCGCCGGCGCGCGCGGGCTGCGCCGCGTGGCGAAGCACGGCTACGCGATCGTGCTGTCGGACCTCGACACGCGCGACTGGTCGCGCCCGGGGGTGGAGGCGATCGTGCGCGCCGCCACCCCGCCCTCGGACGCGGGCGGCCTGCTGCTGATGCACGACGGTGGGGGCAACCGCTCGCAGACCGTCGCGGCGCTGCGGCGCATCGTGCCGGAGCTGCGCGGGCGCGGCTTCCGCTTCGTGACCGCCTCGCAGCTGGCCGGGATCGACCGCGCCGCCGCCGAGCCGGCCACCTCGTCGTGGGAGCGCGGCCGCGGGCGCCTGCTGCTGGCCACGCTCGGCGTTGCGCACTTCGTCACGGACGCGCTCACGCTCATGCTCGTCCCGATCGCGCTGCTCGCGCTGCTGCGCATGGCCGCGTTGTACTTCTTCGCGCGCCGCCACGCGCGGATCGTGCGCGCGGCCGCCGCCGCGGACCGCGACGAGTTCCTGCCGCCGGTATCGATCGTCGTCCCGGCCTTCAACGAGGCGGCGGGGATCGAGCGGGCGGTGCGCTCGCTCGACGCGAGCGACTACCCGGACTTCGAGGTGCTGGTGGTCGACGACGGCTCCGAGGACGGCACCGGCGACATCGTCGAGACGCTCGAGCTCGATCACGTGCGGGTGCTGCGCCAGG
>DASVPL010000076.1:0-6535 GCA_036382905.1 Thermoleophilaceae bacterium | reverse complement strand
CGCGCGCTCCTGCGGCCGGCTGTGCCGGCCTAGCTTTCGAGCCGGGCGCTACGCGGCTGCGGCCGGCTGGTCGAGCGTAGCCATCGTGTGCGGCTGGCCCGGATCGCCTGGCGCCCCGGCGTTCCGCTCGCGGCGGATGCTCGACGGCGGGCGGCCGTGGTGGCGGCGGAACGTCTTCGCGAACTGGGCCGCCTGCCGGTAGCCGACGCTGGTCGCGACGTCGCGCACGGGCAGCGTGCCCTCGCGCAACAGCTCGAGCGCCTTCTGCATGCGAACCTCGGCCAGGCGGGTGCGGAAGCTGGTCCGTCCCGCCTCGGCGAAGGCGCGCTGCAACTGGCGTCGCGACGTCGCCAGACGGCGGGCGACGGCGTCGAGCTCGAGGTCGCTCGCGTACTCCTGCTCGATGATCTCCACCGCTTCCTCGTAGAGGGCACGGCGGCGCGCAACTGTGGATGTTCTAATGGGCATAGGGGTAAGTGGTGCGAGTCCGGGGTCGTGTCGGGTACGTGCCAACACCAACGGGCGGATCAGCGGCCAAGTTAGCGAATATGACGCTTGGGTCACCTTTCCTGCACGGGCTTGGCGCACGCACACTCGCGACGCATCGTCAGGGCGCGGGCGGTAAGCTCGCGGCAATCGTCACTTGATCGACAGGGGAGTGGATTTGCGAGTCAGCGAGGGGATGAGCTCGGTAGTTCTCACGGTCGGCCCGGACCACACCCTGCGCGAGGCGGCGAAGCAGATGGCGAAGCGTAGCGTCGGCGCCGCCGTGGTGATCGACCCCGAGGAGCAGGGACCCGGGATCGTCACCGAGCGCGACCTCCTGAACTCCCTGGGCGCGGGCGAGGACCCCGACACCGAGCGCGTCTGCGACCACCTCTCCGAGAACCTCACCTTCGCGGGGCCGGATTGGTCGCTCGAACGCGCGGCCGAGGAGATGGTCAGGGGCGGCTTCCGTCACCTCGTGGTGATCGACGGCGGCGAGATCGCCGGCGTCCTGTCGATGCGCGACATCGTGCGCTGCTGGACCGAGGCCGGCTCGACCACCGAGGTCGAGACGGCGCGTACGCGCGCTTAGAACCCGCGCGGGTCGCGCCGGCGGCGCGGCTTGGCCACCGGCGTGGCGAGCGGCGTCTCGCCGCGGCGCTCCTCCTCCGCCGGCGGGTAGCGGCGGCCGATCGTCGGCCGGCCGAGCATGAACATGCCGAACGAGCCGAGCGCGAGGGCGATCCCGAGCAGCGGCCGGTCGGTGAACAGGCTCGCCACCGCGGCGATCATCAGCAGGGGCGCGTCGAGCAGCGCGATGCGCTGGAGGGTCCAGCGGACGTTCGGGCCGAGCACGCTAGTGCTCGAGCGGGAGCTCCGCCATCTCCTCGCGGACCTGGCGGATCCAGCGGATGAGCGCCACGAGGGCGATGACGGCGCCGATCGCGACCATCACCCAGGTGAGGACGACGCCCACGATCATGAGCGTGATGCCGAACGCCAGCACCACGGGGGTGTAGGCGGGATCGGGAAGGTGGATCTCCTCGCTCGGCGGAGCGAGCACCTGGCCGTCGGTCTGGTCGGCCATCGCTAGTACGCGGCGGCGACCAGGAACGCCGCGCCGAAGAAGACGAAGCTGATCGCGCCGGCGATGAGGCCGGTACGCAGGTTCTTGTTGGCGAGTCGCCGGTCCATCGAGGGATCGTTTCTAGCACAAAGGGCGTAGGTTTCCGGCGTGGCCCGGGGGACAGAGCCGGCGCGGGGAGCGGCTGAGCCCGCGGTGATCGGCGTGGACGTGGGCGGCACGAAGGTCGCCGCCGCGCGGATCGCGGGCACCGAGGTGATCGATCCGGTGGTCCACCCGACCGACCTGAGCGGCAGCGACGCCCTCCTGGCCGGGATCGAATCCGCCATCCGCGAGGTCGGCGAGCGCTCCGGCGCGCCCGAGGCCGTCGGGATCGGGATGCCGTCGCAGATCGACTTCGCCACCGGCACGATCGTGAGCAGCGTGAACATCCCGTTCGAGGGCGTGGCCCTGGGCGAGGAGCTGACCGCCCGCATCGGCGTGCCGGTCTACCTCGACAACGACGCCAACTGCGCCGCGCTCGCCGAGGCCCAGTTCGTCGAGGACGCGCCGGCCCAGCACCTCGTGATGCTCACGCTCGGCACCGGCGTGGGGGGCGGCGTGGTGATCGGCGGTCGGATCTTCCGCGGCGCCAGCGGCCTCGGCGCGGAGCTGGGCCACACGGTGATCGACCCCGACGGGCCCGAATGCCCGGGATCGTGTCCCAACAGAGGGTGTCTGGAAGCGCTGGCGTCGGGGACCGCGCTGGAGCGGGAGGCCACGGCGCGGGCCGGCGGCGAGCGGGTGAAGGGAAAGCAGGTGGTCGAGGCCGCGCGCAACGGCGATGCCGGCGCGCAGGAGCTGCTGCGCGACCTCGCCCGCTGGCTCGGCATCGGCATCTCGAACTTCGTGAACGTCTTCGAGCCGGCCCACTTCGTGATCGGCGGCGGCCTCTCGGCGGCGGCCGACCTCTTCCTGAGCGATGCGGTCGAAGAGGCGCAAAGCCGGGCCCTCCCCGCGTTGTTCGAGCGCGTCCGGGTAAGCGTTGCGAAGGCGGGCAACGACGCCGGGGTAATAGGTGCCGGCCTGCTGGCAGCTCAGGAGCTGTCGCTCAAAGGAGATACTGCGGGCCTGGCAAGCGACGGGAGGAGCGCATGACCACGACGGCGACCGACACGAGAGCGCTCGACGAGCTCTGCGTCAACACCATCCGAACGCTCTCGATGGACGCCGTCCAGAAGGCGAACTCCGGCCACCCCGGCGCCCCGATGGGCCTCGCTCCGCTGGCGTACGTGCTCTACACGCGCGTTATGCGCCACAACCCGGCGAATGCCGACTGGCCGAACCGCGACCGCTTCGTGCTGAGCGCGGGGCACGCGTCGATGCTCCTCTACTCGATGCTCCACCTCACGGGCTACGAGATGTCGCTCGACGACATCAAGAACTTCCGCCAGGTCGGCTCGCCGACCGCCGGCCATCCCGAGCGCAAGTACTCGCCGGGGATCGAGTCCACCACCGGCCCGCTCGGCCAGGGGATCGCCACGGCCGTCGGGCTCGCGCTCGGCGAGCGAATGCTGGCCGCGCAGTTCAACGAGGGCGAGCACGAGATCGTGAACCACCACACGTTCACGATCGCGAGCGACGGCGACATGCAGGAGGGCGTGGCCGCCGAGGCGTCGTCGCTGGCGGGCCACCTCGGACTGGGCAAGCTGATCGCGTTCTACGACGACAACAAGATCCAGCTCGCGAGCCCGGTCGACGTGGTGATGACCGAGGACGTGGGCAAGCGCTACGAGGCCTACGGCTGGCACGTGATCGACGTGGGGGACACCGACGACCTCGACCGCATCGAGACCGCCACGCGCGAGGCGATGCTGGTCGAGGACAGGCCGTCGCTCGTGATCGTGCAGACCCACATCGGCTACGGCAGCCCGAACAAGCAGGACAGCACCAAGGCCCACGGGTCGCCGCTCGGCGAGGACGAGATCCGGCTGACCAAGGAGGCGTACGGCTGGGATCCCGACAAGCAGTTCTTCGTCCCGGACGAGGCGCTCGAGCACTTCCGCGAGTCGTGCGCGCGCGGGTCGAAGGTCGAGAGCGCCTGGAAGGCGCTGTTCGACCGCTACCGCGAGGACCATCCCGAGAAGGCGGCGCTGTTCGAGGCGATCCAGCGCGGCGAGATGCCCGAGGGCTTCGAGGAGGGGCTGCCGCGCTTCGACGCCGACCCGAAGGGGATGGCCACCCGCGCCGCGTCGGGCAAGGTCATCCAGTGGGCGGCCGAGAAGGTTCCCCACCTCGTCGGCGGCTCGGCCGACCTCGCCAGCTCGAACAACACGAACATCGACGGCGGCGGCGACGTCGCGACCGGCGACTTCGGCGGGCGCAACATCCACTTCGGCGTGCGCGAGCACGGCATGGGCGCGATCGTCAACGGGCTCGGCCTCCAGGGGCTGCGCGCCTACGGCGGCACGTTCCTCGTGTTCAGCGACTACATGCGCGGCGCCGTGCGGCTGTCGGCGCTGATGAAGCTGCCGTCGATCTGGATCTGGACGCACGACTCGATCGGGCTCGGCGAGGACGGTCCGACCCACCAGGCGGTCGAGCACCTCTGCGCCCTGCGCGCGATCCCGCGGCTGAACGTGCTGCGCCCGGCGGACGCGAACGAGACCGCCCTGTGCTGGCGCTTCGCCCTGCGCAACACGGAGGCTCCGAGCGCCTTCGCGCTCTCGCGCCAGGGGCTGCCCGTGATCGACCCGGAGAAGATTCCCGACGACGCCGTCGAGCGCGGCGCCTACGTGCTGCACGAGACAGGCGAGGGCGAGCCCGACCTGATCCTGATCGGGACCGGCTCCGAGGTGTCCCTGTGCATGGAGGCCGCCGAGCTGCTCGACGGCATCGCTGTGCGCGTCGTGTCGATGCCGTGCATGGACACCTTCACCGAGCAGGACGAGTCCTACCGCGAGTCGGTGCTGCCGCGCTCGGTGCCCGCGCGGGTGGCGGTCGAGGCCGCGAGCCCGATGGGCTGGGACAGGTGGATCGGCCCTGACGGGGCCTTCCTGGGCATGACCACGTTCGGCGAGTCGGGGCCGGCCCCCGCGGTCTACGAGCATTTCGGGATAACGGCGGAGAAGGCGGCGGAACTGGGTCGGAGCGTTCTTGACCGCGTAGGAGCGAGGAGCTGAGATGAGCGTGACTGTCGGAGTGAACGAGCGGCTCCAGGCCCTGACGGCGGCTGGGACGAGCGTCTGGCTCGACCAGATCCGCCGCAGCCTGATCGAGGGCGGCGAGCTGAAGCGGCTGATGGACGAGATGTCGCTGCGCGGCGTGACCTCGAACCCGGCGATCTTCGAGAAGGCGATCCTCGGGTCCGACGACTACGACGACGAGCTGCGCGAGCTTGCGAACCAGGGCTGCGACGCGAAGCAGATCTACGACGCGATCGCGATCAAGGACGTGCAGCTCGCCGCCGATGTGCTGCGCCCGGTCTACGACGAGCTGCGCGGCTACGACGGCTACGTCTCGCTCGAGGTGGGGCCCGAGGCGGCCCACGACACCGAGGCCACGCTCGAGCAGGCGCGCGACTACTGGAAGCGCGTCGACCGCCCGAACGTGATGATCAAGATCCCGGGCACGACCGCCGGCCTGCCGGCGATCGAGGAGTGCATCTCCGAGGGCATCAACGTGAACGTGACGCTGCTGTTCAGCGTCGAGTCGTACGCGAACGTGGCCGACGCGTACGTCCGCGGGCTGGAGCGCCTGCGCGAGAACGGCGGCGACGTGACGAACGTCCGCTCGGTGGCGAGCTTCTTCGTCTCGCGCGTGGACAGCAAGGTCGACAAGCTGCTCGAGGCCAGGGGCAACACCGAGCTCCAGGGCGCCGCCGGCCTCTGGAACGCGCGGGCCGCCTACGTGCGCTTCAAGGAGATCTTCCACGGCGACCGCTTCGCCGAGCTGCGCGAGGCCGGCGCGCCCGTGCAGCGCCCGCTCTGGGCGTCCACCGGCGTGAAGAACCCGAACTACTCGGAGACGATGTACGTGGACGGCCTGGTGGCGCCCGAGACGGTGAACACGATGCCGATGCCCACGCTGCTCGCCGCCGGCGAGAAGGCCGAGATCAGCGGGGCCACGGCCGACGCCGACCCCGCCGAGGTCGAGGCCGCCATGAAGGACCTCGAGGACGCGGGGATCGACATGGAGCAGGTCGTGGAGGAGCTGCTCGACGAGGGTGTGACGCTGTTCGTGGACGCGATGGAGAAGCTGATCATCGGCGTGGAGAGCGCGCGCGAGGCCGCCGTCACGGGCCGCCCTGCCACGTTCGAGAGCAACATCCCCGACGAGCTCGAGCCGGCCATCGCGGCGCGCGTGAAGCAGGCCACCGAGGAGGACGTGGCCAGGCGCGTGTGGCGCCGGGACGAGTCGCTCTGGGGCGGGCCCGGGCCCGAGATCGGGGACCGGCTCGGCTGGCTCACGATCTCGGACACGATGCTCGAGCACTGCGCCGACCTGAAGGCGTTCGCGCAGGCGTGCCGCGAGGACGGGCTGACCGACGCCGTGCTGCTCGGCATGGGCGGCTCGAGCCTCGGGCCCGAGGTGATCCGCCGCTCGTTCGGCGACGGCACCGACGGCATGCGCCTGCACGTGCTCGACTCGACCGACCCCGGCGCCGTGCTCGAGGCCGAGCGCGCCATCGACCTGAAGTCGGCGCTGTTCATCGTGTCGAGCAAGTCGGGCGGCACGATCGAGACGCTGTCGCAGTTCAGGTACTTCCACGCCCGCGCGAGCGAGGCGCTGGGCGCGGAGGAGGCCGGCAAGCACTTCGTGGCGATCACCGACCCGGACACGTCGCTGGCGGAGCTCGCGCGCGAGAAGGGCTTCCTGCACACGTTCGTGAACGACCCGGAGATCGGCGGGCGCTACAGCGTGCTCTCGTACTTCGGGCTGGTCCCGGCGGCGCTGATGGGGGTGGACGTGTCCGCTGTCCTCGAG
>DASVPL010000075.1:0-2561 GCA_036382905.1 Thermoleophilaceae bacterium | reverse complement strand
AGCATGGGGCCCGCCTTGAGGAAGAGCATCGCCGACGCGCCGGAGCCGGCGCCCACGACCTTGCGCAGCGCGTCCGTGTCGAGGCCGAAGCCCTCGGCCAGCGCGAGGCCCTCGGCCAGCGCGGCGGCGTGGATGGCCGCCAGCGTGTTGTTGATCAGCTTGGCCATCTGACCGTGGCCGGACGGCCCGACCCGCAGCACGAGCTTCCCCATCGCCTCGAGCACCGGGCGCACGCGCTCGTACGCGGCCTCGTCGCCGCCGGCCATGATCGTGAGCGTCGCGTCCTCGGCCTTGGGGCGCGAGCCGGTCACGGGGGCGTCGAGGAAGGGAACGGAGAGCCGCTCGCCGATGGAGCGTGCGGCGGTGGGCGCGATCGTCGACATGTCCACCGCGACGTGCCCGTCCCGCATGCCCTCACTGCCGCCGTTCTCACCGAAGAGGACCTCCTCGACCTGAGGAGAGTCGACGACCATCGTGATCGTCACATCGGCGCCCGCACTCGCCTCGGCCGGGGTGTCCGCGACGGGGAGACCCGTGTCGCGAGCCCGAGACGCGGTGCGGTTCCACACCGTGACCTCGAACCCCGCGGCGGCGAGGTTGCTCGCCATCGGCCTGCCCATGATCCCCATGCCAAGGAAGGCGATCCGTCTAGGTGCGTCCATGTCCTCCACCTCCGGGGGTCTCGATGCGCAATCGCTGGCCGGGGCGCAGCGTACCCGCGGCCTTGGGCGGCAGCTCCTCGCCGTCCACGAGGTTGCGCCCGCAGGCTCCCGCCGAGCCGCCGTCCGCCCCGGCCGGCCGCGTCCGCCGGCGCTCGGTGAGGAGCGAGTACTGCATCTCCTCGAGCGCCTCGACCTCGCGCACCACGCCGTCGCCACCGCGCCGTGCGCCGTCCCCGCCCGAGCCGCGCCGCAGCGAGTACTCCACCGCCCGCAGCGGGAACTCGAGCTCCAGCGCCTCCACCGGCGTGTTGAGCGTGTTGCTCATCGCCACGTGCACGGCGCTCGGCCCGTCGGCGTCCGCGCACGCGCCCTGACCACCGCCGATCGTCTCGTAGTAGGTGAACCCGTCGTTGCCGAGGGTGAGGTTGTTCATCGTCCCCTGGCCGAGCGCGTGCCCGAAGGCCGCCAGCACGAGGTCGGCCACGCGTGACGAGGTCTCCACGTTGCCCGCGACCACGGCCGCCGGTGGGCGGGCGTTCAGCACGGAGCCCTCCGGCGCGATCACCTCGACCGGGCGGTACGCGCCCGCGCACGGGGGAACGTCGGGATCGGCCAGCACCCGCACGGCGAAGTAACAGGCCGACAGCGTGACCGCCAGCGGGCAGTTGAGGTTCCCGCCGTGCTGATCGGCCGAGCCCGTGAAGTCGAGCACGATCGAGCCGCCCTCCACACGCGCGCGCAGGCGCAGCTCGAGGTCGCCCTCGGGCGCCTCGAGCACGTCGCGCGCCTCACGCTCGCCGTCGCCGAGGCGCTCGATCGCGGCGCGCGTGCGGCGCTCGGCGTAGTCGAGCGTCTCGGCCATCGCCTCGCGGACCGCGTCGAGGCCGTGGCGCTCGGTCCGCTCGACCAGCCGCGCGGCGCCGGCGCGGTTGGCGGCGAGCTGAGCGCGCAGATCGGCAACGCGCTGCCGCGGGCCGCGCATGCGCGCGGTGATCGAGTCGAGCAGCTCGCGGTCGAGCTCGCCGCCGCGCACCAGCCGGCACGGCTCGATCACCACGCCCTCCTCGTCGAGCGTGGTCGAGTCGGCGGGCATCGAGCCCGGCACCTTCCCGCCCACGTCGGCGTGGTGCGCGCGGCTGGCCGCGTAGCCCATGAGCTCGCCGTCCGCGTGCACGGGGGAGACCACCGTGATGTCGGGGAGATGCGTGCCGCCGCGGTAGGGATCGTTGAGGATCCACGCGTCGCCGGGCTCGGGCCGCTCGGCGGCCACGGCCTCGACGGCGGCCGGCATCGCACCGAGGTGCACAGGGATGTGCTCGGCCTGCATGGCCATCTCGCCGCGGGCGTCGAACAGGGCCGTGGATGCGTCGCGGCGCTCCTTGATGTTCGCCGAGTGGGCCGAGCGAACGAGCACCACGCCCATCTCCTCGCACGCGGCGCGCAGCGCGCCGACCATCACCTGGAGCGCTACCGGGTCCACGTCATCTCGATCGTTCCGTCCGCGGCCGTGCCGCAGCGCCAGCCCGGCGGCACCACCAGCGTGGCCTCGTCCAACTCCACGATCGCGGGCCCCTCGAGTGCCGCATCCGGTGGTCCTGACAAGACCGCTATCTCCAAGTGATCTCCGGCAAACCACGCGCGCCGGCTGCCGCGCCGGGGCTGGTCGGCACGCGGCTCCGGCGGCAGCTCGGTCGCCGGCAAAGCGACCGCCACCCGCACCGTCACCAGCTCGAGCGCCGCCTCGGGATCGGCGTACCCGTAGCGCTCCTCGTGGGCGCGGTCGAAGGCTCGGCGCAGCTCGGCGGGCTCCGGCGCCGCCGCCCCGGGCACCGTCAGCTCGAAGGCCTGGCCGGAGTAGCGCAGATCGGAGGCGGCTCGCAGCCGGGCGCCCGGGGCCGC
>DASVPL010000074.1:0-10212 GCA_036382905.1 Thermoleophilaceae bacterium | reverse complement strand
GCCGGTGATCACCGCGGTCGCCAGCGTGCCCAGCAGGGCTAGTCCGATCGCGGGGCGCAGCACCGGCCGGATCTCGGCGAAGCCAGCGCTCAGCCCGCCCTCGAACAGAATCAGCGACAGCGCGATCACGCCGATGCCGCGCGCGAGCTCGTAGTCGTTGAACTCGATCCACCCGGCCCCGTCCGACCCGACGGCCATGCCGAGCCCCAGGAACAGCAGCAGGCTGGGCAGCCGCAGCCGCCGCGCCATCAGCGACGCGCCGAGTCCGCCGGCCAGCAGTGCGGAGGCGATCAGGATGTACTCGTCCACGTGCACGGGCGGCAAGCTTGTCAGGCCGACCGCGAAGCACCCATGTCACCGCCGAGAACGCCCGCAGCTAGCCGCCGAGCCAGCGGCGGGTGAGCGGCGCGGCGCTCACGCCATGCACCACGATCGAGCAGACCACGCACACGATCGTCGTCCACACCACCACGTGTTGCTCGCCCGGTTCGAGCACGCCCGCCTCGACCACCACCGCGGCGTAGAAGAGAGCGGCGACCCCACGCACTCCGAAGAACGCGAGGAACAGGCGGCCGCGCACGTCCATGAAGCGCCTGCCCGCGGTGGCGAACACCAGGGCGGGGCGGATCAGGAGCAGCAGGACCGGGACGAGCAGCCAGCCCTCGACCCCAGGTGCGCCGAGCCCGGCGGTGGTGAGCATCGTGCCGAGCATCAGCAGGACGATCAGCTCGAGCGCCTTCCCCGCCGCGTGGGCTCCCTGGTGGACGGGATGGTGCATCTCGTGGTCGAACTCGTAGCGGCGGAACGTGAAGCCGGCCGCGAAGACGGCCAGCAGGCCGTAGGTTCCGACCGCCTCGCTCGCCCCGTAGATCGCGAGCATCAGTCCGATGGTCACGAAGCCCTCGAGCCGGCCGGTGATCACACCGGCGCCGCGCGCGGCCGTGAGCCCCGCCGCCGCGGCGAAGCCGGCCGCCGCGCCGAGCGCGAGTCCCACCCCGGCGCCGTAGAGCAGGTCGGCGCCGATCCACTCACCCACCCAGTCGCTCCCGCCGAGCTCGGCGACGAAGAGGCCGAGCACCACGAACGGCGAGGCGAGCCCGTCGTTGAAGCCCGCCTCGGTGTGCAGGGACAGGCGCGGCTCCCCGTACACCTCACCGCCGGGCGCGGATAGCCCGACGTCGCCGGCGAGCACGGGATCGGTGGGCGCGAGCACGGCACCGAGCAGCAGCGCCGCACCGAACGAGAGGCCCATCGCCCACATGCCGAACAGGGCAATGGCGGCGATCGTCAGCGGCATGACGACGACGAGCAGCGTGGCGAGCGAGACGAGCGACCGGCGCTGCACGTGTCGCTCGATCGTGAGGCCCGCCGAGAACACCGCCGCGATCAGCGCCAGCTCGGAAAGTCGCTCCATGACGAGGTGATCTCCCTCGGGGTCGAGCCCCTCCACGTCGAGGAGCGACAGCGCGAGCGCCCCGGCCGCGCCGATTGCGACGTAGAGCACCGACGCCGAGAACGTCCGCTCGTGCTCGCGTGAGATGGCGACCGCTGCGAGGATGATCGCGAGCCCGATGGCCAGCAGGGCCGCGGTGTGAAGGTCGCCGAGCTCCCATCCGGGCGAGATGGCGGGAGGGCTGAGGCTCATGCCCGCCTAATCGGCCTCGGCCAGGCTCGCCAGTCCCCAGAGATCGCGCCACTCGTGGTCGTAGGGCGTCGATCCGGGCGGGGGCTCCTGATGGCGGTTGACCCAGGCGGTCTGCATGCCGGCGCGGGTAGCGGGGCCGATGTCGTACTTGAACCCGAACGCGACGTGCAGCACGCGCTCGGGCGGCTCGCCGATGCGCTCGAGGGCGGCCGTGAAGACGGCGTCGGCCGGCTTGTAGGCGCGCACGTCCTCGGCCACCTGGACCTCGTCGAACGGCACCTCCAGGTGACGCAGGCTGTGCTCGATGATGTCGCGGTCGGTGTTGGAGACGATCATCAGGCGGATGCCCGCCGCGCGCACGCGCCGCAGGGCGGGGCGGGTGTCGGGGAACGGCTGCCAGCTGCGCATCGAGCGCAGCACTGCGGCGGCGTCGCCGTCCTCGTAGGGCCACCCGCGCTCGGCGCAGAGGCGCTTCAGGGTCTCCGCGAGGACCTCCTTGTACGGGCGGTAGTCGCCCTGGATCAACTCGAACTGGATCGTCTCGAAGCGCTCGCGCAGCTCGCGGCCGGGCACGAGCTCGGTGTCGCCGTGGCGGAGCGCCTTGTCGTAGAGGAACGCGCCGAAGCCGCCCTCCCAGTCGATGAGGGTGCCGTAGCAGTCGAATGTGGCGATGCTGGGCCGCACGGCCGTCCAGCCTAGACTTGACAGGCGATGTCCCTCCTCGAACAGGTGCAGAACGACGCCACCACCGCGCTGAAGGCGGGCGAGCGCGAGCGCTGCAACGCGCTGCGGCTGGTCGTCTCCGCGCTGCAGACGGCCCACAAGGAGGGCTCGCCGAGCGAGGCGGACGAGGTGGCGGTGCTCCAGCGCGAGCGCAAGCGCCGGCTCGAGTCCGCCGATGCCTACCGCGAGGCCGGCCGCGACGACCTCGCCGGCACCGAGCAGGCAGAGGCCGAGCTGATCTCGAGCTACCTGCCCGAGCAGATGTCCGACGAGGAGCTTGGCGCGATCGTCGGCGACGTGGTGGCCGAGACCGGCGCCGCCTCGCCGAAGGAGATGGGCCGCGTGATGTCGATGGTCATGCCGCGCGTGCAGGGGCGCGCCGACGGCAAGCGCGTGAGCGCGCTGGTCAAGGAGAAGCTCACCGCCTAGTGCGTACGCAGGTCGAGCTGTCCAACGACGTCGCCAAGGAGCTGGCCGGCCCCGGCGATGCGATCATGAAGACGCTCGAGGGGCACCTCGGCGCCGACATCTTCCTGCGCGGGAACATCCTCACCCTCGACGGCGAGGAGAGCGACGTCGCGGCCGCCGAGGAGGTGGTGCGCGAGGTGTCCGACCTGGTGCGCGCCGGGCACGAGATCGCCCCCGGCACGATCGCCGCGATCACGGGCGCGCTCGATCAGCACGCCAGCCCGAGCGCGATCCTCGACGACGTGATCTGGCGCCACCGCGGGCTGAAGGTCGCGCCGAAGACCGTGAACCAGAAGCGCTACGTGGACGCGATCCGTGAGCAGACGATCGCGGTCGGCATCGGCCCGGCGGGCACGGGCAAGTCGTTCCTGGCGGTGGCGATGGCGGTGGCGGCGCTCTCGCGGCGCGAGGTGAATCGCATAGTGCTGACGCGGCCGGCGGTCGAGGCCGGCGAGCGGCTGGGATTCCTCCCCGGCGACCTGATGGCGAAGGTCGATCCATACCTGCGCCCGCTCTTCGACGCGCTCTACAGCATGCTCGAGCCGGAGAAGGTCAACCAGTACCTCGACCGCGGGACGATCGAGGTGGCGCCTTTAGCGTTTATGCGTGGCCGCACGCTTAATGACTCTTTCATCATCCTCGACGAGGCGCAGAACACGAGCCCCGAGCAGATGAAGATGTTCCTCACGCGGCTCGGGTTCAACTCGAAGATGGTCGTGACCGGCGACATCACTCAGATCGACCTCGAGGGCGATCGGCGCAGCGGACTCGTCGTGATCGGCGACATCCTGGGCCAGGTCGAGGGAATCGAGTTCGTGCGCTTCGGCGGCGAGGACGTGGTGCGCCACAAGCTCGTGCAGCGGATCGTGGCGGCCTACGACCAGTACGGGCAGAGGACGAGCTGACGCTCGACATCGAGTCGCCGCCCGAGCTGCGCGGCGCGGTCGAGGCCGCGCTCGCGGCGGCGGGCCTCGCCGAGGGCCACGTGGCGGTAGGGCTGGTAGGGGAGGACGAGATCCGGCGGCTCAACCGCGAGCACCGCGGCCGCGACGAGCCCACCGACGTGCTCTCGTTCCCGGTTGACGAGGCGGGGCCGGCGGCCGGCCCGCGCGAGCTCGGCGACGTGGTGATCTGCCCCGAGCACACCGCCGACCTGACCGAGGCCACCGTGCACGGCGTGCTGCACCTCTGCGGCTACGACCACGAGACCGACGCCGGCGAGATGTTCGCCCTACAGGACCGCGTGATGGAGGGCCTGCGGTGACGCGCAGCGGCTTCGTCGCGCTCGCCGGCCGCCCCAACGTGGGCAAGTCGACGCTCTTGAACGCGCTCGTAGGGGAGAAGGTCGCGATCGTCTCGAACCGGCCGCAGACCACGCGCCGCGCGATCCGCGGGATCGCGACGCTCGACGAGGCGCAGCTCGTGCTGGTCGACCTCCCGGGGGTGCAGCGCCCGCGCGACCCGCTCACCGAGCGGATGCAGGCCCGGATGGAGCAGGAGCTGCGCGACTCGGACGCCGCTCTGATGCTGCTGAACGGCCAGCAGGGCGTCGGGCCGGGGGACAGGTTCATCGCGCGCGCGATCGCGAGTGCGGGGGTGCCCCACGTGATCGCGGTGAACAAGGTCGACGTGCTCGACCGCGCGAAGACGCTGGACGCGCTCGAGCAGGCGGCGACGCTCGAGCTGCCCGGCGACGTCTTCCCCGTGAGCGCGCTGCGCGGGTCGGGGGTGCCGGAGCTGGTCGAGGCGCTGATCGCCTTCCTGCCGGAGGGACCGTTCCTCTACCCGCCCGAGGACCGCACCGACCTGTCGCTGACGGTCCGCCTCGCCGAGATCGTGCGCGAGCAGGTGCTGGCCCGCACGCGCGACGAGCTGCCGCACGCGGTCGAGGTCGAGGTCGACGACCCGGAGGAGCGCGACGACGGCCTCGTGGTGGTGGTCGCCAGGGCCTGGGCCGAGACCGAGTCGCAGAAGGGCATCCTGATCGGCTCCGGGGGCAAGATGGTGCGGGCGATCGGGAGCGCCGCGCGCAAGGAGATGGAGGCGCTGCTCGGCAGCCGCGTGCACCTCGACCTGTCGGTGCGCGTGCGCAAGGGCTGGCGCCGCGACGACGCGCTGCTCGACCGGCTCGGGATCGACTAGCGCCTAGCCGCGCGCCGCGGCGTCGCGCGCCTGGTGCCAGCGGCGGCACGCGCGCCGCGCCTTCGGGTGGCGCGCGCCGAGCCGGCTCTTCAGCCGGCGGCAGTGCCGCTTCAGCGCGATCCGGCGCTCGTGCGCGGCGTCGGCGGAGGGACTGCCCGGGGCGGGCTGGCTCGTGGCGGGCCCGCTCGGGCCGGGCTGGCTCGGGCCGGGGTCGCTGGGAGTGGGCTGGCTGGCCTCCGAGCCGCTGGGCGTGGGGGCCGGGGGCATCGGGTCGCCGCTCGGCTGACTCGCTTCCCCGGCGGGCGGCTGCGGCGGCGGGTTGTCGCCCCGGTCGAGCGTCACCTCGAGGTTCACGCGGTTGTGGTCGTAGCCGTCACCGGTGACGAACGGCGTGTAGCCCTTGGAGTCGGTCTGCTCGCCGGCGACGTAGACGAAGTTCGCGAACGGCGTGCCGTAGTGGCAGCTATCGCCGATGTAGTCGTCCTCAACGGCGTCGAGCGCGATGTACTGGCGCTCCTCGCCGGTCACTCGGAGATTGGTCCTGAAGGTCTGCGGGCGCCCGTCGGGCACG
This sequence comes from Thermoleophilaceae bacterium, assembly GCA_036382905.1. Lineage (GTDB taxonomy): Bacteria > Actinomycetota > Thermoleophilia > Solirubrobacterales > Thermoleophilaceae > AC-37. The sequence goes on along the minus strand of DASVPL010000074.1, from coordinate 4,663 downwards.
GTGACCGTCTCAATTGCGCTCCACGCGACCGCGACCACCCCGTGGCTCGTCTCGGGGAGCTGGTTGTTGCGCTTCACGATCGCGAGGCGGAAGCGCGACCCGGGCGGGTGCTTGCTCGTGGTCCACGACGTGATCACGCCGCCGCCCGCCGGTATCCAGCCGCCGGGGTAGCCGTCCTCGTCGCGGTTCGGCGGCGTGTCGTCGGCGATGTAGAGCGCGCGCACGTACGCGCACGAGCCGCTGTTCGGGTCGCTGCTGGGATCGAGGCGGCCGAGCGTGGTGGTCACCGCCGCGGCGGGCGCGGCCAGCACGAGCGCGCCCAGCACGAGGACTGCGGCGATCGGGCCCCTCATCGTGGGTGGGTGATACCCACGAACCGCCCGAGCATGAACCCGCGGGAATCGGCGCCCCGGCGGCGAACTCCGCCCGATGAGCTACGAGACGATCCTGTACGCGGTCGAGGACGCGGTGGCCACGATCACGCTGAACCGGCCCGAGCAGCTGAACACCATCGTGCCGCCGATGCCCGACGAGCTCGAGGCGGCCGTGCACCGGGCGGTGCGCGACGAGGCCGTGAAGGTGATCGTGCTGCGCGGCGCCGGGCGCTCGTTCTGCGCCGGGTTCGACTTCGGCGACGGCTTCCACCACTGGGACGAGGGACTCACCACCGACGGCGAGTGGGACCCCGGCAAGGACTTCGTCGCCAACACCTCGCCGGCGACGGCCCCGGTGCCGAAGATCATGTCGATCTGGCGCTCGCCCAAGCCGGTGATCGCGCAGGTGCACGGGTGGTGCGTGGGCGGCGGCAGCGACATGGCGCTCTGCGCGGACCTCGTCGTCGCCTCCGACGACGCCCGCATCGGGACCCCCTACGCGCGCATGTGGGGCTGCTACCTGACCGGCATGTGGATCTACCGGCTCGGCATGGCGCGGGTCAAGTGGCACGCGCTCACCGGCCATCCGCTGTCGGGCGCGGAGGCGGCGGAGGCGGGCCTGATCAACGTCTCGGTGCCGTTCGAGCGGCTCGAGGGGGAGGTTGCGGGACTGGCCGCGCGACTCGCGTCGGTGCCGTCCTCGCAGCTCGCCGCGATGAAGCTGGTCGTCAACCAGGCGTATGAGGGCATGGGGATCGCGCAGACGCAGGTGCTCGGCCCGATCCTCGACGGGCTGATGCGCAACACGCCCGACGCCAGGCGCTGGATCGAGCACGCGCAGGAGCACGGCGTGGGGGCGGCCATCGCAGACCGCGACGGACCGTTCGGCGACTACAGCCAGGCGCCGGCCGACCAGAAGCCCGATCCTTCCCACGTGATCCACCCCTGACCACGGGCCGGGCGCCAAGGTACGTTCGTACGGCGACCCTTTGGCACCGGGCCGGCGGCGGTGCGGGTACGGTCAGCCTCTTGGACCGCGTTCCGAGATCGGCCCTCCTCGCGGCGGTCTGCGTGCTCCTCGGCGTCGCGACGCTCTTGATCCCGGCATCGCCGTCCTACGACCCCTGGTCCTGGATCATCTGGGGCCGCGAGGTCCTCGACGGCGACCTGCGGACCGCGACCGGCCCGTCGTGGAAGCCGCTCCCGGTCCTGTTCACCGCGCCGCTGTCGCTGTTCGGTGACGCGGCGCCCGCGCTGTGGCTCGTGGTCGCGCGCGCGGCGCAGTTCGCAGCCGCCGTCCCCGCGGCACTGATCGGGTTTCGCCTCGCCGGCCGGCTCGGCGCAATCCTCAGCGGCGGGCTCCTGCTCTCGTTCACGGCGCTGTGGGAGTCGACGCTCCAGGGCCATGCCGAGGGCGCGCTTGTCCTGTGCGTGCTCGCCGCGGTCGAGCGCCACCTCGCCGCGCGCCACGGCCCCGCGTTCGCCTGGGCCCTCGGAGCCGCGTTGCTTCGACCCGAGGCCTGGGCGTTCCTCGGCCTCTACGCGGCGTGGCTCGCGCTGCGGCAGCGAGGCCGGCTCGCGTGGATCGTGCCGGCGCTCGCGTTCGTTCCGCTGCTGTGGTTCCTCCCGGAGCAGTGGGGGTCGGGAAGCCTCTCGCGCGGAGCAGAGCGTGCGCAGCTCGCCGGGGCGGACTCGCCGGGCGCGGCCGAGCACCCGGCCGTGGAGGTGGTGCGCAACGCGTTCGACCTGTCACCGGGGATCGTGTTCCTCGGGCTCGCCGCCGGACTGGCGGCCTGCTGGGTGCGCCGGCCGTCACGGCGCGCGCTGCTGCTGGCGATCGCGCTGGCCGCGCTCGGAGTGGGCTGGGTCGCGCAGGTGGCGGTCATGAGCGAGCTCGGGTATTCGGGGATCGACCGCTACCTGCTGCCCGCGGTGGCGATCGCGCACGTGCTCGCGGGTGTTGGGCTCGCCGCGTTGCTGGCGGGGCTGGTCGGCGCCCGGCGCTCGGCCGCCACGGGCGCCGCCGTGCTGTTGGTGCTACTCGGCGCGGGGCTGATGGTCCGGGCGGGGAGCGCCGACTGGCCGCGCAGCATGGACCAGATCGAGCGGATCGACGCGATCACCGACGAGTTCGACACCGCGGTCGCGCGCGCGGGCGGCAGGCCCCGCCTCGAGCGGTGCGGGGCGATCAGCGCCAGCCAGCTCGCCACGCCGGTGGTCGCGTGGGACTTCGACCGCCACCTGGAGCAGGTCACGAACCATCCGCGGGTGCCGGGCTCGATCCTCCGTGCGCGGCTGCGTGGTGACCTACCGGTCGACCCGCCTCTGAACGCTCTCGCCCGGACGCCCGGCCGGACCGTCCTGGCTCGCACCAGGTGGTGGACGGTCGAGGCGGCGTGCTCGCCGGCCGCAGCCGGGCCCTGACGCTCGGCGGTCTAGCGCGCGTCGGGCAGCGGCGACCACCAGCGGCCGCCGCGCACGCGCCAGAGAGCGATCGCGTAGCGGGCGACGGTCTTGGTGGCGTGCGGCACCAGCGCGCCCGCGCGCGGCTGGAGCTGCCGGCGGGCGAACGCCCCGACCGACCCGCGCGGTCCGAGCAGCCCGTCGGCGAGCGAGATGTTGGCGGCCAGCTGGTCGCGGTCGCCGCTCTGGGTCCAGTTCGACAGGCGGGTGGCGATCTCGACGCGGCGGCCGCGCACGGCCGCCGAGCCGAGCCAGCCCGTCGCCGGGACGCCGGTGAGCCGCTCTGCCGCCTCGGCGGCGGCGGTCAGCGCGGGCGCCAGCGCGGGGTAGCAGCGGGCGTGGCCCTCGAGGAATCCGGGTGGCAGCGCATCGCCGTGGCGGTCCCACCAGCCTGCGATGTCGGCGGCGAGGCGGACCCCATAGAGCCCGTCGCGGGCGTAGAAGAGGAGCAGCGCCGCGGCGAGGTCATCGGGGCGGGGGCGTAGGAGGCCGTCCGGTCCGGGCTCGGCGCGCGCGAGCATGTCCTCCGAGAAGGCCTCCTCGTACCAGTGGACGCGCCAGTGCAGCTCGATCCGCGGCCCCTGCGGGTGCTGCAGCGCGAGGTGCAGGTCCGGAAGCCCGTTCGGGCGGATCGGGTCGTCCATGCGCGCGTAGCTCGCGGCGGCCAGGAGGTCCGCGGCCTCGTGCAGGCGGGCGGGGGGGACGAGCAGGTCCACGTCGTCGGTCTCGCGCAGGCCGTAGTCGCCGTGCGCCTCGGCGGCGAGCAGCGGTCCCTTCAGCGGGAGCGCGCGGATGCCGTGGTCGGCGAGCAGGGCCACGGTGCGGCGCAGCTCGGCCTCGACCGCGATGCCGCGGGCGCGCGCGGCTGTGACCGCGGCGCGCACGTGCGCGTGGAAGCTCGGCGGGCAGACGTCACCGGCCGCCTCGAGCGCGCGTGTGCCGACGAGGGGCAACAGCCGGCGCCGGGCGAGCTCGTACGCGAGCGCCTCGTGATCGGTCTCGGCGAGCGCGCGGCGGGCGCGTTCGCTCAGGGCGGCTCGGCGGGCCGTGCAGCCCGCGAGCAGGAAGACTGGGCCGGAGGGGCTAGTCGGAGAAGGTGATCTCGTCGCGGGGCGTGTTGACCGGGAAGTCACGGTCGGTGAGGTTGCCGTCCTGCGTGCCCGCGGTCAGATCCGTCAGCGTGCCGTAGTCAGTGATCTCCGGCGCTTCGTACTGCATTTGCCCCTCCTGCATAGGTGTCCCCGTCCTGGATCGCCGCAATATAGGGATCCAAAACGCCTTTCTCAACCGGAACCGTCGTTCGGAGGCTTGCCGTACCGGTGCTCCAGCCAGAGCTCCAACGTGCCAAGCCGCCAGAGGTCGACGCCCCAGGTGGGTGTACGCACCCCTCCTCGGGACGGTTCAAGCAGCTCCTGGATCGCCTCGGTTCGCGCCAGTGCGGCCAGCTCCGGGTGGGGGTCGCGAAGCAGCGCGCGCAGGGCGGGAGCGTCGGTTCCGGACAGCGCGCCGTCGAGCAGCGAGTTGAAGAACGGCTTGTGCGAGTCGCGGAGCGTGGCCTCGGGCAGCTCGCCGGCGAGCGCGGCGCGGATGAGCGGACGGTCGAGGTGGGGGTCGAAGCCGGGCTCCGGGGGCAGCGCCAGCACGAGGTCGATCAGCTCGGGGTCGCGCAGCGGGTGGCGGATCTCGAGCCCGTGCATGGCGGCCTCGCGGCGCTGCTGGTCCGCGGCCCCGATGTCGTCGTGGGTCAACGTGTGGGCGAGGTGCGCCCACCAGCGCGGGCCGGGGAGGGCCTTCCAGGCCCAGCGCGGGTCGGGGGCGGGGGTTGG
>DASVPL010000073.1:0-1915 GCA_036382905.1 Thermoleophilaceae bacterium | reverse complement strand
GCGGACGGATCCTGCCACGGGCGGCGCTCCTGGAAGGCGGGCCCGCGCGGGCTCGACTGCTCGATCGGGACGATGCCGGCCTCGCTGTCGCCCCACCGGCCTGGCCAGCGGGTCCAGGCGGGGTCGCGGTCGGCGATCGGGACGACCGGAGGGCGCACGCGACGGCCGCGGCCGTCGGCCTCGTCGTCGGGATCGGGCCACTGGCGATCGTGGGTCTTGGGGCGCGAGTAGAGCGCGTGCGAGGCGTTGGCAACGTACGCCACCGGCGCGCCGCCCTCGCGTCTGGTGTCGCTCCACTCGCAGCCCTCGGCCCAGGAGTGCTGCGCGAAGGTGACGCGGTCGGGGCGCCCGGCAGCATCGAGGCGGAGCTGGACGAGCTCCCAGTCGCCCTCGTGCCTGCCGCCGCGCAGGATCCCGCGATCCTGGGGGTTGTCGAGGAAGAAGAGCCAGTACTGGAGCCAGGTGCGTCCGTCGCCGCCGCGGGCGCGGTGGCCGTAGACGACCTCACGGCCCGGTTGCTCGGGCTCGAGGTCCACCCGCTCGCGGTCCGGGTCGAGCCGCGGCACGATCGCGTCGACGGCGGTGCTGCGGTCGCGCTCGGAGCTGTCGTAGCGGAGCACCGGCCGGTGGCGGTCGAGCAGCGGGTCCGCGGATGCGGCGGGGGTTAGGATCCCGGCCGCGATGAGTCCCGCGACCGCCGAACGCATCGTCGTGGCCACGATGCGCCTACTCGTCGCGTCCTTCGCGGTTGTCGGAATCCTGTTCATCGCCACGCCGGACGGCGTAGTGCATCGGATCGAGCAGTTCGGCGAGCTGTTCGGCGACTTCGCACGGGGTGCGGAGACCGAGCAGAAGATGTGGCTCGGGCTCGCGTTCGCCTACATGACGGTGATCACCGGGCTGGCGCTCGTGGTGTCGCTCGACGTGGTGCGGTTCCGGCCGCTGCTGCTGGTGCTCGCGGCGGGCAAGCTCGCGTCGTCGCTCACGACGGGCGCGTTCTTCGCCTTCGACGACGACGTCTTCATCTACCTCCTGAACTTTTTGGTGGACGGCAGCCTGGTCGGCACGTCGCTGTTCTGCTGGTCGCTGGCGGGACGGGTCGAGACGGCGCGCGAAGCGGGCGCGCTGGCCGCGCCGGGCTGAAGAGCCGCGCGGCGCACGCTCGGCGCGTTCGCGGAGGCGCTGCTGCCGGGTGGTTATGCGGTGCCGCCGGCGGTGGGAGCCGCTGATTCCGCACCGATTGGAGCCTTTGCCGGCCATAGGCGGCAAAACCCTCCAATCGATGTCGTCGAGCCCGCGATGGCGCTGCTGGCGGGAGCCCCACCGCGGATGCGGTTCGTCTCCCGCGCCGCGCTCGCCGCGCTCGAGCTCTCCCCCTTCCCCCGCCGGTTTTCGCGCCTCCCGCGCGAGAAGCGGGCCCGCCACATCGAGCGCATGGAGTCGAGCCGGTCGCTCAACCGCCGCTCGATCGTCCTGCTCACCAAGACGCTCACGTGCGTCACGTACACGCGCGACCCGCGGGTGCGCGCGGCGGTCGGATGGGAGCCGCGCTGCGAGCTGGCGGAGGGAGCGGCCGCGGAGGCGGCGGTCCCGCTGCGCTGTGCCGCGCCGCCCCCGGCTGGCGAGGCGCTGCGTTGCGACGTGGTGGTGGTCGGCTCGGGGGCGGGCGGTGCGACCGCAGCGCGCGTGCTCGCCGAATCCGGCCTCGACGTGGTCGTGCTCGAGGAGGGCGAGCACCACGACGCGCGCGACTTCACGACCGATCCGGTCCACGCGCTGCGCACGCTCTACCGCGACGGCGGCCTCACCGCGTGCGACGGCCGCCCGCCGATCCCGCTGCCGGTCGGACGCTGCGTGGGCGGCACGACCGTCATCAACTCCGGCACCGCCGTGCGGCCGCCTGGCGACGTCCTGC
>DASVPL010000072.1:0-7603 GCA_036382905.1 Thermoleophilaceae bacterium | reverse complement strand
CGTGCTGTGGGACCTCGCCGCCGAGACCGGCATGACGATCTTCGGGGGCGGCGCGGCGTTCTTCGCCGGCGGCATGAAGGAGGGCGTCGAGCCGGCCGCCGGCCGCGACCTCTCGGCCCTGCACGCGGTGGGCAGCACGGGATCCCCGCTGTCGCCCGAGGCGTTCGCCTGGATCTACGACAAGCTCGGATCCGACACGTGGCTGTTCAGCACCTCCGGCGGCACCGACGTGTGCACCGCGTTCGTGGGCGGCGTCCCCACGCTGCCCGTCCACCGGGGCGAGCTCCAGGCCGCGAGCCTCGGCTGCAAGCTCGAGGCGTGGTCGGAAGACGGCACTGCGCTGATCGGCGAGGTCGGCGAGCTGGTCATCACCGAGCCCATGCCGAGCATGCCGGTCTTCTTCTGGGGCGACGACGACGGCTCGCGCTACCGCGAGAGCTACTTCGAGATGTTTCCGGGCGTCTGGCGCCACGGCGACTGGATCGAGATCACCGACCGCGGCACCGCGATCATCTACGGCCGCAGCGACTCGACCATCAACCGCGGCGGCGTGCGCATGGGCACCAGCGAGATCTACCGCGCCGTGCTCGCCGACGACGACGTGACCGACGCCCTCGTGGTGGACGTCCCGCAGGAGAACGCCGAGAACTGGATGCCGCTGTTCGTGGTGCTGCGCGAGGGGGTCGAGCTCGGCGACGACCTCGCCAAGCGCATCAAGGCCCGCGTGCGGACGGACTGCTCGCCGCGCCACGTGCCCAACACGGTGCACCAGATCGCCGAGGTGCCGCGCACGCTGTCGGGCAAGGTGCTCGAGGTGCCCGTGAAGCGCATCCTGATGGGCACCCCGCCCGAGGAGGCCGCGAGCCGCGACAGCCTCGCGAACCCCGCGGCGCTCGACCCGTTCACGGCGCTCGCGGACCGCCGGGACCCTCTCACGTGAATCGCGCAATTCACGTGTGATGCAGCCGGGCCTCTGAATGGGCACACTGCCTGGCGACGAACCTGGGCAACGGGCGTAAGGGGGGCTGCTTCTTGCTGGACGAGGGCATTCAAAGCGGCGGCGGGAGCGCGGTTCTGGAGGAGATCCTGCCGCAGGTCCGCGAGTTCGCGAAGACCGAGCTGCTGCCCCAGCAGGCGCACTTCGACACGCTCCCGGACGTCCCGGTGCCGGCCAACGAGGCGTTCCACTCCCTCGGGTTGAGCGGCTGGTGGCTCCCCGAGGAGTACGGCGGCAGGGGGCTCGGGCTGGAGGAGAGCGTGGACATCGTCTCGGAGCTGGCCTACGGCGACGCGGGCGTGGCGTTCACGCAGTTCATCTCGATCCTCGGCACGACCACGGTGCAGCTCTACGGGAGCGACGAGGTCAAGGAGCGCTACCTCACCACGATCCCGAGGGATGGCGGCTTCTGCGCGACGCTCGGCAGCGAGCGCGCGGCCGGCAGCGAGCTGGCCAAGATCGTGACCACCGCCGCGCGCGCCGGCGAGGACGTGGTCATCAACGGCGAGAAGTTCTTCTCCACCAACGCGGGCTTCGCGGGCTTCCTGATCGTCATCGCGAGGTCGGCCGCGAATCCCGAGGAGCACATGGCCGTGGTCGTGCCCGGCGACAGCCAGGGCGTGCGGATGGTCAAGCGCTGGGAGATGATCGGCCTGCGAGCGTCGGGCACCTACCAGGTGTCGTTCGAGCGTTGCCGCGTCCCGTCGCAGGGCGTGCTCCAGGGCCCGGGCCTGCGGCTTCTCGAGATCGGCCTGAACGCGAGCCGGATCCTCATCGCGAGCACCGCGCTCGGGATTTCCCGGCGGGTTCGCGACCTGTGCATGGAGTACGCGCGGCGCAAGCGGCTCGGCAACTCGCCGCTCACGGGCAACGCGGTGTTCGCAGCGAAGCTCGGTCAGATGGAGATGGAGATCGACGCCATGCGGCATGTGTGCCGCGCCGCCGCGCGCGAGTTCGACGCGATCATGCAACGTGACGACGCCGCCGAGCACTTCCTCCGCAAGGGCACGCTCAAGTCGGCGCTCACCGCGAAGGCATTCTGTGGGCAGACCGGCTGGAAGATCGCCGGCGTCGGGTCCGAGATGTTCGGCGGCCTCGGTTACACGCGCGAGATGGTCATCGACAAGCTGGTCCGCGACATCAGGCACGTGTCGATCATCGAGGGCGGGGACGACGTGATCCGCGACCTCGTCTACAACCGCTACGTGGTGCCCGAGGACAACCGGGTGTAGCCGGGCGGCCCGGTGAGGGGTCGCTCCGCCCGCCGCGCATCTCGTGTGAACGGCGCGCTTCACGTGTGACTGGAAACGTCCCGCTTACGGCGACATTCCTTTAGCGTGAAGCCAGCGCGGTCATAGGCGTCGCCGTCACCCAACGGCGCTCGAAAATCCAGGTTGTTGGGGGGATAGTGCTGCTCTTTGGCGGTCGATTGCTCTATAGCGACGGCAGGTACGCGGCTGCGAGCCTCGCCGCCGTTGCGGCGGGTGGTCGTCGGTGACTGAGAGCTCTGCGATCGCGGTGGTCGGCCTGGCCTGTCGCCTGCCGGCGGCCCCGGATCCGGACGCGTTCTGGCAGCTGCTCCGCGAGGGCCGCGACGCGATCGGGGACGCTCCGGCCGACCGCTGGGACACGGATGCCCTGGCCGGTGCGGAGAAGTCGATGCCCGGCCTGCTGCGCGGCGGCTTCCTCGACCGGGTCGACGAGTTCGACGCCGAGTTCTTCGGCATCTCGCCGCGCGAGGCCGCGGTGATGGACCCGCAGCAGCGCCTGATCCTCGAGCTGAGCTGGGAGGCGCTGGAGGACGCGGGGATCGTCCCCGACGACATCGACGGCAGCCGGACCGGCACGTTCGTGGGCGCGATCTCCGGCGACTATGGCGAGCTGCTGCGCCGGCACGGGGGCGAGGCCATCACGCGGCACGCGCTCACCGGCACGAACCGCGGCATCATCGCCAACCGGGTCTCCTACATCCTGGGGCTACGGGGGCCGAGCCTGACCGTGGACGCGGCGCAGTCGTCCGCGCTCGTGGCGGTCCAGCTCGCGTGCGAGAGCCTGCTCAGGGGCGAGTCCACGCTCGCGCTCGCGGGCGGGGTCAACCTGAACATCAGCATCGACAGCGCGATCAGCGCCCACCGGCTCGGCGCGCTGTCCCCGGACGGGCGCTGCTTCACCTTCGACTCGCGCGCGAACGGCTACGTCCGCGGCGAGGGCGGTGGCGTGGTGGCGCTGAAGCCGCTCGAGAGCGCGCTCGCGGAGGGTGACCCGATCCACTGCGTGATCCGCGGCGCCGCCGTGAACAACGACGGCGGCGGCGACGGCCTGACGGCGCCGGACCGCGACGCCCAGGAGGAGGTCCTGCGACTCGCCTGCGAGCGCGCGGGCGTGGAGAGCGGGGATGTCCAGTACGTCGAGCTGCACGGCACGGGTACTCCGCTGGGCGATCAGGTGGAGGCGGCGGCGCTCGGCGCGGTGCTGGGCGCGGGCCGCGACGGCGAGCGGCCGCTGGTGGTGGGGTCGGCCAAGACGAACGTCGGCCACCTCGAGGGCGCGGCCGGGATCGTCGGGCTGATCAAGGCGATTCTCTGCATCGAGCACAGGGAGCTGCCCGGCAGCCTCAACTTCAGCGAGCCGGCGCCCGGGATCCCGCTGGAGGAGCTGCATCTGCGGGTCCAGCGGTCGCTCGACTCCTGGCCGGCGCCGGACCGTCCGCTGCTGGCGGGCGTCAGCTCGTTCGGCATGGGCGGGACGAACTGCCACGTGGTGCTGGCCGAGCCGCCGGAGCGCGGCGACGCGGGCGCGGCCGCGGAGGAGCCGGCGGCGGGCGGCCCCGAAGTGGTCCCGTGGGTGCTGTCCGGGACGAGCGAGGGCGCGGTGCGCGACCAGGCGCGCAACCTGCTGGCGCACGTGGGGGACCGGCCGGATCTCGGCGCGGGCGACGTGGGGTACTCACTGGTGACGACGCGCTCGGCCTTCGGTCACCGCGCCGTGGTGCTCGGGGGCGACCGCGAGCGCCTGCTGGAGGGCCTCGGCAGCCTGTCGCAGGGCGAGCCGGCGGCCGCCGTCGTGGCCGGCGAGGCGAGCAGCCGCGGCGGGGGGACCGTGTTCGTCTTCCCGGGGCAGGGATCGCAGTGGAGGGGGATGGCGCTCGGGCTGCTCGACTCGGCGCCGGTATTCGCGGAGTCGATGCGCGCGTGCGCGGAGGCGCTCGCGCCGCACGTCGACTGGTCGCTCGAGGACGTGCTGCGCGGGGTGGACGGCGCTGCTTCGTTCGAGCGCGTGGACGTCGTGCAGCCCGCGCTGTTCGCGGTGATGGTGTCGCTGGCGGCGCTGTGGCGCTCGTACGGCGTCGAGCCCGCGGCCGTGGTCGGCCACTCGCAGGGCGAGATCGCGGCGGCGCACGTGGCCGGCGCGCTGTCGCTGGAGGACGCCGCGCGGGTCGTGGCGCTGCGCAGCCAGGCGGTCGCCGACGACCTCGCGGGCCACGGCGGCATGGTGTCGGTGGCGCTGGCGCCGGGCGGCGCCGAGGAGCTGATCGGGCGCTGGGGCGAGCGGGTGTCGATCGCGGCGGTCAACGGGCCCGCCTCGGTGGTCGTCTCGGGCGAGATGGAGGCGCTCGACGAGCTGCTGGCCGCGTGCGAGGCCGACGGCACCTGGGCGCGCAAGATCCCGGTGGACTACCCGTCGCACTCGGTGCGCGTGGAGCAGATCCGCGAGCGGATGGCGCGCGACCTGGCGCCGATCGAGCCGCGCTCGGGCACGGTGCCGTTCTTCTCGACGGTCGAGGCCGAGGCGATCGACACCGCGGGGCTCGACGCCGACTACTGGTACCGCAACCTGCGCCAGCGGGTGCGCTTCTACGACGTCGTCAGGGCGCTGATCGAGGAGGGCGTCGGTGCGTTCCTCGAGATCAGCCCGCATCCGGTGATGACGGCGGGCGCGCAGGAGACCGTCGAGGAGATGCTGGGCGACGACGCCGCCGACGTGGCGGTGCTCGGCACGTTGCGCCGCGACCACGGCGACCTCGACCGCTTCTTCACGTCGCTCGCCGCGCTCTACGTGCGCGGCGGCGCCGTCGACTGGCGGACCGTGTTCGCCGGCTCGGGCGCGCGGCGGGTCGATCTCCCCACCTACGCGTTCCAGCGCCGGCGCCACTGGCTCGAGGGGCTGGGTTCGTCCTCCGCCGGCGCCGTCTCCGCTCTGGCGGGGGCTCCGGGTGCTGAGGTGGACGGCGACGGCGGCTCGGATGCGGCGCGGCCGGCCGGAGCGCTCGCGCAGCGGCTCGACGGTCTGCCCAAGCACGACCAGGTCCGGACCGTGCTGGACGTCGTTCTCGCCCAGGCGGCGGTCGTGCTCGGGCACGACTCGGCGGCGGCGGTGGACTCGAAGCGGGCCTTCAAGGACCTCGGCTTCGACTCGGCGGGAGCGGTGGAGCTGCGCAACGGGCTGACGGCGGCCACCGGGCTGCGCCTGCCGTCGAGCCTGCTCTTCGACCACCCGACTCCGGTCGCGGTGGCCGACTTCCTGCTCGCCGAGGCGACTGGCACCGGTCGCAAGGCGTCGGCGGTCGCGCGGGCGTCGAACGCCGAGGAGCCGATCGCGATCGTGGGGATGAGCTGTCGCTATCCCGGCGGCGTGGCCTCGGCGGAGGCGCTGTGGGAGCTCGTGGCGTCGGGGCGCGACGCGATCGGCGAGTTCCCCGACGATCGCGGCTGGGCGCTCGACGCGCTCTACGACCCGGATCCCGACAGCTCCGGCACGAGCTATACGCGGCACGGCGGCTTCCTCTACGACGCGGGCGAGTTCGACCCCGACGTCTTCTCGATCTCCCCGCGCGAGGCGCTGGCGATGGATCCCCAGCAGCGGTTGCTTCTGGAGGGTGCCTGGGAGGCGTTCGAGGACGCCGGGATCGCGCCGTCGAGCCTGCGCGGGACGCAGACGGGCGTCTTCGTCGGCGTGATGGCGTCGGACTACGGGCCGCGCCTGCACGAGGCGTCGGGGAGCACGGAGGGCTACGCGCTCACCGGCAGCCTGACCAGCGTCGCGTCGGGGCGGCTGGCCTACATGTTCGGGCTGGAGGGGCCGGCGGTGTCGGTGGACACGGCGTGCTCCGCCTCGCTCGTCGCTTTGCACCTCGCGTGCCAGGCGCTGCGCCAGGGGGAGTGCGAGCTGGCCGTGGCGGGCGGCGCGACGGTGATGGCGAACCCGGGGATCTTCGTGGAGTTCTCGCGCCAGCGCGGGCTCGCGGTCGACGGGCGCTGCAAGGCGTACGGGGCGGATGCGGACGGGACGGGCTGGTCCGAGGGCGCGGGCCTTCTGGTGCTGGAGCCGCTGTCGCGGGCGCAGGCGAACGGGCACGAGGTGCTGGCGCTCGTGCGCGGCAGCGCCGTGAATCAGGACGGCGCGTCGAACGGGTTGACGGCGCCGAACGGGCCGTCGCAGGAGCGGGTCATCCGCCAGGCGCTGGCCAATGCCGGGCTCTCGCCGTCGGACGTAGACGCGGTCGAGGGCCACGGCACCGGCACGACGCTGGGCGATCCGATCGAGGCGCAGGCGCTGCTGGCCACCTACGGCGCTGATCGCTCGAACGGTCCGCTCTACCTGGGGTCGCTGAAGTCGAACACGGGTCACACCCAGGCGGCGGCCGGCGTCGGCGGCGTGATCAAGATGGTCGAGGCGCTGCGCCACGGGCTGCTGCCGAAGACGCTGCACGCGGGCGAGCCGACGCCGCACGTGGACTGGTCGGCGGGCGCGGTCGAGCTGCTCCAGGAGCCGGTCGAGTGGCCGGCGGGGGAGCGGGTGCGGCGCGCGGGCGTGTCGTCGTTCGGCGTGTCCGGGACGAACGCGCACGTGATCTTGGAGGAGCCGCCGGTCCTCACGCCTCGGCGCGTGAACGGAGACGGGCCGGTGCTTGAGGGGTCGGGCGCGAACGGGGGCGCGCCCGACCTTCAGGCGCAGGCGGTGAACGGGGACGGGTCGGCGCTGAACGGCGATGCGCCGCATGGGGGTGTGGGAGATGCGGAGGGTGGCGAGGTCGCCGAGGCCGGCGATGCCGCCGAGGGCGATGCCGCCGAGGGCGATGCCGGCGCGGCCGACGGCGACGCCGCCGCGGCCGACGGCGACGCCGCCGCTTCCGCGGCGCGGGCCCTGCCCTTCCTGGTCTCCGCCGCCACCCCGCAGGCGCTCGGCGAGCAGGCGGGCCGGCTCGCCGGCTTCCTGGAGCGCCGCCCGGAGCTCGATGCGTATGCCGTCGCCGCGGCGCTCGCGACCCGCCGCGCCCAGCTGCCGCAGCGCGCCGTCGCGGTCGCCGCCGACCACGCGGAGCTCGTGGCGAGCCTGCGCGCGCTCGAGCGCGGCGAGCTGGCCAACGGCGTCGTGCGGGGGAGCGCGGCCGGTGGCGGCGCGACCGCGTTTCTGTTCTCGGGCCAGGGGTCGCAGTGGGCCGGGATGGGCTCGGTGCTGCACAGGGAGTTCCCGGTCTTCGCCCAGGCGCTCGACGAGGTCTGCGCCGAGCTCGACCGCCACCTCGATCGCCCGCTGCTCGAGGTGATGTTCGCCGCCGAGGACTCGGAGGAGGCCGAGCTGCTCGCCGACACCCGCTTCACCCAG
>DASVPL010000071.1:0-18861 GCA_036382905.1 Thermoleophilaceae bacterium | reverse complement strand
CGGCCCAGCAGCACGATCGCCTGCTCGCGCTCGTCCTCGGTGAGGCTCGCGTACACGGCGCGGCGCTTGGACGAGATCAGCTTGGCCTTGTCGCGCACGAGCCGCCGGCCCTTCGCGGTCAGCGCGACCGAGACCACGCGGCGGTCGGCGGTCGAGCCCTCGCGCGTCACGATCCCGTCGCGCACCAGCGCGTCGAGCATCCGGCTCGCGGTGGGGGCCGCGACCCCGGCGGCCAGCGCCAGCTCGCCGCACGCGAGCGGTGCGGCGCCGTCGAGCGGAGCCACGAGGTGGTACTGCGCAGGCGTGAGCCCGCCGGAGCGGTCCTGCGCGGCGCGGCCGCGCGCACGGCGGCTGGCTGCGAAGAAGTCGTCCCAGGCGTGCTCGAAGGCTTCGGCTCGGGTCGCGGTCGAGGCGGTGGTGGTGGCGGGCATTTGATTAGCTTAGCAATGGTTAGCTTGCTACCGAATGCGGACGCGCGCCTAATAAGTCGCTAAATCTTGCCGGGAGCGGGACTTTCGGCGCCTAAGATCGACGGCATGAGCAAGCCCCGCGTGCTGGTTGTGGAGGACGACGGCGACATCGCCGACGTGCTGCGCCGCTCGCTGCGCCTGGAGGGCTACGACGTGCGCGTGGCCGGCGACGGCGTCGTCGCGCTCGACGAGGCGTCCGTGTTCGAGCCGGACGCGGTCGTGCTCGACCTGGGGCTCCCCCGCCTCGACGGCGTGGAGGTCTGCCGGCGGCTGCGCGCCGACGGCGACGTGCCGATCCTGATGCTCACCGCGCGCGACGGCGTCGACGCGCGCGTGGCCGGGCTCGACTCCGGCGCCGACGACTACCTCGTCAAGCCGTTCGAGCGCCAGGAGCTGCTCGCCCGCCTGCGCGCCCTGCTGCGCCGCCGCCCACCGCGCGGAAGCGCGTTCCTGACCGCGGGCGACCTGCGGCTGAACCCGGACACGCGCGAGGTCTCACGCGGCGAGCGCATGATCGACCTCACCGCGCGCGAGTTCGAGCTGCTCGAGTACCTGATGCGCAACGAGCGCCTGGTCGTCTCGCGCGAGGCGCTGCTCGAGGAGGTCTGGGGCTACGCCCCGTTCTCCGAGACGAACACGGTGGACGTGTTCGTCTCGAACCTGCGCCGCAAGCTCGAGGGCGGCGGCGAGCCGCGGCTGCTCCACACCGTGCGCGGCGCGGGCTACGTGCTCAGGTCCTCGTGAACGCCCTCCGCGTCCTGCCGATCCGGTATCGGCTGGCCGCGATCTCGGCGGTGCTCACGTTCGTGATCCTGCTGCTGTTCTCGCTGATGGTCGGCAAGTTCGCGGGCGACCAGGTGCGCTCGTCGTTCGACGACGACCTGCGCCGGACGGCGGCGGACCTGGAGGAGCGCCTGCCGGCGAAGACCGACTTCCAGGGCTCGGTGTTCTTCCCGACCGCGCACGACGTCTACGAGGCGGCGGCGTCCGGCGACGCCGAGGTGCGCATTCTCAGCCTGAGCACCGGCGCGGTCTACCTCCCGCGGGGCGCGGACCCGATCCTCGGCCCGCCGCGGACCGACATCGTGGACCACGGGCACTTCCGCGTGGCCTCGCGGATCCTCCGCGCCCCAGGCGGGCAGCCGATCGCGGTGCTCCAGTACGGCAAGCCACGCGACCACATCAACGCGACGGTCACGCGCATCCGCGTGCTGCTCGGCCTCGGCGTGATCGGCGGCGCCGCGCTCGCGTTCCTGGCGGGGCTCGCGCTGGCCCGCCGCGCGATGGCCCCGATCGCCAGCCTCACCCAGGCCGCCCGCGAGATCGAGCGCACGCGCGACCCGGCCGTCGAGCTGCCGAAGCCCGAGGCCGACGACGAGGTGGCCGACCTCGCGCGCACGCTCGAGGGGATGCTCAGGGCGCTCGACGCGGCCCGGCACGAGACCGAGAGCGCCCTCGCCCGCCAGCGCGAGTTCGTGGCCGACGCCTCGCACGAGCTGCGCACCCCGCTCACCAGCATCCTGGCGAACCTCGAGCTGCTCGAGGCGGGCCTCCACGGCGACGACGCCGAGACCGCCGCAGCGGCGCTGCGCTCCTCGCGGCGGATGCGCCGGCTGGTGGGCGACCTGCTGCTGCTCGCCCGCGCGGACGCCGGCCGCGAGGGACTGCGCGAGCGGGTGGACCTGGCGTCGGTTGCCGCCGAGGCGGCGGCGGAGGCCTCCCCCGTCGGCGCCGACCACCGGGTCGAGCTCGCCCTCCCGCCGCGCGGCCCGGTCGTGTTCGGCGTCTCCGACGACCTCCACCGGCTCATGCTGAACCTGATCGAGAACGCGCTCGTCCACACCCCGCCCGGCACGGAGGTCACCGTGCGCGTGGGCGGCGCGGCCGGCTGGGCCACGCTCGAGGTGGAGGACTCGGGCCCCGGTATTCCCGCGCAGGCGCGCGAGCGGATCTTCGACCGCTTCGTGCGCGGCGCCGGCGAGACCGGCGGCGGCAGCGGCCTGGGACTGGCGATCGTCCGCGCTGTGGCCGAGCGCCACGGCGGCGGCGTGGAGGTCTCCGAGGGGACCGTCGGCGGCGCCCGCTTCACGGTCCGGTTGCCCGAGGCCGCGCCGCCTCCGCCGCCGGACCCCGGTCAGCGCCTCGGCGGCCTCATACCTCCACCACCACGGGCAGCACCATCGGACGCCGCTTGATCTTCTCGTAGACGAACCGCGCGACGTCGTCGTGCAGGTGGCTCTGGAGGAGGTCGATCTCGCTGATCTGCTCCTTGGCGGAGCGCGCGAGCGACTCGTCGACCGCCATGCGCAGGCCGTCGAGCAGGTCGTCGTCGCCGCTGTCGAGGAACGGGACCCCGCGGAAGATCAGCTCCGGCGGTGCCACCGAGCGGCCGTCCTGCTCGGACACCGTGGCCACGACGATGAAGA
This sequence comes from Thermoleophilaceae bacterium, assembly GCA_036382905.1. Taxonomy (GTDB): domain Bacteria; phylum Actinomycetota; class Thermoleophilia; order Solirubrobacterales; family Thermoleophilaceae; genus AC-37. The sequence continues at coordinate 15,965 of DASVPL010000071.1, read as the reverse complement.
TGCCGTCCGCGGACAGCATCCGGCGGTCGCGCAGCGCGATGTCCTCCACGTCGCCGACGTCGACGCCGTCCACGAAGATCATCCCCGCCTGCTCGCTCTTGCCGAGCCGCGCCCCGCGCTTGTCGATCTCGAGCGGCAGCCCGTTGGCCCCGACGAACGCGTTCTCGCGCGGCACGCCCACGCTCTCGGCCAGCTCGCGGTGCAGCCGCATCCGGCGGTAGTCGCCGTGCATCGGCATCACGTACTCCGGCGAGGTCAGGTTGATCATCAGCTTCAGTTCCTCGGCGTAGCCGTGGCCCGAGGCGTGGATCGGCGCGTCGCGCGCGGTGATCACGTCGGCGCCGAGCTGGTAGATCCGGTTGATCGTCTCGTTCACGGCGCGCTCGTTCCCGGGGATCGGGGTGGCCGAGAAGATCACCGTGTCGCCCTCGCGCAGCTCGACCTGCGGGTGGTCGCCGTGGGCCATCCGGCGCAGCGCCGAGAGCGGCTCGCCCTGGCTGCCGGTCGAGATCACCACGAGCTTGTGGTCCGGGAAGTCCTCGATCTCGCGCACGCCCACGAGCATGCCGTCGGGAACGTGGATGTGGCCGAGGCCGCGGCCGATGTTCACGTTCTTGCGCATCGAGCGGCCGACGAGCGAGACCTTCCGCCCGACGGCGCCGGCGGCGTCCACGACCTGCTGCACGCGGTGGATGTTCGACGCGAAGCAGGTGACCACCACCCGGCCCTTGCAGCGCGCGATCGCCTCGACCAGGTGCGGGCCGATGCTCGCCTCCGATAGCGCCACGCCGGAGCGGTCGACGTTGGTCGAGTCGCCACAGAGCAGCAGGAGGCCCTCGCGGCCGAGCTCCGCGAGCCGCGCCATGTCGGCCGGCTGGCCGTCGACCGGCGTCTGGTCGAACTTGTAGTCGCCGGTGATGAGCGTGGTGCCCAGGTCGCACGTGAGCGCCATGCCGAGCGAGTCCGGGATCGAGTGCGAGAGGCGGATCGGCTCGATGCTGAACGGGCCGGCGTCGAACGTCTCCCCCGGTCCCACGTCGATCAGCTTGGTCCGCTCCCCGAGCTTGTGCTCGTCGAGCTTCGAGCGCACCAGCCCCACGGTCAGCGGCCCGCCGTAGACCGGCGGACGGTGGTCCGGGCCGAGCTCGCGCAGCACGTACGGCAGCGCGCCAACGTGGTCCTCGTGGCCGTGGGTGAGCACGATCGCCTCGATGTCGGCGGCGCGCTCGCGCAGGTAGGCGAAGTCGGGCAGGACGAGGTCGACGCCGAGCTGGTCGGGTGTCGGGAACATCAGCCCGGTGTCGACCACGACGATCCGGCCGTCGTACTCGACCACCGTCATGTTCTTGCCGATCTCCCCCAGCCCCCCGAGCGGGAGCACGCGGAGGGTGCCGTTCGGGGCGCCGCTCAAACCGCGCTGAGGAGCTGGTAGCGCTCGAGCATCGCGCGGACCACCGCCTCCTCCTCGTCGGAGAGCTCCACCATCGGCAGGCGGAAGCCGCCGACGCTGTGGCCCGCCATGCGCAGGGCCGCCTTGATCGGCATCGGGTTGGTCGTGACCGCCAGCGCCTCGAACGCGTCCGTGAGCGACTCGTGGATCTCCTGGCGGGCGTCGGGCTCCTCCACGATCCGCTTCATCTCCCTGCCGAACAGGTGGGAGGCGACGAGGATCCCGCCGGTGCCGCCGGCGTCCATCGTGCGCGCGAGCACGTCGTCGTTGCCGGCCAGCAGGTCGAGCCCCTCGATCGCCTCGAGGTTGTCGTCGTTGGCCTGCTTGACGGCCTGGACGTTGGGGATCGTGGCGGCCATCTCGCGCAGCAGCTCGTTCGGGACGTCCACCACGCAGCGCGAGGGGATGTTGTAGGCGATGATCGGGAGGTCGGTGGCCGCGGCGACCGCCTCGAAGTGGGCCATGATCCCGCGAGCGTTCGGCTTGTTGTAGTAGGGCGTGACCACGAGGTGGGCGTCCACGCCGATCGCGGTCGCGCGCTCGGTGAGGTGCACCGTGTGGGCGGTGTCGTTCGAGCCCGTGCCGGCCACAACCAGGGCGTCGCCGGACTCGGCGACGGCCAGCTCGAACAGGCGGCACTTCTCCTCGTCGTCCAGCGTCGCGCCCTCGCCGGTGGTCCCGGCGACGACGATCCCGTCGGATCCGTTGGCCAGCAGATGGCGGATCAGCTCGGCCGCGGCGTCCTCGTCCACGCGCCCGTCCGCGCCGAACGGCGTGACCATCGCGGTGAGGACGCCCCCGATCGGCATCCGACGAGATTATCGCGCGCGCCAGCGGGTAATCGTCGGGGCGGCGGCCGCCAGGGGCCTTTTGGCGGCCTCCTACAATCACGCCTGCAAATGGCCACGTCCCACGTCGATTACAGCCACCGCTCCACCGTGCAGAAGCTCGGGGTGCGGGAGGGCGATCGCGTCGAGGTGGTCGGCGACGTCGGTTCCGGCCTGCGCCGCGACGTGAAGGAGGCCGCCGGGCGCGGGCTCGTGCGCTCCGGCGACCTGGACGGCGCCATCGTCCTGGTCGAGTCGCTCGAGGAGGCCGAGCGCTGCCTCGACAGCTACCGCCCGCGCCTGCGCGACGACGGTTACCTCTGGCTGATCACCTGGAAGCGCGGGCACGACGCCTATCTCAACCAGATCCACCTGGTCCCGCCCGCCAAGGAACGCAGCCTGATCGACAACAAGACCTGCTCGGTCGACGACGAGCGCTCTGGGATCCGCTTCGTGGTCCCGCGCGCGCTGCGCAAGAAGCCCGACGCCAACGGCGGCGGCAACGGCAACGGCGCGTAGCCACCGGGCTGCAGCGCGCGGCCGCTGCACCTGGTCGATCTAATGCACCTATAGCGGGCACAAAGTCGACCAGTCGCGCGAATCGCGAGGATGTTTCGATGGCGCACGAGACCGAAGCGGACCTCCGCGAGCTCCAGCGGCTGCTGGACGAGTGCCATGCCGGCGCGGGCGCGCACCTCAAGCGGATCTTCAGCGACGAGCGGCGGGTGAACGCCGCGGACCTGCCGGCGCGGCTGCCAGGCGTGCAGGTCACGGCGCTCGCGACCGTGACCGCGAAGGGCGAGCCGCGCGTGGCGCCGGTCGACGGCCTCTTCTACCGCGGCCGGCTGTGGTTCGGCTCGGCGCCGGACTCGCAGCGCTTCCGCAACATCCGCGCGCGACCGGCGGTGAGCGCGACGATCGCGCACGGCGAGGAGTTCGCGCTGGTGGTGCACGGCACCGCCCGCGAGGTCGACATCGGCGAGCCCGAGCACGAGGGCTTCCGCGATTACATAGGCGAGGTCTACGGCCGCGATCGGATCGAGTGGTTCAGCGGCCACCCGTTCGCGTGGATCGAGCCGACGTGGATGTTCACGTTCGGCGGCGTGAGCGGCTGAGGCCGCGGGCGCCTCTCAGTCGATCAGAAGCAGCACTACGAACAGCGCCGCCCACCCGACGATGAGCAGGGCGGGACCGGCAACGGCGACCAGGACGACCTTCGGCCCGGCTCCCACCGGGCGGTAGCCGGGCTCGAGCCCCGCCTCCGCGGCCCAAGCACGCCCCGCCTCCTCGAGGTCGCGCCTGTGTGCCAGGGCTCGGTCGCGGCCGACGTAGCCGACCGCCAGCCATGCCACCGAGAGGCCCAGCTCCAGCAGCGCAATCCACTTCGCACCCCTGCTCAACGACCCCGTGTTCGAGACGATCAGAGCAGTGGCGAGAGCGGATTCGAGGGTGAGCATCACCTAGAACTGGGTCTGGAGGCGATTGACCTGCTCGGTGGCGAAGGCCACCTTCAGCTTGTAGTCCTCGAGGAGCGCGTTCGGCATCAGCGCGGCTTGCGCGCGGGCCCGCGGGCACCGCGCTTGCCGCAGGCGTCGCCGGCGGGCGTGTAGTCGCCGTCCGAGCGGGCGCGGTAGGGCTCGTGGTCGGTCACGACGTTCCCGGACTGCGCCACGATCGCCGGCAGCATCACGCCGCCGTTCTGGTTGTAGCCCTCCTCGTCGTTCCCGGGCTTCAGGCAGTTCGACTCGAAGCGGTTGCCCGCGCCGCGCAGCTTGTGGCTCTCCGCGTTCCAGCGCTCCACCGAGTTCGAGATCACGTTGTCGCGCACGAGGTTGTTCGAGCTGTCGTTGGAGAAGATCACGCCGCTTCCGTTGCCGTCGATCGTGTTGCGCACGACGGTGACGCGCTCGGCGTTCGGGAAGAGCTGCACGCCGCGGTCGGCGTTGCGGAAGATCACGTTGTCGCGGATCAGCCCGCCGACGGCGTCGACCACGTAGATGCCGTGGTCGTGGTTGGTGGGCGGGCGCCGGCCGCAGTCGTGGATGCGGTTGCGCTGGATCACGAAGCCGTCGGGCCGCGGGCCGCGCCAGCTCCGCACGTTGATGCAGATGCCCTTGCGGTTTGTGATGTCGCTGTCGGAGATCGTCACCTCGGGGGCGTTCACCGTCGGGTTCGGGAGCGACTTGCGCCCGTCGGTGCCGTCGAGCGTCAGGTCCACGAGCTTCTGACGCCTCCCCTGGAGCACGATCCGCCCGCGCCAGGTGGCGCGCTCGCCGGGCGAGCTGCGCAGCGTGATCTTGCGGCGCTTCACGACCACCTCGGACTCACTGTAGGTGCCGGAGCGCAGGCAGCCCGTCCACCCCGGCCGCAGCGACGTGGCGAGCCGCCCCGGGCTCCGGAACGGCTCGCGTGGCTTGCCGGAGGCCCGGTCGTTGCCCCATGGAGCCGCCATGCGCTTGCACACGCGCAGCGCCTCCTTCGACGGCGGCGGGGCCGAGGACTCCGATCGCGGCGGAGGCGGCTGCTCCGGCGGCGCCTGTTGCGGCGGCGGCGGCTTGGCCGGGTCGAGGTCGGGGAGCCCGGGGACGAGCGGCGCCGCGAGGATCACCACTCCCACCAATGCAAGCTTCAAGAACGGCATGGGCCTCCTCCTGATGACGTCCCTGTCATCGCGCCAAGGGTAGCCCGGCGTGACCAAGCACTCACACCGCCACCGGCAGTTCGACTACGGTCGAACTATGGTCGTGAGGCTCGCAGACGGCACCCGGGTGGTCATCCGCCCCATCCGCCCGGCCGACCGCCGGTTGCTCGAGCACAGCCGCGACCGTTTCTCCGACGAGAGCATGCGCCGGCGCTTCCTCGCCCCCAAGCCGCGCCTGACCTCGAGCGAGCTGCGCTACCTCACCGAGGTCGACGGCGAGGACCACTACGCCGTGGTGGCGGTCCCGCTCGACGACCTCGAAACGATCGTCGGCGTCGGGCGCTTCGTGCGTCTGGCCGACGAGCCCGGCGCCGCCGAGGCCGCGATCATCGTGGCCGACTATGTCCAGGGCAAGGGCCTCGGCAAGCGGCTGGCCCACGAGCTGGCCGACGCGGCCCGCGACCGCGGCATCCGCCGCTTCCGCGCCTCGATGCTCTCCGACAACCGGGCCGCGCTCGCGCTCATGCGAACGCTCTCCGAGCGGCTCGAGTCGCATTACGATCAGGGGTACCGCGAGGTCGTGTCGGAGCTCGCGGCCTAGGGAGCCTCGGGCTCGCCGCCGCCGTCGATCGGCTCTTCCACCGAGACGGTCCGGGTGATGAAGTCCGTGCGCCCCTGATCGTCGGTCACGGTCAGCGTCACGCTGTAGCTGCCGGGCGCGAACCTGTGCGTCGGGTTGCGCTCGCTCGACGACTGGCCGTCGGCGAAGTCCCAGCGCCACGCGACGATCTGACCGTCGTCGTCCGCCGGCTCCGAGCCGTCGAAGAAGGCGATCGTCTGGCCGTCGCCGTCCTCCGGCTGCCAGTTGAAGTCGGCCGACGGCTTGGCTCCGGGGGCCACGGGCCCGGTGTAGTCGTACTGGACCGTGGCGACCTTGCCCGGGCGCTGCAGCGCGCCGAAGGCCTGCACCGAGTAGCAGTAGCGCCCGCTCGCCGGGAACCCGCTGTAGTCGATCGTCGACTGCGCCTGGCCCGGATTCGCGGTCTCCTGGCCGACGAGATCAGCCGCAGGGTCGTCGGGCCCGGTCGGGCACACGTCGCGGCGGCGCATCACGCGCACGGACTCGATCTCGGACCCCTTCGGGGTAGTCCAGGTGACCTGTGCGGTCCCCTCCTCCGAGCTCGGCGCCACCGCCAGGTTGGAGGGCGCCGCCGGCGGGGCCACCCGGTCGCAGTACTCCGGCCCGATCTTTCCGATCTTCCCGCCGAACAGGGCAACGGCTCCGCGGATGTCGTCCTTCTCGAGCAGGCGGCAGCGGAAGCGCCAGACCTCGGCCGGCTGGGGACAGCCCGAGCCGAGCGACGGCTGCATGATCGCGCAGACGTTCGTCACGTGGTCGAGGCCCATGACGTGGCCCATCTCGTGGACGATCACCTGGGTCGCGACACCCTCACCGGCGCGCTTCGTGAGCTGGCCCTTCTTGAGGGTCGGCTGGAGCTCGATGAGCCCGCGCCCGTTGCCGAAGTACCAGCCGAGCCCGGCGGCGCCGATCTTCGAGTTGACCCGGATCGGCACCCGCGCGCGGCTCTTCGAGGCCTTCACCCAGTGGACCCTGGCCCCGCTCTTGTTCCAGGCGGCGGCAGCGGCGGTGACCTCGTTCTTGTAGCGCGAGCCGGTCGCGTCGTAGTACGTGATCGTGCGCGACGGGAACTTGTAGCTCAGCCGCTTGTAGGCATGTGCCGAGGGCGCGAGTACGAGCGCGCCAAGGAGCGCGAGGGCGAGAGCGAGGCGCACGTGTCGAGGGTAAGCGCGCAAGCCGAGAACCGCCAGCCCCACGCTTGACGGCGCCGGCCCGGCCCGCTTAGGGTCGCCGCACGCCGGGCTCCCGTGCTCCGGCTCCAACGGAGGGGGGCGTGGCCGCGCGCGCTAGAGCAGCGTCTCGAGCCCGAACGTGGGCGAGCGCTCCAGGGTGCCGACCTTGCGCACGGCCAGCAGGACGCCGGGCATGAACGACTCGCGGGCGATCGAGTCGTGCCTGATGGAGAGCGTCTGGCCCAGCCCGCCGAAGACGACCTCCTGGTGGGCGACGAGACCCGGCAGGCGGATCGAGTGGATCGGCTCGTGCACGTTGCCGCCGGCCTCGCGGATCAGCTCCGCCGTGCGGGCGGCGGTGCCGCTGGGCGCGTCGAGCTTGCGGTCGTGGTGGAGCTCGACGATCTCGCACTCGGGCATGTGCTTGGCCGCGAGCTTCGAGGCCTCCATCATCAGCACCGCGCCGATCGCGAAGTTCGGCGCCACGAACAGGTTCGCGCTGCCGACCCCCTCGAGCTGAGAGAAGTCGGCGCCGGTGGTGCCCATCACGCAGTGCACGCCCGCCTCCAGGCACAGCCGCGCGTTCGAGAGGCAGGTGTCGGGGGTCGTGAAGTCGACCACCACGTCGGCGTCGCCGAGCACGTCCTGGAGCGACTGCTCGAACAGCGGGTCGGCCTTGCCCACCAGCGCCATGTCGTCGGCGCCCTCGACCGCCGCGACCACTGCCTGGCCCATCCGACCGGCCGCACCGGACACGGCGACGTTGATCACGCAGCGGCCGCCAGCTCGCCGCTGACCGGCTCGAGCGCCGCGCGGAACGCGTCCTCGCTCCCCCCCACTCCGGCCGCCGACAGCTTTTCGGGCGCGAACAGCTCGCGTGAGAGCTCCGACACGGCGTCGAGGTCGACGGCGTCCACCGCGGCGATCATCTCGTCGAGCGAGAGCAGCGGCACGTCCATCAGCACGGAGCCGCCGAGGCGGTTCATGCGCGTGAGCGTGGACTCGAACGAGAGCACCATCCGGCCCGTCACGTTCTCCTTCGCGCGCTCGAGCTCGTCGCCCGCCACGGGCTCCTCCACGATCCGGCGCAGCTCGGTGCCGATCACGTCCATCGCCTCACGCACGTTGTCCGGGCGGGTGCCGACATAGACGCCGACCTGGCCCGCGTCGGCGAAGTGGCTCGCGTACGAGTAGACCGAGTAGGCGAGGCCGCGCTTCTCGCGCACCTCCTGGAACAGTCGCGACGAGGACGACCCGCCGAGGATCGCGTCGAGCACGCGCAGGGCGAAGCGGCGATCGTCGTGGCGCGCGATGCCGGGGCCGCCCAGGCAGAGGTGGTACTGCTCGGTCGTCTTCTCGTGGAAGGCGGCGCGGGGCGGGCAGCTGGCGGGTGCGGCGGTGGGGCCGTCGGCGTCGCCCGTGGGCGCCGTGAAGAAGCGCTCGGTGAGCTCGACCAGGCGGCCGTGGTCCACGTTCCCCGCGGCGGAGACCACGAGGTTCGGGCCGACGTAGCGGCTGTCGTGGTAGCTCGCGATGTCGGGCACCGGCACGTTCGCGATCACGTCGGCGGTGCCGATGATCGGGCGCCCGAGCGGATGGTCGCCGAACAGCGCCTGCGCCAGCACGTCGTGGACCTTGTCCGCCGGCTCGTCCTCGTACATCGCGATCTCCTCGATCACCACCTGGCGCTCGGAGTCGATGTCCGGGTACGCCGGCCGCAGGACCATGTCCGCAAGCACGTCGTACGCGCGCTCGAGGTGCTGGTCGAGGAAGCGCGAGTAGACCGAGGTGGTCTCCTTGCCGGTGCCGGCGTTGGCCTCGGCACCCATGCCGTCGAACGTCTGGTCGATCTCGATCGAGCTGAACCGGTCGGTCCCCTTGAACAGCAAGTGCTCGAGGAAGTGCGAGATCCCGCCCTGCTCGGGGGTCTCGTTCCTCGAGCCCGTGCCGACGAAGAGGCCGAGCGCGATCGACCGCACCGACGGCAGCCGCTCGGACACGACCCGGACTCCCGAGTCGAGCCGAGTGAGGCTGTGACCGTCGGTGGTGGTCAGTGCTCTAGCGCTCGTCGCGCGCGTAGTTGGGACGGTCGCCGCCGCCGCGCTCGCCACGGTCGCCGCCGCGGCTACCCCGGCCGCCACGGTCGCCGTCGCGCCCGCGGCCACCACCACGGCCACCGCGGTCGCCGCCGCCGCGCCCGCCGCGATCGCGGTCACGCCCGCCTCCGCCGCCTCCGCCGCCACCACCGGTGCCGACGTTGGCCAGCTCCTCGGGCGACTTGCCGGCAACGTCTGGGTCGTCCGCCATCCGCAGACCGATGCGGCCGCGCTCGCGGTCGACCTCGACCACCTTGACGCTCACCTCGTCGCCGCGGTTGACCACGTCCTCGACGGACTCGACGCGCTCACCCGGCTTCAGGTTCGAGATGTGCAGCAGGCCGTCGGTGCCCTTCGAGAGCTCGACGAACGCGCCGAACGTGGTCGTCTTCACGACCTTGCCGGTGAACTCGTCGCCGACCTCGACGTCCTTGGTCATCGAGCGGATCCGCTCGACGAGGGCGTCGCCCTGCTCGCCGTTCGAGGCGTAGACGAGGACCATGCCGTCGTCCTGCATGTCGATCTGCGCGTCGAACTCCTCCGACAGCGCGCGGATCGTCTCGCCGCCCTTGCCGATGACCATCCCGATCTTGTCGGTGTCGATCTGGATCGAGGTGATCCGCGGCGCGTGCGGGGAGAGCTCGGAGCTGGGCTCCGAGATGACGTCGTTCATCTTGCCGAGGATGTGCGTGCGGCCCTGCTTGGCCTGCGCGAGCGCATCGCTCAGGATCTCGAACGTGACGCCCGTGATCTTGATGTCCATCTGAAGGGCGGTGATGCCCTGCTCGGTGCCGGCGACCTTGAAGTCCATGTCGCCGAGGTGGTCCTCCACGCCCGCGATGTCGGAGAGCACGACGTAGTCGTCGCCCTCCTTGATCAGGCCCATCGCGATACCGGCGACCGGCGCCTTGAGGGGCACGCCCGCCTGCATCAGCGAGAGGCTCGAGCCGCAGACCGAGGCCATCGACGACGAGCCGTTCGACTCGAGGATGTCCGAGACCACGCGGATCGTGTACGGGAAGTCCTCCGTGCTCGGGACGACCGGCACGAGCGCCCGCTCAGCGAGCGCGCCGTGGCCGATGTCGCGGCGCTTCGGACCGCGCATGAAGCCGGCCTCGCCCACCGAGAACGGCGGGAAGTTGTAGTGGTGGAAGTAGTGCTTCGTGGTCTCGAGGCCGAGCGTGTCGAGCCGCATCTCCTCGCGCGTGGTGCCGAGGGCCGCGACGCTGAACGCCTGGGTCTGACCGCGGGTGAAGACGGCCGAGCCGTGCGCACGCGGCGAGACGCCCACCTCGATCCAGATGTCGCGGATCTCCTCCGCCGAACGCCCGTCGGGGCGCTTCTTGTCGACGGCGATCCGCCTGCGGATCACTTCCTTCTCGAGCTTGTCGAACGCGAGCTGGGCGGCGGCGCGCTTCTGGGCGTGGTCCTCCGCGTCGGGGTCGCCCGCGAGCGCCTCGACGGCCTCGGTCTCGACGGCCTTGGTCGCGTCCTGGCGCTCGAGCTTGTCCGTGACCTGGGTGGCCTCGTCGAGCTTCGCGCCGAACTGGTCCTTGAGCTGGCTGAGGACAGACTCGTCGACCTTGGGGGCCTCGAGGACGATCTTCTCCTTGCCGACCTTCTGCTGGAGTTCGCGCTGGAGGGCGCAGAGCTTCTTGATCTCGCCGTGGGCGATGTCGAGCGCGTCGAGGATGACGGCCTCGGAGACCTCCTTGGCGCCGGCCTCCACCATGAGGATGGCCTCCTCGGTGCCGGCGACGATGAGGTCGAGCGGCGTCTCGAGCAGCCACTCCTCGTCCGGGTTCACGATGAACCCACCCTCCTCGTCCTGGCCGATGCGGACGGCGCCGACGGGGGTGTCGAAGGGGATGTCGGAGATGATCAGAGCGGCGCTCGCGCCGTTCATCGCGAGGATGTCGTAGGGGTGGACGTGGTCCACCGACATCGGGATCGAGACGAGCTGCGTCTCGCGGTGCCAGCCCTTCGGGAAGAGCGGGCGCAGCGGGCGGTCGATCATGCGCGCGGTGAGGGTGCCCTTCTCGCCGGCACGGCCCTCGCGCTTGAAGAAGCTGCCGGGGATCTTGCCCGCGGCGTACATGCGCTCCTCGACGTCCACCGTCAGCGGCAGAAAGTCGACATCGCGCTCGTTGCCGGCGGTGGCGGTGCCGAGCACCATGGTGTCGCCGGCCTGGACTACTACGGACCCGCTCGCCTGCTTGGCGAGCTTCCCGGTCTCGAACGAAAGTTCGGTCCCGCCGATCTCTACGGAGACCCGGGTTACGTCCTGATTCATGAGGATTCCTCTCTCGCCGCCTCCGGTTGGCGGCTCATTGCCTAATCGCTTCGAAATGAAGTTCGGGAGAGGCTAGCAGTGGGTGCGGAGGCGGCGGGGGCGGAGAAACGCGGTCCCGTGGCTGTACCGAGGGATGCCGCGAATCTGCGAGTTCTACGGAATCGTCATAGCGATGTACTTCGGCGAGGAACACGGCGTGCCGCACTTTCACGCTTCGTACGCAGGTGTGTGGGCGACGTTCGCGATTGATGATCTCCGCCCCCTCGCCGGCGAGCTTCCGCCACGCGCCATGCGGATGGTCCGCGACTGGGGACGCCTACGGCGTCGTGAACTGCTCCACAACTGGGAGCGCGCGAGGCGCGGGCAGCCGCTCGTGCGCATCGACCCGCTTGCTTAAAATGGTCCGAGTGCCTGAAGCCCTACGACACGTGACGGCCGTCGAACTGGTCGGAAACCACCGCCTCCGCCTCGCGTTCGACGACGGCGCCGAGGGCGTGATCGACGCGTCTCATTGGAGCTGGCATGGGGTCTTCGCACCACTAGAGGATCCCGAGTACTTCGCTCGGGTCGAACTCGACGAGGGACTCGGCACGATCGTCTGGCCGAACGGGGCGGATGTGGCACCGGAGACCCTGCACGCCGATGCCACTGGCACGGCGCCCAATCCGCTCACACACCGGCGCGAGTAACGCCGCTTGCGTCAGCTCGGCATTCGTCGCCAGCCCGCGAAGCTTGCGCTAGCCGCGGAGCCGCGCCAGCAGCTCCGGGTCGGGCACGCCGGGGTGGGCGACGCCGTCCACGAACAGCGTCGGCGTGGTGGTCACGCCCGCGCGGATCGCCGACTTGAAGTCGCGCCCGACGCGCTCGGCCACGGCCTCGGCGCGGCGGTCGGCCTCGAAGCGGTCGAGGTCCAGACCGAGGCTCTCCACCCGGCTCCAGAGGTGCGGGTCGTCGAGGCGGCCCTGATCGGCGTAGAGCGAGTCGTGAAACTCCCAGAAGGCGCCCTGGATCCCGGCGGCCTCGGCGGCGGCGGCCAGCACGCGCGCCCGCGGGTGCTTCGAGACGACCGGGAAGTGGCGGAAGACGCGCCGGACGGGTAGCTCGGCGAGCAGCGCATCGGCCTGCGCGCAGTAGGGGCACTGGTAGTCGCCGTACTCGACGACGAGGGGACCGTCGCCGCGGATGTGGTCCTCGGGGCCGGGCGGCGGCGGCCCGGCCGACGTCAGGTCAGGCGGCGGCGTGGGCCTCGAGGGCGTCGAAGATCAGGTTCGCGCCCGGGATCTCCAGCGGCGACGGCGAGACGTGCGTCCACTCGACGGTGCCGTCGGGACCGATCATCACGAGCGCTCGCAGCGACACGCCGTACTTCTCGGCGTACACGCCGTACGCCTGCGACACAGCTGCCTTCGGATGGAAGTCCGCCAGCAGCGGGATCTCCACGCCGAGGTGCTCGCGGAACGCCCTGTGGCACCAGTTCGAGTCGACCGAGACGCCGTACAGCTCGGCGCCCCGCTCCTTCAGCTCGCCGAGCACCTCCTGGTACACGTTGAGCTGGTCGGTGCAGACCGGGCTGAAGTCGGCCGGGTAGAAGACGAGCACGACGCGCCTGCCGCGCAGCGACTCGAGCGTGACCTCGTTGCCGTCCTGGTCGGGCAGCGCGAAATCCGGGGCGGGCGTGCCCGCCTCGATCATCGCCTGAGGCCGAGCTCGGCGATGAGCGCGCGGTACCTGTCGAGGTCCTTGCGCTGGAGGTAGTTCAGGAGACGCCGGCGCTGGCCCACGAGCATCAGCAGGCCGCGGCGCGAGTGGTGGTCGTGCTTGTGCTCGCGCAGGTGCTCGGTGAGATGGCTGATTCGCGCGCTGAGCAGGGCGATCTGGACCTCGGGCGACCCGGTGTCGGCCTCGGTCTTGCCGTGCTTCTGGATGATCTCGCGCTTGGCGTCGATGGTCAGGCTCATCGGCGCGCAAAGTTAGCAGCGCGACGGACGTGCTCGACGTCCCGCTGCATCTGCTCGACCAGCCCGTCGACCGAGTCGAAGCGCTTCTCGCCGCGCAGGCGCTCCGCGAACGCGATGCGCAGCGTCTGCCCGTAGAGGTCGCCGTCGAAGTCGAGGAGGTATGCCTCGATCAGCAGGCCGCGGCCGGTGTCGAAGGTCGGGCGGATGCCGACGTTGACGGCCGCCGGGTACCCGTGGGCCCACGCGGCGTAGACCCCATGGCCGGGCACGGCGAGCCGCGGGTCCGGCACCAGGTTGGCGGTCGGCATCCCCAGCTCGCGACCGCGCTTGTCACCGTGCACGACCTCGCCCTCCATCATGAACGGCGCTCCGAGGAACTCGGCGGCGCGGGCAACCTCGCCAGCGAGCACGAGCCCGCGGATGTGGGTCGAGGACACGGTCTCCCCCGCGGCCTCGACCATCGGGACGACGCGCGTCTCGAAGGCCGGATGCGCGTCGAGCATCGCCGCGTCCCCGCGTGCGCCCTTGCCGAAGCGGAAGTTCTCCCCGACGCAGACGACCTCCGCGCCGAGCCGCTCGACCAGCTCGTTGTCGATGAAGTCCTCGGCGCTGCGGGTGGCGAACTCGGCGTCGAACGGGATGACGACTAGCTCCTCCACCCCGAGGCCGGCGATCAGGTCGCGCTTGATCGGGAACGAGTCGAGCAACTTCGGCAGCGCGTGCGGCGCGATCACCGCGAGCGGGTGCGGGTCGAACGTGAGCACGGTGTCGCAGCCCTCGATCACGGCGCGGTGACCGAGGTGGACCCCGTCGAAGGTGCCAACGGCCACGCGCCGTGGCCCGTCGGGGCGCCGGCCGGCGTCCGGGAGCGAGGTGACCTTCATTCGGGGAACACCACGAACGGCTTGAGCAGGTCCCCCTCGGGACGGCCGATGGCGAGGAGGCGGCCGCCGTGGGTCAGGCGGACGGCCTCGGTGGAGGAGGCGGGGCCGGCGGAGCCGTCCGCGGGCGCGGACACCCCCACCCCGTGGGACACCCCCACCCCGTGGGACACCTTCGCCGCGTCCTCCTCGCCGAGCGGCGCCTCGGGCATGAACCCCAGCGCCTCCTCGAGCGGCACCACCCGCTCGGGGTCGGCGTCCTCGAGCCGGAACCCGCCGATCGCGGTGCGCTCGAGCTCCTCGCAGTAGGCGTCGCCGAGCCCGGTCACGAGCTGGCGGACATAGGTCCCGGACGAGCATTCGATCTCGAAGCCGGCCCGCTCGCCCTCGTGCCAGAGCAGCTCGGCGCGGTGCACGGTGACGGGGCGCGGCTCGCCCTCGACCGGGTCGCCGCGGCGGGCGCGCGCGTAGAGCCGCTCGCCCCCGACCTTCACGGCGGAGTACGCGGGCGGGCGCTGGAGGATCTCGCCGACCGGGATCGAGAGGGTCTCGGGCACGCGACCAGTATGAGCGAGCGCGCCGTCGCGGTCCCCTGTGTCGGAGGTCCAGCCGAGCCGGGCGGTGACGCGATAGGTCTTCGGCAGCGCCATCAGGAACCGCTGCACGCGGGTCGCGCGGCCCACCAGCACGAGCAGCAGGCCGGTGGCGAACGGATCGAGCGTGCCGGCGTGCCCGGCCTTGCATCCGAGCGACCTGCGCACCTGGGCGACCACGTCGTGCGAGGTCACGCCCGCGGGCTTCGCGAAGAGGACGACGCCGTTCAGAGCTGCGCGTTGACCTCGGTCCGCAGCCGCTCGATCATCTCGGGCAGCTCGACGTCGGTCGTGAAGCCGGCCGCCTGGCGATGACCGCCGCCGCCGAACCCCCGCGCGATCTTCGAGACGTCCACGCGGCCGTTGGTGGCGCGCAGCGAGACCTTGCGGCGGCCGTTGTCCTCGAGCAGCTCGCGCACCAGCGCGGCGACCAGCGTGCCCTCGACCTGGCGCATGTGGTCGACGATGCCCTCGGAGTCGGACTCCTTCGCCCCCGAGTGGTTGAAGTCGTCGATCGTCAGGTGGGTGAGCGTGATCGAGCCGTCGTCGAAGCGCTGCACCGCGGCCAGCGCGCGCGCGAGGAGCTGGATCCGGCTGAACGGCAGGCCCTCGTAGAGGCGCTGGTGGACCTCCTGGGGCTGCACGCCGGCGGCGATCAGGTCCGCAGCCATCTGGTGTGCGGCGGGAGTTGTGTTCTCGAACATGAACTTGCCGGTGTCGGTGACGAGCGCGATGTAGAGCGCCTCGGCGAGCGGCTTGTCGATCGTCACCCCGAGCTCGCGGGCGAGGTCGTGGACGATCTGAGCCGTGCACGACGCGTCGGCGACCACGTAGTTCACGTCGCCGAAGCGCGTGTTGTCGTGGTGGTGGTCGATGTTGACGATCCGCACCCCGCCGGTGAGGTCGATCGGCATGCGGTCGATGTTGCCGCAGTCGAGGAACACGACCAGCCGCTCGGAGAGGTCGGCCGGGGGCTCGTTCAGGACATCGTCGAACGGCATGTGGCGGTACTCGTGCGGCAGCGGGAAGTTGTCCGCCGCCATGAACATCTCGGAGTCCTTGCCGAGCGCCTCCATCACGATCTGCGTGGCGCGCAGGGAGCCGAGCGCGTCGCCGTCGGGGTTCTCGTGGGTCGTCAGGAGGAGCTTGTCCGCCGCGCGCAGCTCGTCGAGCACCTGGGTGCGGTCGTCGCTCATCCCTCGTCCGTCACTTCCGAGATCAGTCGCTCCATCTTCATCCCGTGCTCTATCGACGGGTCGTTCACGAACTCCAGTGTCGGCGTGCGCTTCATGCGCAGCTCGGTGCCGACCTGCGACTGGAGGAAGCCGCGCGCCGAGGTCAGCCCATCGAGGGCCGCCTCACGTTCGACCTCGCTGCCCAGCACGCTCACGTAGACGCGCGCGTGGCGGAGATC
>DASVPL010000070.1:0-3077 GCA_036382905.1 Thermoleophilaceae bacterium | reverse complement strand
CGAAGCACCTCGTACTGCTCCGGCGTGAGCTGCTCACGCCACTCCTGATCTGACTTCTCGACCTTGGGGCTCATGCCCCTCAGTGTCACATACCGCGTCGGCGCACCACGTGGGGAACGGTCCTCAGCAGGATCTTGAGGTCGAGCCAGAGCGACCAGTTCGCGCGATAGAGGTAGTCGATCGTGATCATGTCCCGCATCGGGACCCGCGAGCTGCCGAGCACCTGCCAGGCGCCCGTCATGCCCGGAGTCACGTCGAGCCGGCGCCGCGAGAAGCCCTCGATCCGAGCGTCCTCCTCGTAGACCAGCGGACGCGGGCCGACCAGGCTCATCTCGCCGCGCAGCACGTTGATGAGCTGGGGAAGCTCGTCGAGCGAGCTGCGCCGCAGAATGCGGCCGATCCCCGTCACGCGGGGGTCGTCCGCGATCTTGAAGAAGCCGTCGGCCTCGTTGAGGTCGAGCAGGTCCGCCTTCGCGCGGTCGGCGCCGGCGTACATCGTGCGGAACTTGAACATGTCGAACGCGGTGCCGCCGCGGCCGACGCGGCGCTGGCGGAAGAACACGTGTCCCGGCGAGCCGACCTTGATCGCGATCGCCATCGTGATGAAGAACGGCGCCAGCAGCACGAGGCCGACGGAGGCCCCCGCCACGTCGAGCGCGCGCTTCAGGAAGGCCGAGGACTTCGTCAGCTCGTAGCGGCGGATGCCCAGCAGCGTCATCCCGCCGAGCTCGTCGAACTCGACCGACGAGCCGACCACCTCGAACAGGCGAGGCATCACGCTGACCTTCACGCCCAGGCCCTTGACGGTGCGGATCGTGTCGAGCATGTCGGTCGAGCTGTCGCCGTGCGGGCAGATCACGACGCGGTCGATCCGCTCGCGGCGCAGGACGAAGTCGAGCTCGGGGAGCATGCCGAGGACCTCGTCGCCGCGCTCCGAGCGCGGCTCGTGCGACACCGGGACGCGCCCGACGATCTCGGCCTTCACCGGGGAGACCGTGTCGAGCTTCTCCTCGATCCGGCGGCACTCGACCGCGCTGCCGAGCACGAGGATCCGCTCGGCGGTGGCGGCGCGGAGCGCGAGGCGACGCGCGAGCGAGCGGTTGGCGCCGAGCAGGATCACGAGCGCGCCGAGCGTGAAGAGGATCTCCGGCTTGTCGAAGCCGTGGGTCGCGAGCAGGTCGTCCGCTAGAAACGCGAGGAACGCGAAGGTGAGGGCGACGTGGAAGAGCTTGGGCGTCTCGTCGAGGGTCGTCTTGTGGAGGACGTGCTCGTCGCGGTCGTAGAGGCCGACGACCTTGCTGATCAGCACGACGACCGGCAGGATCGCCACGAGGCCGAATCGGGGCGTGCCACCGCCGATGAGGACGGCGCCGAGCAGGACCGCCGCGGCGGAGAACATGTCGGCGACCGCCAGGGCGCGCCGGTGAAGCGCGTCGCGATCGAGGGTCTCGGCGGCGCGATCGCCCTCGCGAATCGGCGTGGAGGTGCTGCGTGCCTCGGCCTCGAGCGCGCGGACGTCGGTCGTCGCGCGCCGCACCGCCGGGATGCGCAGCGGCGAGGTCATGCCACCGCCTGCGCGGGTCCGCGCGTCGTGCACGAAGCGCCGCTTCCCCGTCAGCGGCGGAGCCGTCGGCTCCGTCACATCGATCGCTGGCGCATCCGCCAGTTGCCCCTCACTCATGCCTCACAGTCCCCCCGGTCGCTAGTCCGGAATTCCAGAGGTCGCCGCACCACCGGCTGTCCCCCCAGCCGCTTCTTGCGGCTGAACCCCCCTATCCCCTGAGTGGGGGGTGGAGAAACCGAATCCTTGGCTGCTCCCTCTCACCCTGCCTGGGCTCGGGCCAGCCTAGCGCGAATTCGCCCGTTTGGCAGCGGTTCCGCCGGCGGCCCTCCGAAGGGCCCCGGCGAGCAGCAGCGGGACCCCGGCCACGACCCCCGCGAGCAGCACCCAGAACGCCCACGGGCCGACCGGCTCGGGGCGGAACACCGAGGCTCGCCGGAGCATGTCGGGCAGGAGCGCGAGCGCGCTGCGCGGCTCGCTGCGGCCGAATGCGATCCACAGATCGCCGTCCACGCGCCGCCCGCCCGCGCGGGCCTCGGTGATGACGTCGCTGTCCGCACCGCCGTACAGCGCAACGCGGCGCGCCGCTGTTCGCACGCAGACATCGACGCTGCCGCCGCGCTCCACCTCGGGCTCCACGCGCACACGCGCCGCGCGGTTGTCGGCCGCCCCGGCGGGGAGCGTGCCCGCCGCGAGCTGCCCGCCGCTGCGCGTGTCGCGGACCCTCACCGCGAGCGGCGGGCCGGGGCGGCCGTACGTGCCGAGCAGGAGCTCGACGGTGTCGAAGTCCGCGGCCACGCCGACGTCGCTCTGGCAGATCTCCCGCGCGGGCGTGGCCACCGCGAGCACGCGCTCGGCGCGCACGTTCGGGCCGAACGAGCGCTCGCGCCGGTCGCCGGCTGCCACGACCGCCAGGACCGCGAGGGCGATGGCGCAGCCGGCGGCCAGTGCGGCGACGCCGCTACGCATAGAAGCGCCCCGCCACGACGGCGAGCGAGAGGAGCTGAAGCGCGAACATCCCCGCGAGGACCAGGCCGGCGCCGGCGGCGCGCAGCCGCGACGGTAGGTTCGTCAGCCCCGCGGCGACGGCGACGGCGACGATCGGCATCAGCGGGAGCAGGTAGCGACCCTGGTTCGTGGTTCCCTCGATCCGGCCGAGCGAGCGGAACTCGACCCAGTGCAGGCCGAGGAGCAGCACCACCGCGAAGAGCCCGAGGAACGCCGCCGCCATTCGATCGGGCCGGACCCGCCGGCGAACGACCGCCGCCACGGCGGCCGCAGCCACGGCGACGGTCACCACCGCGAGGATCACGTACGCCGCGTCCGGCAGCGTGACCTCGAGCTGCCCGAACGCACCCCACGAGGTCTTGTGCCAGACGTTCCAGAGCGGCCGCTCGCCGAGACCGGGGAACTGGTCCTGGAACGAGAGCTTGGGCAGGTAGAACTGCCACAGGTAGCTGGCGAAGCTGCCCGCGTCGCCGAGCGTCGCGTCGAGCGGCGCGCGGCGACCGAGCCC
>DASVPL010000069.1:0-1838 GCA_036382905.1 Thermoleophilaceae bacterium | reverse complement strand
CGGGCGCTACCTGGGCGCGGTGTCGATGGTCGCCGACATGACCGAGCACCACGTCGCGCGGACCGAGCGCGAGCGGCTCGAGAACCGCCTGCAGCAGTCGCAGCGGCTCGAGACGGTCGGGCAGCTCGCCGGCGGGGTGGCCCACGACTTCAACAACCTGCTCGCGGTGATCCTCAACTACGCCTACTTCGTCCGCGAGCGGCTGCCCGAGGACAGCGAGGTCCGGGCCGACCTCGAGGAGATCCGCCACGCCGCCGAGCGCGCCTCGGAGCTGACCCACCAGCTGCTGGTCTTCAGCCGCCGCGAGACCATCCGGCCGGTGGTGCTCGACCTGAACGACGTCGTGCGCGACATGCAGCGGCTGCTCGGGCGGACGCTCGGCGAGCGCGTCGAGCTCGTCACGGAGCTGGCCGACGAGCCCTGTCTGGTCGAGGCCGACTCGTCGCAGCTCGAGCAGGTCGTGCTGAACCTGGTCGTCAACGCGCGCGACGCGATGCCGCGCGGCGGCACGATCCGGGTCGAGACCCGGCTCGGGGAGGAGGTGCTCCTTGCCGTCTCCGACGAGGGCGAGGGCATGGAGCCCGAGGTGGCGGCGCGCGCGTTCGAGCCGTTCTTCACGACCAAGCCCAAGGGCGCCGGCACGGGGCTCGGGCTCGCGACCGTCTACGGCACCGTGACGCAGGCCGGCGGGCACGCCGAGATCGACTCCGAGCCGGGTCGCGGCACCACCCTGCGCGTCTACCTCCCGCAGGCCGCGCCGCGCGAGTCCGACGCCCCGGAGGTGGTGGCCGTGGACAGCTCGCCGACCGACGGCGCGACGGTCCTGGTCGTCGAGGACGAGGACCCCGTGCGCCGGCTGACCTGCCGGATCCTCGCCGGCAGCGGGTACGAGTGCCTCGAGGCGCGCGGCGGCGAGGAGGCGCTGCGCCTGTACGAGCAGCACCGCAGCCGCGTCGCGCTGCTCCTCTCCGACGTCGTGATGCCCGGCATGTCCGGCCAGGAGCTGGCCCAGCGGATCGGCGGCGAGGGGTCCGGCCCGCCGGTGCTGTTCATGTCCGGCTACACCGACGAGGCGGTCCTGCCGCGCGAGCGGGCGGACGAGGGCGCACTCCTCCACAAGCCGTTCACGGCCGACGCGCTCCTCCGGAGCGTGCGCGAGGCGCTGCGCGAGGACCGCGACTAGCGCCGGGCGACGGCCAGCAGGTCGCCGCGCCGCCGGCGCAGGCTCTCGACCTCGAACCCCATGTCGCCGAGCAGCCGCGCCAGGGACCGGCCGGTGAGGAAGCGCAGGTGCGGCGACAGCGGGTCGAACGGGCGCTCGAAGCCGCGGGCGAGGATCGCGAGCGCCGTCGCGCGCCCGTGCGCGGCGGTGGTCACGGCCAGGCGCCCGCCGGGCCGCAGCACGCGGCGCGCCTCGGACACGAAGAGCTGCACGTCCCGGACGTGGTTAAGCACGTTCACGCAGACGACGAGGTCGAACGCCGAGTCGGCGAACGGCAGCGGCTCGTCCGGCGCGAGCGGCTCGGTGCGTGCGCCCGGATGGCGCCGCGCCGCCCGCTCGAGGGCGACGCGCGAGACGTCCGCCAGCACGAGGCGCTCGGCCGCGATCTCGCCAGACAGGCGCCCGTCGCCGGCGCCCAGGTCGAGCGCGTCGCGCGCGGGCGGCAGGCCGCGCACGAGCTCCACGAGGTGGTCCGGGGCCGGCCCGCGATCCTCCGGCACGAGCTCCCAGAGCTCGTCGTCGTAGCGGGCTACCAGGCGCCCTTCGCCCTGATCACCGCGGGGATCGTCTTCAGCAGGATCGACAGGTCGAGGAAGACCGACCAGCGCTCGAGGTA
>DASVPL010000068.1:0-5902 GCA_036382905.1 Thermoleophilaceae bacterium | reverse complement strand
TTCCAGCAGTACCGCTCGCTGTTCGACAGGACGCCGGCGGCCGTGCTCGGGCTGCTGCTCGTGGCGCTCACGATCCTCGTACTGCTGCTGGAGGCGCGGGCCCGCGGCCGCGCGCGCGTGGCCAGCTCCTCACGGGGCACGCCGCGCGAGGCGACCCCGGTCGCGCTCGGCCGCTGGCGCTGGCCGGCGCTCGCGATCTGCGCGACGGTCGTGGCAGCCGCACTCGTCCTGCCGGTGGCGGTGCTCGTCTACTGGGTCACGCGCGGGGTGGAGGGCGACGTGGTGGACGCCATGTGGCTCGCGGCGCGCAACTCGCTGCTGGCGTCGGGCCTCGCGGCCGGGGCCGCGATCCTTGCCGCCCTGCCGGTCGCGGCGCTCGTGGTCCGCCATCCGGCGCGCTGGACACGCGCTCTCGAGCGCACCTCGTACGCGTCGAACGCGCTGCCCGGCATCGTGATCGCGCTGTCGCTCGTCTTTTTCGCCGCCAACTACGCCTCGCCGATCTACCAGACGCTCGCGCTGCTCGTGATCGCCTACGTGGTCCGCTTCTTTCCCCAGGCGCTGGCGGGCGCGCACGGTGCTCTGCTGCGCGTCGACCCGCGACTCGAGGAGGCGGCCCGCGGGCTCGGGCGCACGCCGCGCGGCGCGTTCGCGTCGATCACCGCCCGCCTGATCGCGCCCGGACTGCTCGCGGGTGCGACGCTCGTGTTCCTCTCGGCGATGAAGGAGCTGCCGGCCACGCTGCTGCTGCGCCCGATCGGCTTCGAGACGCTCGCGACCGAGGTGTGGAGCGCCACCGGCGTCGGCTCGTACTCGCAGGCCGCCGTGCCCGCGCTCGTACTGATCGTGCTCGCGGCCCCGGTCGTCTGGCTGCTGATCGCGCGGCCCGACCCGGCCACCGCGCGGGTGCCCACCGACCCGCCGGAGTAGCGACCGTTAGTCGCCGACGGCGAGCGTCCCGAGCGGGATCCGCTCACCGCCCGCCGTGACCAGCACGACCTGGTGGCGCCCGGGGGAGGCGAGCAGGTCGAAGGTCGCCGGGGAGCCGGGCGCGACCGGCTCGAGCAGCCCGAGGCCCGGGATCTCCACGCTGCCCGCCGTGCCCGCCGTGACCCGCAGCACCACGTGCGCGCCGCTGCGCACCCGCCTCACCGGCGCCCTGGCCTCGACCGGGTGACGCAGCGTCACCACGCTCGCGTTCGGGGTGCTCGAGTGCGTCCGCTGCGGCGTTGTCGTGGCCGGCTCGCCCTCCTCGTCGGGCGCCGCCAGGGCCGCCCCGAGGCTGACCGCGACGAGCACCAGCGCGAATGTGAGAAGGCCGCGACGGAGCTGCATCCGCCGATCGTACGGTGCGGCGCCGGAGCGCACTGGACGGATGACGGGCGGGGCGACCTCAAATGAAGTTAAAGGCGCCGGGGGGTGCAGTCGATAACCGGCTACAGAAGCCAGGCCACGGTGTGAAAGGCAAACCCGTCGTGAGGCGGGGGCGCAAAGCCACGGGGCTCGAGGGTGAGGCTCAGACCCAAGAGCAAGCCGGGTTACCACGGGACGAAAGTCTCCGGGGCTATCCGCGGAGCTGGCGTAAATGCAATTCGGACTCAAGGAGAGTCATATGCTGCGGAAGCTCCGCAACGAGGAGAGCGGTTTTACGCTTATCGAGCTCCTCGTCGTAATCCTGATCATCGGCATCCTTGCCGCGATCGCTCTGCCGGCCTTCCTCGGCCAGCAGGAGAAGGGCCAGGACGCGGACGCGAAGTCCAACGCCCGTAACCTGGTGTCCCAGGTCGAGTCGTGCTTCGCGACCGAGCAGACGTACGTGTCGTGTGACACGGCCGCCGAGCTGCCCAACACGGGCCTCTCGTACGGCACTGGCGCTGGCCAGGTGCAGGTAACCGCCTCCACCTCCAGCACCTACACGATCTCGGCCGTCTCGAAGGCGGGTGGCGCCACGCCGCACACCTTCACCATCCAGAAGACCGCGACGGGCGACAGCGTCCGCGCCTGCACCCCGACCGGCAAGGGCGGCTGCCCCAACAGCGGCGCCTGGTAAGAACCGAAAGGTTCAACCGGCAGTTTCCGAGAGGCGGGCCCCCGGGCCCGCCTCTCGCCTTTCACGGCCCGCTCAAGCCGCGCGCGCCTCGCGCCGATCAGGTCCGTACCTCCACTCGCCCCCCGGCGAGTATCACCCTCCCCCTCCTTAGACCCTCACATGAACTTCGCACTCGCTGCCCCTCTCGGCCTGGTGATCGGCTCGTTCCTGAACGTGGTGGCCTACCGGCTGCCGCGCGGGGAGTCGCTCGTCACGCCCGGCTCGCACTGCACCACATGCGGCACGGCGGTCAAGCCCTGGGACAACATCCCGGTCCTCTCGTGGATCTTCCTGCGTGGGCGCTGCCGCGGCTGCGGCGACAAGATCTCCGCCCGCTACCCGCTGATCGAGCTGGTCACCGGCGCGGTGTTCGTCCTGATCGCGGTGGTCAACGGCCTCGACACCGACCTCGTGCTCGAGCTGCCGTTCGCGGCGATGCTGATCACGGTCGCGGGCATCGACCTCGAGCACCGGATCATCCCGAACAAGATTGTCGTCCCGATGGCGGTCTTCGGCATCGGCGCGACCGCGGTCGTGCGTTCGGACTTCCTCGTCGAGGCGCTGATCGGCGGAGCCGCCGCGTTCACCTTCATGTTCCTGATCGCGCTCGTCCACCCGAAGGGCATGGGCATGGGCGACGTGAAGCTCGCGGGCGTGATGGGGATCTTCCTCGGCCTGTCCGTGGTGCCGGCTCTGGTGCTCGGCTTCCTAACCGGATCGCTCGTCGGCGTGGCGGTCATCGCCAGGTACGGAGCCGCCGGTCGCAAGCGCGGCGTGCCGTTCGCACCCTTCCTCGCCCTGGGCGGGTTGGTGGCGCTCGTGGCGGGCTCCGAGCTCGTCGATCTCTACGTCAAGAACTTCCTCTAAAGCCCGTCAGCGAACGGTCGATACCTCGCTTGTAAGGAACCTCATGGGACTCTCGATGCGCAAGAACAACAACCGCGGAACCGTAGGCCTCGACCTCGACGGCGGCTTCATCTCGGCCGTTCAGGCCACCGCCGACGGCGTCGCTCGCGCCGCGAGCTTCGACCTCGCCCCGGGAGTCATCAGCGACGGTGAGGTCACCGACGTCAACGCGCTGACCGAGGGCCTTCGCGACTTCTTCAAGGAGACCGGCCTACCGCGCCGCGTGCGCCTCGGCATCGCCAACCAGCAGATCGTCGTCCGCCAGCTCGACATCCCGAAGATGGAGGAGGAGCACGAGCGCGCCGCCGCCGTCCGCTTCCAGGCCGCCGAGGCCATCGCGATGCCGCTCGACGAGGTCGTGCTCGACTACCAGATCATCGGCGAGGTTCAGAGCCCCGAGGGCTCGCCGCGCCTCCGCGTCGTCGTCGTCGCCGCCCGCGAGTCGATGATCTCCCGCATCGTCGAGGCCGTGCGCGACGCCGGCCTGCGCCCCGAGGGGATCGACCTGAACGCCTTCGCGCTGGTCCGCACGCTCGCCGTGCCGACCGACTCCACCGAGGAGACCGCGCGCGTCTACTGCCACCTCGGCGGCGTCACCAACCTCGCCATCGCGATCGGCACGACCTGCCTCTTCACGCGGCCGCTCTCGGCCCAGTGGGACCAGGACGACGATCAGGTCGCCAACACCCTCGCCGAGGAGATCCGCCTGTCGATCGACTTCTACATGGCGCAGCCCGAGGCGCGCTGGGTGGGCGAGATCGTCCTCTCCGGCCCCGGCTCGCGCCGTGAGGGCCTGGCCGACTCGCTCAGCGGCCTCATCGAGGTCCCGGTCACCGTGGCCGAGCCGCTCGGCCGTCTCCAGACCGCCAAGCTTCCGTCCGACGAGGATCCGACCCGGCACACCATCGCCGCGGGTCTCGCGCTGGGGGCCGTGGCATGAACGCAGTCAACCTTCTCCCCGCGAAGCACCGTCCGCGGACGCCCACCGGCGGCCAGGCGGGCAGCTCGTACGCCGTCATCGGCGTGCTCGGCGCCCTCTGCGTGATGGTCCTCCTCTTCGTGCTCACGGTGAACGGCATCAACTCCAGCAAGCAGGCGAAGTCGAAGACCGAGGCCGAGACGGCTCAGGCCAAGAAGCAGGCCACCGAGCTCACCCCGTACGGCAACTTCATCACGGTCAAGGAGCAGCGCGTCTCCTCGGTCAAGCAGCTCGCGACCGGTCGCATCGACTGGGAGCGGCTCACGCTCGGACTCGCGCACGTGCTCCCCGAGGACGTGTGGCTGATGTCGGCCACGGCGGCCGCGAGCGGCGCTCCCGGTCAGGGCGGCTCCCAGAGCGCGGCCCCGGCCGCCCCCGCTCCGGCTCCCGGTGGCGGCGGCGCGACGGCGGCTCCCTCCGACCCCTCGGGCGGCGCGGCCGGCCCCAAGCCCAGCCTCGTGCTCAACGGCTGCGCGGGGAGCCACTCCCAGGTCGCGGTCACGCTCGTCCGGCTCCGGCACCTGCCGGCGGTCGAGGACGTCGAGCTCGCCAGCATCCAGAAGCCGGACAACCCCGGCGCCGTGGGCGGTGCCGCCTCCTCCGGTGGCGGCGGCAGCACCGGTGAGGACTGCGGGACCCTCAAGAAGAAGCTTGCATACAAGTGGGAGGCCAAGGTCACCTTCAAGCCGCAGGCGGGCTCCACACCCACCCCGGAGAAGAAGGTCCCGGCGGCGCTCGGAGGTGGAGCATGAGCCTGACACCGCGTGACCGCAAGATCGTGCTGATCCTGCTGCCGATCGTCGTTCTGCTCGGCTACTGGTTCATGGTCCTCGCGCCCAAGCGCGCCGAGTCGGCCAAGGCGACCGAGGAGCTGACCAAGGCCCGTGGCGAGCGCGACACCGCGCAGGCGCAGGTCGGGCAGCTCAACGCCGCCAAGGCCAGCTTCGCCAGCGACTACCAGACCGTCATCCGGATGGGCAAGGCCGTCCCCGAGACCGTGGACATGCCGAGCCTCCTGGTGCAGCTCGACCGGGCCGCGCGCGGCACGGGCATCGAAATGCGTGAGATCAAGGTCAGCCCCGCCACGGCCTCGGCCAGCGCGGCCCCGACCTCGACGCCCCCGGGCGGCGGCGGCACCCCCGCGGCCGGCGGGAGCGGCGCTCAGAGCCCGATGGGCAAGACCGCCCAGGGCGCGGGCAACGCGGTCAACGACGCGAACGCGAAGGGCCAGGCAGCTGGCGGCGACCCGGCGGCCGGCGGCGGCGCGGGCGCGGCTGCGCCCGGTGCTCCCGCGGCGGGCGGCCAGCAGGCTCCCGGCCTCTCGTCGGTCGGCCTCCAGTTCCAGCTTCGCGGCGACTTCTTCGACCTCGCCGACTTCTTCCACCGGATGAAGCGCTTCGTCCGGGTGGTCAACGACCAGATCGTGGTCCGCGGCCGCCTGATCGCGATCGACAGCTTCAGCTTCACGGTCGACGAGACCGGCGAGCTCGAGGCGGACGTCGCCTCGACCGTCTACCTCAGCCCCAAGGCCGCGGGTGGCGTATCCGCCGGCGCCGGCCCGACCGGCCCCGCGGCAGCTCCCGGCGGCGCCGGTGGCACCGTCGCGGCCGACCCCGCTTCGCAGTCCACTCCCCCGACCGCAGCAGCCCCCACCCCATGACCACTTTCCTGCTCGACATCTGGCATGACCTCCGCGAGAAGCGCCTCTGGCCGGTGGCCGTCGCGCTCCTGGCCGCGATCGTCGCGATCCCGGCGGTGCTGATCAAGCCCGCCGAGACCCCGCAGGTGGACGCGGCTCCCCCGAGCGCGACCACCGCGGCGCTGCCGACGGTCGCCAGCGACCCGAGCATCGTCGACGGCTCGAACCTCGACGCCTTCGACATCAAGGATCCGTTCAGCTCCGCCGCCGACCGCACCTCGGGCTCGGT
>DASVPL010000067.1:0-2059 GCA_036382905.1 Thermoleophilaceae bacterium | reverse complement strand
GTGGGTGCGTGTCATGTCAAGAAGGATGGCCAAGGCTCTCAGCGATTCCGGCGACTTCCGCGTTCAGGGCCTGCTGGTCCTCGCTCCAGCGGTCGCGATCCCAGAGCTCGATGTGATCGAGGTTCCCGACGATCACGACCTCCTTCTGGATCCCGGCGTGCTCCAGCAGCGCCTGGTTGAGCGTCACGCGGCCGGCCGAGTCGAGCTCCGCGTCGAAGGAGCTGCCCGCGAAGTAGCGCGTGAGCTTGCGGCGCTCGGGGCTGACGGGGTTCAGGTTCGAGAGGAAGCTCTCGGTCCAGCGCTCGAAGGTGTCCGGCGCCCAGACCGCCACGCAGGGCTCGAGCCCCTTCGCGAGAACCACTCCGGACGAGAAGGCTGCCCGGAACTTTGCCGGGACGTTGAGCCTGTTCTTCGCGTCGAGCGAGTAGTCGAAGTGCCCGCGGAACGCCATGTGCGTGGTGGACCCTTTGCATCGTGCGGCGGGGGAAGTTCTTCGGACCGGAGTGGCCGAGTGGGAGGAACTCCGCCACCCCGGTCCATGAAGGCGGGGCCACTGTAACCCACTCCTCCCCACATTGCAACACTTTTGTCCACAGAGCCGCCGAACGCGCGTCTCTCGGTGGGCGCGGGAGACCGGATTACGCTCTGTAGAGCGGTAAACGGGGTGGGTCGGACGGTGGGAGGCGGGCCCACGGAGGCCGGGTGCTTTATTGCATCCGGCGTGCTTGGGTGGGCGTTTGCGCCCAGGGGCCTGTCAGCCGAGGGCGCGGACCAGCGCCGTGACCACGGCCGCGGCCGCCACCGCCCAGAGCACCGACCGGCGCGCCGCGAGCACGGCGGCCGCGGCCACCATCCCGGCCACCCGCGCGTCGATCACGAGCTCCTTCCCGCGGCCGAAGGTCTCGACCACCACCAGCGCGCCGAGGAGGGCGGGCGCGACCAGGGCGATCAGCCGCAGGCCCCAGTCCGGGAGCGAGCGGCCCCCCAGCGCGACAGGGCCGGAGGCCTTGATCGCGAACGTCGCGACCGCGAGGCCGGCGATCGTGGTCCAAGCCGCGTTCACCGGCGCCACGCTCCGATCAGCACGGCCAGCGAGGCCGCCAGGATCGGGATGCCCGGCGGAGCGATCGGGGTGAGCGCCAGGGCGATCACGGCCCCCAGCAGCGCCACCGCGGTCGCGACGCGGTCGCGGATCTCCTCCACGAGCAGTCCCAGGAAGAACGCCGGGAAGAGGGCGTCGAGGCCGAGCTCCTGGGGGCTGCCGAGGCGGTCGCCGACCAGGACCCCCACGAGCGTGCCCAGCACCCATGCGGGATAGGCGAGCGCCGTGGAGCCGAGCAGGAAGTCGCGGTCGAAGCGCCCACCGCCGCGGTTGGCGAGCGCCCAGGAGGCGTCGACGACGGCCTGGCCCTGGAGCGCGCGGGCGAGCCAGCCGCCCGTGGTCGAGGGCCCGAAGGCGATGCCCATCGTCACGAAGCGGGCGTTGAGGAGGATGCCGGCGACGATCGCGGTGCCGGCGCCGCCGCCGTCGGCGAGCACGGCCAGCGCGGCGAACTGGGCGCTGCCGGCGAAGACGATCGCGGAGAAGGCGACCGTGGCGAACCCGCCGAACACCGGCTCGGCCAGCACGCCGAACGAGGCGGCGACGAGCGCTGCGGCGAGCGCGTAGGGGGCGCCCGCCCGGGCGCCGGGGCCGAAGCGCGTGCGGAGTTGACGAGCGCTGAGCACGGCGCCAGTCTGACGAGCGCGGGTTCTCAGGGCCCGACCGGCAGCGACCCTCCTCCCCCGAGCAGGGCCGACGCGAGCGCGGCCGCGACCAGCAGGAGCACGGACGGCACGAGCAGCAGCGCGATCACGAGCTGGATCTTGGGACCGGCGCGCGCGGCCTCCTCCTCGATCCGCCGCCGGCGCGCGGCGCGCGCCTCGGCCGCCTGGGCGGCGAGCGTGCGGCCGAGCGGGGCGCCGTGGCGTGAGGCGCGGTTGATGGCCGCGGCGAGCTCGCGCACCTCCGGGAGCGGCAGACGGGCCGTGGAGCGGTCGAGGGCGGTGGCGAGCGGCA
>DASVPL010000066.1:0-2020 GCA_036382905.1 Thermoleophilaceae bacterium | reverse complement strand
AGACGGCGTCGAGCGACCAGCGCTCGGGCGGGACCTCGGTGACGGCGTCGCGCCCGGCGGCCAGGAGCTCCCAGTAGCGCTCGGGGGTGTCGGCGCCGCCGGGAAAGCGGCAGGCGAGGCCGACGATGGCGATCGGCTCCTTGCGCGCCCGCTCGAGCTCGGCCACCCGGTCGCGCGCCTCGCCCAGCTCGACGAGCGCCCGCCGGATGATCTCCTCGCGGCGTTCCGCCGGCGCGCTCACCGCTCCGCCCCCGCCAGCTGGTTCTCGAGCAGGTCGAGCAGCTCGTCCTCGGACAGTCCGTCGAGCTCCGCGTGACCGTTGCCGTTCGCCTCCGGCGGCTTCTCCTCGACCGGCTCCGGCGCCGCCAGCTCGAGCACGTCGCCGAGCAGGTAGGTGGCGAGCGCTTCGATGTTCGGGTGCTCGAACGCCGCGGTGGCGGGGATGGCGACCCCGAGGCTGGACTCGATGCGCGTCTTCACCTCGACGGCCGTGATCGAGTCCATGCCCGCGTCGAAGAAGCCGAGCTGCGGGTCCATCGGGCGGTCGAGACCGAGCGCCGCGCCGACCAGGCGCTGGAGGAAATCGACGATCAGCTCGCCTCTGCGCCTGGCGGGCGCCTGCTCGAGCGCCCGGATCAGCTCCAGCCCCTCCGCGGAGGCCGCGCCGCCCGGCTCCACCGGGACCTCGATCAGATCGAGCAGCGGCCGCCGCCGGCGCGCGCTGAAGGCTGCCTTGAAGGTGCGCCAGTCGACGGGCGCGATCGTCCGCTGGACCGCCTTCGACTCGAGCAGGCGCTCGAGCGCGTCGAAGCCGGCGTCCTCCGGCACGACCTCCAGACCGAGCGCGCCGAAGTAGGCCTTGGCCTCCTCCGGGACCATGTCGCTCCCCTCCCACCAGCCCCAGTTGACCGCGAGGGCGGGAAGCCCGAGGCCGCGCCGGTGGTGCGCGGCGACGTCCTGGAAGTGGTTGCCGGCTACGTAGTGGCCGGCGAGCGCCGAGCCCCACACGGACGCGGCCGACGAGAACATCACGAAGAAGTCGAGCTCCGTGGCGCGGGTCAGCTCGTGCAGCACCCAGGTGCCCTCGATCTTGGCCGCGGCGACCTCCTCGAACTCCGCCCGCGACATGTCGGCCGCCCGCCGCGGCTCGAACACGCCCGCCGCGTGGACGACGCCGCGCACCGGCGGCTCCACGGCGTCGAGCACGGCGGCCATCGCGTCCGGGTCCGCCACGTCCGCGCGCGGGCAGTCGACGCTCACGCCGCGTTCCTCGAGTCGCGCGACCGCCGCGGCGGCTTCCCGCGTCACCGGGCCGCGGCCGGTGAGGATCAGATGACGCGCGCCGCGATCGGCCATCCAGGCGGCGAGCTTGAGGCCGAGCGCGCCGCGGCCGCCGGCGACCAGGTAGCTCGCGTCCGGGCGGAGCAGCACGCCGCGGCCGGCGTCGAGCGCTCCGGGCACGAGCCGCGCGGCGTAGCGCTCGCCGCGGCGGTGGGCGACCTGATCCTCGCCGTCGGAGGCGAGGATCTCGTCGAGCAGCAGCGCCGCCTCGCCGGGCATGCCGGCCGGGTCCAGGTCGACCATGCCGCCCCACAGCTCGGAGTGCTCGAGCGCGACCACGCGACCGAGGCCCCAGAGCGGCGCGTGCAGCGGCGCCGGGGCGGCGCCGCCCGCGGGCTGGACCCCGCGCGTGGCGAGCCAGAGCTGCGGCTGCGGCTTCTCGGCGGCGGCGAGCGCCTGCACGACGTGCAGGAGCGCACCGCAATCGCGCCGCGTGGCGTCGCGCAGTTCGGCGAGGCCGCCGGCCGGCATCTCCGGCGAGTCGAGCCCGCGGAGGTGGACGACCCCGCGCAGCGGCGACTCGGCGCTCGCGATCAGCGTCCGGGCGACCTCCGGGCTCGCGATGTCGTCGTCCACGAGCAACGCGCGACCGCCACGCGCCTCGATGGCCGCGACCAGCTCCGTCGCGACCTCGCCGCGGTCGCGCAGCACGAGCCATGTCCCATCGGCGCGCGCGCCG
>DASVPL010000065.1:0-3275 GCA_036382905.1 Thermoleophilaceae bacterium | reverse complement strand
GGTGGCGAGCGGCACGCCGAGCGCGACCTCGCGCGCCACGGTGGCCCACTCCGCCGCGAGCGGACCGGAGCCGCGCTCGGCGACCGCCCGCAGCGCGGCCGGGGGCGCGAGCCCCGCCTCGACCGACACGCGGAGGAGGTCGAGGAGGGCGGGCAGGTCGCGTCGGACCACTCGCGCGCGCTCGCGCGCGCGACGCGCGAGCCACCAGTCGGGGGCGAGGAAGCCGCCGACCGGCGCCGCGACGACGAGCAGCGGCCCGAGCCGCCCGGGCGCGGCGGCGCCGAGGAGCGCGGCGACCGGTGCCGAGGCGAGCGCTCCGGCCAGCTTCGCGGCCATCAGCTCGCGCGGGCCCAGCCCGGCGGGTGCGCCCGCGGCCGCGATCCGCGCCTCGAGCGTGACCGGTGCGCGGGCGCCGGCGATGGCGCGAAGGCGAGCGCCCGCTCTGGCGAGCACGCGCCGGAGGGCCGGTCCGTCGCCGGGGGATCGGCGCGTGCCCCGCGGGCGCAGGCCAGCGGAGAGCTCCGCGAGGCCGACGGCGCCTGCGGCCGCGGCGAGGCCGGCGAGGGCGGCGGAGGCCGTCACCGCGGGTCCCCGGCCTGGCCGCGGGAGCGCGGCGCCGGCTTCACGCCCGCACCCTCCCCAGCCGGCGAATCAGGATCGCCGCCACGACCTGGAGCCCGACGGCGAGTCCAGCGAGCCACGCCGTGAGGAACGACCCGGCCATGCGCGCGGCGAAGCCTGGGCTGCCCAGCTCGGCCAGCAGCGCGCCTCCCAGCGGGAGCAGCACCACGATCACCCCCGTGAAGCGCGCCTGCGCGGTGGCGGCGCGGGCGTCGGCCTCCACGCGGGCCTCCTCGTCGAGCGAGCGGGCGCAGTCGCGCAGGAGCCGGGCGAGGTCTCCGCCCGAGGCGCGCTGGAGCAGCAGGGCCGCGACGATGGCGTCGATCCCGTGCGAGCGCACCCGGGCACGCAACGCCTCGAGCGCGTCGTCGGTCCGGGCGCCCAGCTCGAGCTCGCTCGCCACGCGCCGCAGCTCGGCACCGGCCGGGCCCTCGATCGCCGGAGCGGCGAGCGCGATCGCACCCCGCACGGAGTGGCCGCCCGCGAGGGCATCCGCGAGCGCCGCGGCGAGGGCGGCGGCACCCGCTCCGGCGGCCGCGCGGTAGCGCTCGCGGCCAGCGCGCAGCGCGCGGGCGATGGCGACCGGCCCCGCGACCGCGGCGGCCACGCCGATCGCGGGCCCGGCGACGAACCGCCCGATCGCGAAGGCGACCGCCCCCGCGGTCACGAGCAGCCGCCGGCGCTCGGCGGCGCCCGGGTCGCGCCCCTCGCGCCCAGCGCGCAGGACGCTCTCGACGAGCCCGCCGGCGGCCCGCGCGAAGCCGGGCGCCCGCCGCCCGGCTGCATCGCCCACCTCGCGCGCGAGATCGACGGCGGCGAGAAGACCGAGAGCGCCGGCGGCGAAGGCGAGCGCGGCGGCGGTGCTCACGGCGCGCGCGAAGCCGCTCCGTCCGGCGAAGCCGCTCCGTCCGGCGGGCGCGACGCCGGCCCCCCGCCCGCCCGCCCCAGCCGCTCCGCCAGCCGGCCCGCGGCCGGCGGGCGCCAGAGCGGCCGGTCGCCGCGCAGCCGGTAGAGCTCGCGCGTGCCGGCTCCGCCCGCTGCGCGCACCACCTCCGCCACGCACTCGATCCGCCGGCGGCCGTCCGCGCAGCGCGTCTGGTGCACCACCAGGTCGATCGCGCTCGCCACCTGCTCGCGCACCGCCGCGTGCGGTAGCCCGAGCCCAGCCATCAGCGCGAGCGTCTCCACCCGCCTCAGCGCGTCCTCGGGCGAGTTCGCGTGCACGGTCGTGAGCGATCCCTCGTGCCCGGTGTTCAGCGCCATCAGCATGTCGAGCGCCTCCGCCCCGCGCACCTCGCCCACCACGATCCGGTCCGGGCGCATCCTCAGGGCGTTGCGTACGAGCTGGCGGATCGTCACCTCCCCCCTCCCCTCCACGTTCGCCGGCCGCGACTCGAGCCGGACCACGTGCCGCTGGCGCAGCCGCAGCTCGGCCGCGTCCTCGATAGTCACGATCCGCTCCCCGTCCGGGACGGCACCCGACAGCGCACCCAGCGTCGTCGTCTTCCCCGACCCGGTGCCGCCGCTCACGAGCACCGCGGCCCGCGCGCGCACGCACGAACCGAGGAACTCCGCGAGCCCGCGGGGCAGCGTTCCGTTGTCGACGAGATCGTCGAGCGAGAAGCCAGCCGGGCGGAAGCGCCGGATCGTCAGGCACGCGCCCGAGAGCGCGAGCGGCGGGATCACCACGTTCACGCGCGACCCGTCGGCCAGCCGCGCGTCGCACAGCGGCGACGCCTCGTCCACCCGCCGGCCAAGCGGAGCCAGGATCCGCTCGATCGCGTGCATCAGCTCCGCCTCGTCCCCGAACGCAACGCCGGTCGGCTCCACGCGCCCGCCGCGCTCGACCCACACCTCCCCCGGCCCGTTCACCATCACCTCGTCCACGGCCGGGTCGGCGAGCAGCGGGTCGAGCGGACCGAGGCCGGTGGCGAGCATGATCACGCGCGCCACCAGCGCCTCGCGTTCGGCCGGCGGAAGCGCGGCCGCCTCGCGCTCAACCAGCGCCCGGGCGTCGGCCGCGAGGTCGCCGCCCGCGGCAGCGCCGTCGCGTGCCTGCTCGATCATGCGCCGGCGCAGCGCGCCGGCGAGGTCGTCGAAGTGGTCCACGCCCCGTTAAGGGCGTGCCGCACGATTTTCGCCCCGGCCAGCGGCCGCGGCACGCCATTCGCCCCGGCTGGCGGGGTGCCGCGCGATCCTCGCCCCGGCTAGCGCGTCAGGGGGTCGGGCAGAAGTTCTTGCGGTCGCAGCCGTTCGGGAGCATCGACGACGGCCACGACCAGCTCGCCGGCTCGGTCCCGTCGAAGTCGCGGCCCCAGGGGTCGAGGTTCCCGTAGGTCCACACGTGCGCCATCCACATGGTCTTCTCCGAGATGGTGACGTCGTCCCAGGTGTACGCCGCCGTCGCCGCATAGCCCTCGTAGCTCGCGTGGCGATGCCACATCAGCAGGCAGCCCGTCGGGTTCGGCGGGTTCGGGTCCGCCCGGTTGCCGTACATGTACATGCCCCCGACGGGGATCCAGTCGTTCCCGACCCTCGCGAACATGAACGAGTCGATCTTGTCGGGGTCGATGAGCGTGCCGTCGGCGTAGCGCTCCTGGTTGGTCATGTGGATCCAGCGGCCTTCGACGATCGGGAACGGCTTGTAGCCGTCT
>DASVPL010000064.1:0-3149 GCA_036382905.1 Thermoleophilaceae bacterium | reverse complement strand
ACGTGATCACCATCAAGTTCACGCCCTAGCGGGCGGGCGGGCGGCTACTCGCGCTCGAAGCGGCGCTCGTGCGCGCCGTCGTCCGCGTCGCCGGCCAC
The DNA here is from genome assembly GCA_036382905.1 of Thermoleophilaceae bacterium. Lineage (GTDB taxonomy): Bacteria > Actinomycetota > Thermoleophilia > Solirubrobacterales > Thermoleophilaceae > AC-37. The sequence continues at coordinate 3,051 of DASVPL010000064.1, read as the reverse complement.
GGCGACGGCCACGGGGGCCTCGACGGGGACGAGCACCAGCTCCCCGCCGCACTGCCCGCAGCGGTAGCCCTGCTCGACCATGGTTCGAGCCGCCGCCGAGAACGACACGGCGGCGCACTGCATGCACCTCATCTGGTCCAAGCCTTGTTCTTCCCCTCGCGGGGCGTCCGAACTTTCCCCTGCCGAACGCCCGGCTCCTTGTGATTATCCCCGAACTGGGGGTTTTATGCCACCAATCGAATTTGCCTGGCGCCGAACCGCGCCAGAGATCAGTGGCCCATGCGCAGCAGGCCGCGCAGCGCGAAGGCCACGAGCAGCGCCGCCAGCGCGGAGATCACGACCAGTCCGGGCCACGTGTCGGCCCACGAGAGTCCGCCGACGAAGCCCTGCCGGACGGCCTCCACGACCTTCGTCATCGGGTTGTAGTGCGCTATGTCGCCGAACCAGCCGCTGAGGAGGTCCTCGGGGGCGTAGGAGGTCGTGAACAGGACCGCCATGAAGCCGGTGGCCTGCATGAGCGGCGCCGCCGACTGCGTGCGGAAGCGCATGGCGATGATCATCGCCCACGCGGCCGCGATGCCCGCGAACACGCACGCGATCAGGATGGCCAGGAGCAGCCCGGCGGCGCCCGGGAACGCCGCGCCGAGCGAGAACGCCACCACGAGCGCGACGGCGATCGGGAGCAGCGAGCGCAGGCTCGCCGCCGCCAGCAGCCCGGCGAGGATCACGGGGCGGGGGGCGCGCGAGACGAGGATGCGGTCGAACCAGCCGAGCTCGATGTCGCGCGCGAGGTTGACGCCGGTCGCGGCTCCGGAGAACGCGGCCGCCTGGAGCAGCGTGATCGGGATGAGGAACGAGATGAACTCGTCGGCAGTGAAGCCGGGCAACCGCTGGATCTCGCCGAACACGCTCGTGAGGCCGACCAGGAAGATCGTCGGCGCGATGATCCCGGGCACCGCTCCGCCGGGCACGCGCAGGATCTCGTTGAAGTTCCGCCGCACGAGGGCGCTCGCCACGGCCAGGTCGGCGCGCCACTCGCTCACCTAAGCGCCCCTCAGCCGGTGGCGCAGGGCCAGGGCGGCCATGCCGGAGCTGATCGCGCCGATGATCCCCACCCCGGCGAGCCCCTCCGCGAACGATGCCAGCGTGACGCCGTCGATCACGGGCTCGCGCAACCCGTGCGCGATCAGGCTCAGGGGGTTCCACGCCGCGATCGACGCCGCCGGCTCCTGCATCAGCGCACGGGGGAAGAACGCGGTCGAGACGAACAGCACCACGAACACGAGCGGGAACGTCCCCTGCACGAGCCCGGCGTTGCCGGCCCAGAGGGCGAGCGCCGCGCCGAGCGCGCCGAACGCGAGCGCCGCCAGCGCGAGCAGCAGCATCACCTGGAGCACGCCGATCACCCCGCCCGCGACGTGCGCGCCGAACACCAGGCCGATCGTCAGGAACCAGGTGCCGATGAAGACCCCGAGCGCGGCGTTGGCCGCCAGCCTCCCGGTCACCACGACCGGGCGCGAGACCGGAGCCGCGATCAGGCGGTCGATGAAGCCGCGCTCGATGTCGATCCCGAGCGCCATCCCCGAGCTGACGCCCGTGAGCATCGAGGCCTGCAGCATCGCGGCGGCCAGCTCGAAGTCGAGGAAGCCGTGCACGTCGGGGAAGCCGGGCAGGGCGGTGGAGCGCCCAGCGGCCCCCACGTTCACCGCGAGGAACAGCGAGGGGAAGACGACCAGCGGCGCGAGGTAGCGCGGGTAGCGGAAGGTCTGGCTGAGCGAGCGGCGGGCGAGCGCGCCGGTGGCGCGGAGGTCGGCGGCGATCACGCGGGCGCGGCGGCCTCGTCCTCGTCCGCGGCAGCGTCGACCGGGTCGAGCGCGTGGCCGGTCTTCACGAGGAACACGTCGTCCAGCGTGGGCCGGCGGACCTCGAGCGAGTCGACCATCAGCCCGGCCTCGTCGAGAGCGCGCACCACGTCGGTCACTCCCGAGTGGTCCTCGAGCGGCACGGCGAGGCTGTCCTTCTGCCCGCGGACCGGGCCGAAGCGTCCCAGCACCTCCGTGGCGCGGGCGCGGTCGCCGCTCACGCTCACCTCGAGGCTGGGCCGCCCGACCTCGGCCTTCAGGTTCTCCGGCGTGTCCTCGGCCACCATCCCGCCCTGGTCGATGATCCCGACGCGGTCGGCGAGCTGGTCGGCCTCCTCCAGGTACTGGGTGGTGAGGAAGACCGTCGTGCCCTCGTCGTTGAGCGCGCGCACCTCGTTCCAGATCGCCGAGCGGCTGGCGGGGTCGAGGCCGGTGGTCGGCTCGTCGAGGAACAGCACGCGCGGCTCGTGCACGAGGGCCATCGCGAGGTCGAGCCGGCGGCGCATCCCGCCGGAGTAGGTGCCGACGCGGCGGTCCGCGGCGTAGTCGAGCCCGACGCGTCCGATCAGGGCGTCCGAGCGCGGCTTGGCCTCGCGGCGCGGCACCGCGTGGAGCGCGGACTGGAGCTGCATCATCTCGCGGCCCGTCATGAGCGGGTCGAGTGCGGCCTCCTGGAGCGCGACGCCGATGTTGCGTCGCACCGCTGACGCGTCCGCGACCACGTCGTGGCCGGCCACTGTCGCGCTGCCGCCGGTCGGGCGCAGCAGGGTGGTGAGCATTCGCACGCTGGTCGTCTTCCCGGCGCCGTTCGGCCCCAGGAACGCGTAGATCTCGCCCTCGGCTACGTCGAGGTCTATCCCAGCCACTGCCACGACTCCGCCGGAGAACTCCCTGGCGAGGTCGCGGGCGACGATTGCACCCATCCGGATGACTGTAATGAGCTGGGGGTGCCGCGCTGTGTGCGTTTCGTCGGCGTGGGCTTGTAGCGCTTGGCCTCGGTGCCGGTCACCTTCTTCACCGTGAACCAGGTGTCGTAGAGGCCGAGCCGGGCACGCAGCGTCGGGCCGGTCACGCGCGTGCGGCCGCTCGAGCCGACCACGTCGGCGTAGACGATGCGCGGCGAGCTGCCCGTCTGGACGACGTCGATTCCTCGGAAGGTTCCCTTCACGAGGCCGGACAGGCGCGACTG
>DASVPL010000063.1:0-9784 GCA_036382905.1 Thermoleophilaceae bacterium | reverse complement strand
CGCGCCTTCCTGAGCTTCGCCTGGAGGGACTTGGGCACCTTGATCACGAGCTTCGTGGCGCGCCCGGCGGTGGCGCGGCCGGTCGCCCTGATCGTGGTGAGTCTGCTGCCGCGCAGCCCGAGCTTCTTCGCGGTGGGTGCGTCGACGGTCACGACGACCGTGAGGTCGCAGTCGATCGAGCACGTGAAGCTTGCGGCGAGTCCCTTGGCGAGCACGGCGGCGAGCTTCTGCTTCGGGTAGGTCGCGGCGAGCTGGAGGCGGGGGGCGGGGGAAGGATCGGGAGCGGCGGCCGGTGGCTGCGGCGTCACGTCCGGGCGCGGGCCGGGGTCCGCCGGATCGACGACGGGCGGACCCTGGTGCGGCGGCTCTTGGCGTGTGGGCTCCAGCGGCCGCGTGGGCTCCAGCGGCTGCGTGTCGGCGGGCGCCGACCCATCCGTTCCGGAGGACTGGTCGCCGGGCTGCAGCGACGGCGCGGCGGCGGCGGGCTCGTCGGCCGGAGCCGGGGCGGGTGCTGCCGGCCCGGGAGCCGCGTCGGGCGCCGGCCCGGGAGCCGGCTCCTCCTTGAGGGTCTCCTCGACCGGAGACTGCTGGGCGGGCGGCTCCGCGGCCGGCGGCTCCTCGACCGGCGGGTTGGCGCTCGTCGCGGGGGCAGCCGGCTGCTCGGCGGGTTGCGCCGGCGGAGGCTCCTCGGCGGAGGTGTTCTCGGCCGGCCCTTCCGCGGCCGGCGGCGGCTCTTCCTCGAGCGGCGGCTCGATCTCGAAGGGTTGCGGGTCGGCGGATGGTCCCGCTGCCGGGGGCTCGTCTCCGGACGCGTCGCTCACCGGCGCCTCCTCGGCGGGCGGCTGCCCCTCCGAGCTGGGCGCGGAGGCCGCTTCGCTGCCCTCGTCCGGCGCGGACAGCGGCGCCGGCACCGGCATCGGCGGCGGCTCGGTCAGACCGAGCGTCAGCTTCACGCGACCCTGCCGGGCGCCCTGCCCGTCGTCCGCGCCATCCACCGCGATCCGGTACGTGGTCCCGGCGGCAACCTCGAGCTCGGCCGCGCTCGCGCCGTTGCCCGCCCCGTCGTCGTCCGACGCGATCGACGACAGCGAGCCGAGCCCCTCACCCGTGTAGACGCCGAGTCGGGTGTCGAAGTCGCTCCCGGCCGTGGACACGCGAAGGGTCCCGTCGTTCGGCGCCGTCCAGCGATACCACGTCGACGCGTCGGCGCGAGCGCCCGCGTGTGCCGGCTCAGCGGCCTCGGGGGTCGCGCCGATCGTAGTACCCGAGTCCTCGACCGAGGCCCCGCTCAGCTCGCGCGCACTCGCGAAGTCGTCGTTCGGCGGCTTCGTGGCACCGAACCGCAGGTTGATCCTGTAGCGGCCGGAGAACCCGCTTACTCCGTCCACGGCGATGTTGTAGATCGTCCCCGCCGTCGCGTCGAACGCGATGGCGCTCTGCTTGCCACCGCCGTAGTCGTTGTTCGCGGCGACCGCGTTGTAACGCGCGGCGGCGGCGGACCCCGCCGGTCCGTAGGCCGCGAGCACGGTGTCGAACGAGCTGCCGTCGGTCGTGATGAGGACCTGGCCCGTACCGGGCGCACGCCAGCGGAACCAGACCGACCTGAGCCAGCCGTAACCGGCATGCGTCCCCTCCTGGTTCTCCGCCGTCGCTCCGTCGGTCGTCCCGATCATCTGCGCCACCGAGCCCCTGAGCGGCGCGGCCGCGGCGAAGTTGTCGTTCACCGGCGGCTCCACCTGCGCCCAGCGGAACGCGAAGAACCCGCCGGCGCTGCTCGCGTACAGGCCGTCGACCTTGATCGAGTACGTGGTGCCCGCCGTCGCCTCGAAGGTGACCTGCCGATTGCCCGAGGACATCGTCGCGAGCTGCCCGTGCTGTGTCCCCCGGTACGCGGCGACCTGCGTGTCGAAGCCGGACCCGACCGCCTCGAAGGTGACCTGCTTGCTCACGGGCGCGGTCCAGCGGTACCAGACGGACCTGCCGGCGTTCGACGGTGCCTCGCCCGACTCGGTCGTCGCGGTCGAGTTGTTTCCGTCGAGGCTGCCGGTCTGCCCGCTCAGCACGGTCGCGTACGCGATGTCGTCGTTCGGCGGCCCCGTGCCCATGTCGACCGCGATCTCGTGCGGCCCGCCGGGATGACCCCACCCCTCGACCACGAAGCTGTACGTGACTCCCTCGGTTGCGCGGAACGACAGCGGCGTCGGGGACGTGGCGGCTGCCGCGTGATAGCCCGAGCTGAGCTTCGTCAGCGAGCCGATCTCCGAGCCCGAGTAGGCCGCGAAGGCAGCGTTGACCTTCGTCCCGCGCAGGCTCACGAGCGCGGAGCCGCTGCGCGGAGCCGTCCAGCGGTACCAGACCGTGCCGTTCGTCTCGGTGGTCGAGCGGTGGTCCGGCTCCGCCGGCTCGCGACTGGAGGCGAAGCTGTCGCCGCTGCCGCGCGCCGCGAGCGACGGCAGCACGGTCGCGTTCGCGAAGTCGTCGTTCGCGGGGGCGGGAATGTGCGCCAGCCCGACCCGTATCGCGGAGTCCACCCGGTACCCGACCGCGACGAAGTGGTAGGTCGCGCCGGCGCGCACCGGCACGCTGACCTTCGTCGACGCGCCGCGCAGCAGCGTGAGCTTGTCGACGCTCGTGCCCGCGTACGCCCCGATCCACGCCCCCGTCTCACCGCCGGTGGCGTCGACGGTGACCCGCCCGCTGACCGGCGCGGTCCAGCGGAACCAGACGCTGCCGTTGTAGTAGTAGTCGTGGTTCGGCTCGCGCGGCTCGCGCGTCGCGTTGGCCGTGCCCTGCGTCCGCACGTCGGTCATGCCAACGAGCTCGGCCGCGTCCTCGAAGTCGTCGTTCGCGGGTCCGCTGACCAGGTTGAGCTCGATCGGCACGTCGCGGCAGCAACCGGTCAGCTCACCGGCGATCGCGACCCGGTAGGTGGTGCCCTGCCTTGCGTGGAAGCGCAGCTGGCGGTCCTGGAACGTGCCGCGCGGACGCAGCGACCCGAGCTCGTCGCCCGTGTACGCCGCCGCATAGTTGTACGGGTACGCGTACGGCACCGTGACGACTGCGGTGCCGCTCGACGGCGCCGTCCACGAGTACCAGAGCGTGCCGGGATTGGCCCCCGCGCCGTGGTCCGGCTCGCCGGGCTGGCTCGTCGCTCCCCCCATGATCCCGACCGCCCGCGCCGGGCTCCCCGTCAGCGGGGCCGCGTTGGCGAAGTCGTCGTTCGGGGGCGGAGCGAACTGCTCGAGCGCGAGGTCGAAGTCCCCGTCCGGCTCGTTGATCGCGTTCGCGACGCGGATCCGGTAGGTGGTGCCCTGCACCGCACGGAACCGCACCTCGCTCGAGTACGCACTCCCGAGCGGCGTGAGCGTGGCCACCGAGTCGCCGGTGTAGGCGGTCGGCGTGCCACGGCTCGACCGGACGATCGTCAGGCCCGTGGACGGCGCGGTCCACTCGTACCAGACGGTCGCGCCCGACCACTCGTTCACCTTCTCCTCGGGCTCGCTGGTCGCCCCGGTGGTCCTGCCGCGCGCGGCCGCACGCATCCCGGTCAGCTCGATCGCGTCCTCGAACGCATCGTTGGCGGGCGCGCGGACGAAGTCCCAGGTCAGGGTGAACGCGCCCTTCTCGGAGCCCTCGCTCGCGTTGGCCGCGATGCGGTAGGTCGTGCCCGCCCTCACGCGGAACCCGGAGCGGCCGTAGGTGTCGGTGAGCAGCTTCAGCGAGCTGAGCGAGTCGCCGCTGTAGGCGCGGACGTAGATGCTGCGCTCGGTGAGCTTCGTCCTGACCACCGCGAGGCCGTCCGCGGGCGCGGTCCACGTGTACCAGACCGACGCGCGCTCCCAGTCGTTCGGACCCCACTCGCCGGCCTCGCGGGTCGCGCCCGAGGTAGTGTCGCGCCGCTCGCCCGACTCGCCCGGCAGGTGGATCGCGTTCGCGAAGTGATCGTTCGGCGGCGGGGGGACCTCGTTCACGCGCAACGTGAAGTCGCCCTGCGCGCGCGACCAGCCCTCCACCGGGATGCGGTAGGTCGTGCCCGCCTCGGCACGGAAGTGCAGCGGCGTGCCGGCGTATACGACGCGCGTGAGCTTGTCGACGGAGTCGCCCGTGTAGACGGCGGGACGCAGGTCGGACGACGTCCTGCGCGGGAGGTCGACCTTCACGAGCCCCGTCGTCGTCGCCGTCCACGAGTACCAGACCGACGCGGCCTCGAGGCTGTTGCTCGGCTCGCCCGGTTCCACCGTGGCGCCGAAGTTGGTCCCCTCGGTCGTGACGTCGCTCCCGGTGAGCACCGTGGCGTTCGCGAAGGCGTCGTTGGCGGGCCGCGGATCGAGCCTCAGCCCGAGCTTGAAGCTGCCCATCTTGCCGTTCGCGCCGTCTACGGCGATCCGGTACCTCACTCCCGCCTTCGCGCGGAACCCGCGCTTCGCCGGCTGCGTGCCCGTGCTGAAGGCCAGCGTCTCGACGCGCGCCAGCGTGCACAGCACGTCGCCGGTGTAGACCGCGACGACGGTCTGGAAGTCGCTGCCGGTGGTGTCGATCGTGACCGGGCCGGTCTCGGGCGCGGTCCACTCGTACCAGACCGACGGGTCGTAGTAGTTGCCGTCGTGGACCGGCTCGCAGGGCTCCTGCGTCGCGTGGACGGTGCTGCCGACGAGCTCGGTGAGCGCGCCGGACAGCGGCAGGGGGCTGCTGAACTCGTCGTTCGGCGGGCCCTGCGCGAGCTGGAGCGAGAGCTGGAAGTCGCCGTAGCCGCGGTAGCCGCTCGTGTCGCCGTCGACGGCGATCATGTACTGCTTGCCGGCCTCGACCCGGATGCGGATCTGCTCCTTGCCGCCGTTCCAGTCCTGCGGCTGGTTGGCGACCCGGCTGAGGCTGCCGATCACGCTGCCCGTGTAGGCGGCGATCACCGTCTGGAAGTGGGCGTCGGAGCGGATCGTGAGGGACCCGGTCCGCGGAGCGATCCACCGGTACCAGACCGACTGGTTCGCGGACCAGTACGAGTTGTGGGTCGGCTCGCCGGTCTCCGCGGTCGCGCCGGCGTTCCAGCCCGCGATCGACACCGCGGGAGCCGAGGGCAGCGACTTCGCGTCCGCGATGTTGTCGTTCGGGGGGTTCCCGCGCACGGCCAGCGCGAGCTTGACGTCGCCGAAGTCGGCCTCGTAGGCGCCGTCGATCTTTATCCGGTAGGTCGTCCCGGCCGTGGCGCGGAAGCCGACGCGCGCGGGCTTGTCGGACCCGTAGTGCCCGGCGACCCGCACGAGCGCGGCGGCCGACTCCCCGGTGTAGACGCCCATGCCGGTGCGGAAGCCGCTCCCGTAGGTGTCGAGCACGACGTTGGCGTCCGCCGTGGCGGTCCACGAGTACCAGATCGAGCGCTCCGCGTAGTCGTAGTCGAGGCGCGGCTCGTTCAGCTCGCGCGTCGCGCCGGCGGTGGAGCCGACCACCGTCGCGTCGGTGGCGGGGAGCGGCGTCGCATCCGCGAAGTCGTCGTTCGCCGGCCCGGTCACGTGCGTCAGGCCGAGCTCGTACGGGCCCTGCGCGGCTCCGGCGCCGCCGTGGAGCGCGATCCGGTACGTCACTCCCGCGCGCGCGTGGAAGACGAGCTGGCTGCGGTATCCGCGCGTGTAGACGGCGGAGAGCGAGCCGACGGCGTCGCCGGTGTAGACCGCCAGCTCGCCGGTGGCCCTGAGCGCCGCGAGGGTGGTCCGCCCGCTCGACGGCGCCGTCCATTCGAACCACACGCTCGAGGGCCCGTTCGCCGCGGGCTCGCCGGCCTCGGCGGAGGCGCCGAGCGTGTTCCCCGCCGCGCTCGCCGAGGGGCCGGCCAGCGGCTGCGCGCCGGCGAACATGTCGTTGTCCGGCGGCGGCGTGAGCCGAAGGGAGAGCCGGAAGCGCCCCATCCGCGCGGCCTGGCCGTCGATCGCGATCCGGTACGTGGTGCCGCCCTTGGCGGTGAACGTGCGCACCGCCGGGGTCCCTGTGGCCGACAGACGCGTCACGGGCAGGCGAGTGAGCGAGCAGAGCGAGTCGCCCGTGTAGATCCCGACTGCGGTGAGCAGGTCGCTGCCCGAGGTGTCCACGACCACGCCGCCGTCGGCGGGCGCCGTCCACTCGTACCAGACCGACGGGTCGTAGTAGTTGTCGTCGTGGCGCGGCTCGCACGGCTCCTGGGTGGCGCCGACGTTGTCGCTCGTCACCTCGACGAATGCGCCCTCCAGCTCGACGGCGTCCGCGAGGTCGTCGTTGCCGGGGTTGTCGATCAGCGCGAGGTTCAGCGAGAAATCGCCGTGTACGACGTAGCTGTCGAGCGCGATGTAGTACGTCTCCCCGGCGTTCACGCGCAGGCGGATCTGCTCCGGCCCGCCGTTCCACTGCTGCGGCTGGTTCGGCACGCGCGTGAGTGCGGCGACCGAGTTGCCCGTGTACGCCGCCAGCACCGGTGCGAAGTCGGTCGTCGCGCGGATCGTGAGCGAGCCGGTGCTCGGCGCGGTCCAGCGGAACCACACGCTGCTCTTCGGCGCGTAGTAGGAGTAGTGCTGCGGCTCGCCCAGCTCCGCGCTCGCGCCGTTGTTGTTGCCGATCACCGTCAGGTCGCGGGCACTGTCGAGGACGGTGGCGCCCGCGAACGCGTCGTTGGCCGGTGGCGGGCGGAGGCTGAGCGCCAGCCGCACCGCGCCGACCTGGCCGCTCGAGTAGCCGTCGACGACGAAGCGGTAGGTGGTCCCCGCCTCTGCGCGGAACGTCACGCGGCTCGTGCGGACTCCCGAGCGCGCGTCGTTGTTCGCGCTTACCTGCACGAGCGAGCTGAGCGCGGCGCCCGTGTACACGCCGAGCACCGTGTCGATCGCGCTGCCCTCGGTGCTCAGCGTGACCCCGCCGGTCGAGGGCGCGGTCCACGAGTACCAGACGGTTCCGCCGCCGGACCCGCTCGCCGCGCGCGGCTCGCCGGTCTCGCGGGTCGCCCAGCTCGTGTCACCGGTGGCCGTGGCCTCGTCGCCGGTCAGCACCTGGGGCGAGGCGAACCTGTCGTTCGGCGGCGGATCGCGCAGCTCGAGGGCGATCGCGACCGGGCCGTTCCGGTCGTACGAGCCGGATTCGACTCGCAAGTGGTACGTCGTCCCGGCGGAGACGGTGAACCGCGCCCGCTTCGACGTGCTGCCGTTCGTCTCGGGAGACGGCACGCGGGTCAGCGCGCCGACGGAACTGCCCGTGAACGCCGTGACGACCGCCGGTATCGCGCTGGCCCCGACGTCAGCGGCGACGGTGCCGTCGGCGGGGGCGACCCAGCGGTACCAGATCGTCTTGCCGTACCAGTAGTCGTAGGGCTCGCCGGGCTCGGACGTGGCGCCGTCGGTCGTCCCGCCGGCCGACGCGGAGCGGCCGCTCAGCAGCTCGGCGCTGGCGAAGTTGTCGTTCGGCGGGGGCGTTGCCGCGTGTGCCGACGAGGCCGCGAATGCGGCCGCGAGCAAGACAAGCGCGCAAAAGGCCAGAGCGCGCCGCACCGCTATGTGTCCTGGCGCATGGGCGTTCCCCCGGGGTACGAGCGGCAGCATACCCCTCGGGTCGGTGGCGCGTAACCCCCACCTGCCGCCGCGACGCAGACGGGGTGACGCGCCGTAAGCTCGTGCCGTGGCACGCCTTCCCTACGTGGACCCCGAGGACGCCTCCGATCCGGTGCGCGAGGCGCTCGAGCGGGTGCCGCCGATCAACATCTTCAGGATGGTCGCGAACGCCGAGACCGCGTTCAGGCCGTGGCTCGCGTTCGGGGGCGCCCTGCTGTCGTCCCTGGAGCTCGACGCGCGCGTGCGCGAGCTCGTGATCCTGCACGTCGGTCGCCTGTCGGGGGCGGAGTACGAGTGGGCCCAACACGTGCCGATCGCGCTGGCGGTCGGCGCGACGCGGGACGAGGTCGCGGCCGTCGAGCGCGGCGACCTGTCGGCCTTCGGCGAGAGCGACCGGGCGGTGCTGCGCTTCACCGAGGAGGTCGTGCGCGAGGTGCGCGCGTCGGACGAGACGCTCGCCGAGGTGCGCCGCTCGCTCTCCCCTCGCGAGGTCGTCGAGCTGCTGCTCGTGATCGGCCAGTACATGCTGGTCGCGCGCGTGGCCGAGACGGCCGGGATCGAGATCGACGAGGGCGGTACGGCGGTCGCGGACGCGGCCGTACGGCGCCCGCGCTGAGCGCGAAGTCCAGGTTTAAGTGACCTAGCCCGGGGTACGAGAGCCCCCGGGGGTCCGGCGCCACGCGCAGGGCGCCAGGGGGGCCTCGGCGTCTACGCGCAGCCGGGCACGCGGGGGAAGAAGTAGGGGCATGCTCAACCGGAAATCGCGGAGGTAGAAATGGTCGTTGGGGGGGCGCTGCGACATGGATCGTTCGCGCGGGCGGCGGTAGCGGCGGCGGTCGCGGTACTCGCGTGCCTGGCGGCGAGCCCGGCATCGGCGCAGACCACCCAGACGACTTCCGGCACGGTGCGCGACTGCCACGAGATCGTCGCGCTGGTGAACGTGCCCAAGGGACCCGTGCGCGAGCAGGTCCCGGCCCAGTACACGCTCTACGAGGAGACGCCCGGCCAGGCGACGGTCTACCTCAGGGGCTCCAAGTGTGCGGGGGTCGACCTGTCGGGCAGGGAGATCCCCACCTACATGGCCAACTTCGGCGCGGTGATCGAGTCGCCGGACCACAGCGGCTGCATGTCCCACGGAGAGCGCGACTTCGGATTCGAGGCGTTCCAAGGCGACTACGTCAAGTACTGCACCTTCTACCCGTTCTACGTCGCGACCGACAACCGCGAGTGGGCCAGGTGGCTTCGGGCCGATGGAACCTCCGACTACCCCGTCTACGTCACGCGCGACTGGGAATGGGACCTGCGGCCGGGGCTCGTTCCGGGCCAGTTCGGGTTCCGCTTCCGGGTGGGCGGGAGCGTGCCGTCGCCCTTCGAGCTCGAGGGGTCGGGGATCGAGCGCGAGGGCACGATCCCACTCCAGATCACCTACTGGTACCCGTCGGGCGACAAGCAGGTCAAGCTCTACGCCGAGAACGACCTCAAGCTCGGGCACGCCACCGGCGAGGTCAGGACGCCCGCGGGCACGGACCTGGCGCGGATGCTCGGCGCGACCAGCTCGAGCTTCGCTTCGGGCTTCGGGCTGAACTACTTCGCGCAGGCCCTGCTCGTCAAGGAGATCCGCAGCCCGTGACGTGCTCAATGCTGGCTGAACGCGACGGCGGGTTTAACCGTGGGCGGGTGGGGGATACGAGACCGCGAGTGGGGTCCGGAGCACGGTCGGTAACAGGGGAGGAAGCAGGGGCATGCTCAACCGCTTGACGGCGCCACACGGATCCAACCTTGGGGATCCAGGTCGGCTGATCGCGCACGTCACGGCGATCTTCATGCTCGGCGCCGGGATCATCCACCTCTCGGCCGCCTCCGACCACGAGGCGCTGCCGTTGATGATGGTCGGCTTCCTGATCGTCGCGCTGCTCCAGATCGCGGTCGGCGGCCTCCTGCTGGCGGGTCGCCCGCGGCGGCTCCTGCTGTGGGGGGCGGTCGCGCTCACGGTCAGCTCGCTCGGCCTGTGGTTCATGTCGCGCACCATGGGCCTGCCGTTCCTGCCCGACGGGCACATGGAGCCGATCGGCTTCAAGGACGGCGTGACCGTCGTCTTCCAGCTGGCCACCCTGCCGGGGCTCTTCCTGCTGATGAACCGCCACCTCGCGGGCATGGTGGTGCCGGCCGCGTTCGGGTCGCAGGCGATGTCGGTGATGGGCGTCGGCGCGACTCTCCTGATG
>DASVPL010000062.1:0-7854 GCA_036382905.1 Thermoleophilaceae bacterium | reverse complement strand
CGGTGGGGGTCGCGGCCGCCTCCGGGGCCGACGTGGACGCCGCCGCCCGTGAGCGTCTGTCCGAGCTCGTATCCGACCTGCGCTCGCTGCCCGAGCGGCAGCGCTCGGCGCTCGTGCTGCGCGAGCTGAGCGGGCTCGACTACGAGGAGCTCGGCGCCGCGCTGGACATCTCGCCGAACGCGGCCCGGCAGACGGTCTTCAAGGCGCGCGTGTCGATGCAGGCGAACGTGGAGGGGCGGACCGCGCACTGCGACGAGGTGCGCGCGGCGATGTCGAAGAACGACGGCCGCTTCCGCCGCCGGCGCTCGATCCAGGCCCACCTCGAGCGCTGCCCGGTCTGCACCGAGTTCGCGACCGGCCTCGAGGAGCGCCCGCGCGACCTCGCGGCGCTCTTCCCGCCGCTGCCCGGCGGGGTGGCGGCGGCGATGCTGGCGGCCGCGTCCGGCGGCGCCGGAGCGGCCTCGTCCGCGGCGGGCGGAGCGGGCGCGAGCGGAGCGGCTTCGTCCGCGGCGGCGGCGGCGGGCTCGGGCGGCGCCGCCTCCTCCGGCGCGGCCGGCGCGGCCGACGCCGCCTCCTCGGGCGCGGCCGGCGCGAGCGGCGCGGCTTCCTCCGGCGCGGCTGGCGCGGCGTCTTCGGGCTCTGCTGGCGCGGCGTCTTCCGGCTCCGCCGCGACCGGTGCCTCTCCGCGCAGCGAGGACCGCCCTCGGCGTCGCGCGCTGGTGCTCGCGCTGCTCCTGCTCCTGCTCGTCGGTGGCACGGTGGCGACCGCCCTGCTCGCGAACGGCGGCGACGAAGGCTCCGATTCCCCCGGCGAGGTCGCCCAGCAGCCGGCCGCCGGCGAAGGTGACGCGGGCTCGAATGGCAGCGGAGGGGGCGCGGGCGACGACGGCGCGGGCTCCGGCTTGCAGCCGGACGCGACCGACGACGAGAAGGACACCGGCTCGGCGCGCGATCGCGGGGATGGCGGCGACACCAGCGAGTCCGGCAGCGACTCCGACTCCGAGTCCGACTCGGGCTCGGGCGCCGCGCCCGGCTCTGGCTCTGGCGACTCCTCCGACTCCGACTCCGGCGACGCCGACTCCGGCGACTCCGGTTCCGGAGACGACTCCGCTTCCGGCTCCGCACCCAAGTCCTCCGGCTCCGGCGGTTCGCGCGACGATCGGTCCTCCGAGGACACGCCCGCCCGCACCCGCGAGTGCGTCGAGCGCACGGTCACCCGGCGCTCCTCGCCGGCTCAAGATGCTTACTCGAACCGCGGCGGCCGGGTCGAGGTCCAGATCCGCGAGGACTGCACGCCGACCCGAGCCGCGCAGGACTGCGTGGGCAGCGGCTCGGCGTCGGATTCCGGGTCCGGCGCAAACGGCGGCAGTGAGGGGAGTGGCTCGGGCGGCGACGGTTCCGGCTCGGGCGCGGGCTCCGGCTCCGGCGAGGGCTCGGACGATGGCTCCACTTCCGGCGACGGTTCCGGTTCCGGCGACCGCTCCGGTTCCGGTTCGGGCGGCGAGGACGGCTCCGGCTCCAGCTCCGGCGGCGACGGTTCCGGCTCCGGCGATGGCACCACTTCCGGCGATGGCTCCGCCTCCGGCGGCGGGGATGACTCGGGCAGCGGTGCGGGCAGCGGCTCCGGGTCCGGCGGCTCGCGCGACAACGCCGGCGCCTCCGGCTCCAGCCCCTGCGCCCGCGCCACGAGCGACGGCCTCCCCATAACCGGCCTCGAGCTCGGCCTCATCGCCGGCTGCGCGCTTCTGCTGCTCGGCCTCGGCCTAGCGCTCCGCCGCGTCGCGTCGGCCTAGCGCGGCGAGGGGTAAGTCAGAAACGTCCCTATTCGGGACGCATTTGACTTCGGGTCGCGCGGGCACCTCGCGCGGAGCGGCGCGCCTACGACGCCGCGCCCATGTCGATCGCCAGCGCGAGCTGGCGGGACTGGGCGATCAGGTCTCCGGAGCGGGTCCAGAGCGTGCCGTCCTCCTCGAAGAAACCGTCGCGGCCGACCTTCGACTCGAACAGGCCGAGGACCCAGTCGCCCGCGACCGGCAGCGCGGCGCGGAAGTGCACGGTCAGCTCGATCGTCGGCGCCGCCACGAAGTCCGTCGCCACCGGGAAGATCGCCGGCGGCCAGGCGTCGGCCAACGCGGCGACCAGGGGCCCGTCCAGCGCATGGTCGTCGTTCAGCCGCATCCAGCCGCCGCTCAGCGCCCGCTCGGCACCCGAGAACCACCGCTCGCCGACGGCTGGGCGGAAGTCGAAGTAGCGGGTGAACGGCGGGACCCGCCCGCCGCGGTCGAGCGGCTCGATCGCCTCGGGCTCGGGCACCTCGGGTCGCTGGGTGTCGTCGAACTCGACCGTCCGCGGCCACTCGGCCGAGAACGCCGCCACGGCCAGCGCCGCCGCCTTCCCGTCCTGCTCGAGCCGCGCTGACACGGTGGTCATCGACCGGCCCGCCCGCTCGACTTGGCAGCGGATCGTCACCGGCCCGTGCTTCGGCGCGGCCGGGTAGTAGACCGTGAGCGAGCGCGGCACCCGCGCCTCGTCGCCGACCGCGTCGGTGAGCGCGCGGAGGAGCATCGCCGCGATGTAGCCGCCGTGCGGGCCGCGCATCACGTTCCAGCGCTCGTCGACCGCCGCCTCGTAGACCCCGTCGCCCGTCGCGCGGACGGCGGTGGCTCGGTCGAACTCGGTCGCGTCGGGCACGGGACGGGCGATCCTAAGGGCGAGCGGCGAAGATGCCCGTGTGGTGCACCACAGATGACCCCGGTCACGATCGAGTCGATCACCGTCGCCGACCCGCCGCAGGCCTGGGCCGAGGCCGGCTTTCGCGTGGATGGTGAAACCTGCCGCATCGGGTCGATCGACGTGCGGCTCGCGGGGCGCGAGGCCGGGAAGGGGCTCGTCGGCTGGTCACTGCGCGGGATCGCCGGCACGGAGCTCGACGGGCTCCCGACCACCGCCGCGACCGGTGCACCGGACCCGCGCGTCGCGTCTCGCGCCCCGCACCCCAACGGCGCTCTCCGCATAGATCACGTGGTCGCCTTCACACCCGACCGCGCCCGCACCGTCGCGGCGCTCGAGGCCGCCGGCCTCGACCTGCGCCGCCTGCGCGACGAGCCAACTCCCGCGGGCGGCGGCTTCCAAGCCTTCTTCCGCCTCGGCGAGTCGATCCTCGAGGTGGTCGAGGCCCCGCCCGGATCCCCGGTACCGCCGGATGCCCCAGCGCGCCTGTGGGGGCTCGCCTTCCTCGTGGACTCCCTCGACCAGACCCAGCGCCTGCTCGGCGACCGCCTCGGCGAGCCCCGCGACGCCGTCCAGCCGGGCCGCCGCATCGCCACCCTCCGCAAGAGCGCCGGCCTGTCGTTCGGCTGCGCTTTCATGTCGGGATGAAGCTCGTCCTCTGGGACATAGACGGCACGCTCGTCGACTCGGCGAAGCTGGGCCGCGACGCCTTCTTCGAGGCGTTCGAACAAGTAATCGGCCACACGCCAACGACCATCGTCCCGTTCGCCGGCCGCACCGACCTCGAGATCGCCTACGACATGTTCGAGACCGAGGGCGTCGAGGCCGCGCCCGAGACACTGCTGGACGACTTCGAGGAGGCGCTCGTCGCCGCAATGGCCGCCCGCCTCGACGAGCTCGAGCGGATCGGCCGCGCGCTGCCCGGCACGTCCGAGGCGCTCGAGCGCCTGCACGGCGAGCCCGGCGTGATCCAATCGCTCCTGACCGGCAACGTCGAGCGCAACGCGATGCTCAAGCTGAAGCCGTTCGGACTCGCGCGCTGGCTCGAGTTCGGCTGCGGCGGCTACGGCTCCGACCATCGCGTGCGCGGGGAGCTCGTGGCGATCGCCCGCGCCCGCGCGGAGCGCGCGCACCACGCCCGGATCGACCCCGCGAGCGTCGTCCTCATCGGCGACACCCCGCTCGACGTGGTCGCCGCGCGCGAGGGCGGCGCCCGGGCGGTCGGCGTCGCGACCGGGCCGTACGACGAGCAGGCGCTCGCCGATGCGGGCGCCGACGCGGTCCTCCCCGACCTGTCCGACACCGAGCGCGTAGTCGACGCCGTCCTGGGGAACCACTGAGGGCATGGCCTCCGAGCGCAAGCACAAGCTCAGCACCTTCGTCTCCACGAAGCTCTTCAACCCGGGCGTGCGGTTCATGCTCGACCGCGGGATCGCGCCCAAGAGCGTGGCCCTGCTCGAGACCACCGGGCGCAAGTCCGGCGAGCCGCGCCGCACCCCCGTGGGCAACGGCCTGCGCGACGGCCACTTCTGGATCGTGACCGAGCATGGTCGCCGCGCCGCCTACGTGAAGAACATCGAGGCCGACCCGCGCGTGCGCGTGAAGGTCGGCCGGCGCTGGTACAGCGGCACCGCCCACGTCCTTCCGGACGACGACCCGCTCGAGCGCATGCGCATTCTCGGCCGCGCCGCCAACGACTCGATGGTCCGCCTCATGGGCACCGAGCACCTCACCATCCGCATCGACCTCGACGCCAGCTGAAGCCCTACCCTTCGCCCGCGCCGATGCCGGGGGAGACGACAGACAGGTCGGGCGTCCTCAGCGACCGCATCACCCCGACCGACCCCGACCCCGTCGTCAGCTTCGTAGTACCGGCGTACAACGAGGCGGCGAACATCGAGGACGTGCTCCGGCGCGTGTACGCGCTGCCGCTGCGCGCCGAGGTGATCGCCGTCGACGACGCGTCGAGCGACCGCACCCCCGAGATCCTCGCGAGCTGGGCCGAGAGCCACGGCCTCACCGCGATCCGCCACGGGCGCAACTCCGGCAAGGGCGCGGCGGTGCGCAGCGCGCTGCCGCACACGACCGGCGACATCGTCGTGATCCAGGACGCCGACATGGAGTACGACCCCGCCGACGTGGTGGACCTCATCCGCCCGATCGTCCAGGGGTACGCCGACGTGGTCTACGGCTCGCGCCTCACCGGCGGGCGGCCGCAGCGCGCGTACATGTTCTGGCACCTGGTCGGCAACCGCATCCTCGCGCTGATCACCAACGTCCTCTGGAACACCACGCTCACCGACATGGAGACCGGCTACAAGGCGTTCCGCGGCGAGATCATCCGCAGCCTCACGCTCGAGGAGAGCGACTTCCGGATCGAGCCCGAGATCACGTCCGAAATCCTCCGCCGCAAGCTGCGGCTCTACCAGATCCCGATCGCCTACTACGGCCGCACGCCCGAGGAGGGTAAGAAGATCTCGTGGCGCGACGGGTTGCCCGCGGTCTGGACGCTCGTGCGGCTGCGCTTCACCCGCGGCCGCGGCGCTTGAGGATCGCCGCGCGCGCACGGGCGCGCTGGGACGGTCTCGGCCGCCCCGAGCGCATCGCGCTCGCCGGGCTCGCGCTGCTCCTCGCCGGCGGGATCGCCCTGCGCGTGGTCGCCATGTACGCGTACCGGCCCGCCTTCATCGGCTACCCCGACACGCGCGAGTACGCGCTCGGCGCCGACGGCGACCTCTGGGCGGACCCGTTCCGCACGGTCGGCTACCCGCTGTTCCTGCGCGCGCTGCACGCGTTCACCGACCACCTGTCGTTCGTGGTGGTGGTCCAGCACCTGCTCGGCGTGGCCACCGCGCTGCTCCTGTTCGCCGCCGTGCGCCGTTGCGGCGGACCCGCGTGGCTCGGGCTCGTGCCCGCCGCCGTGGTGCTGCTCGGCGGCGACCACGTGCTGTTCGAGCACGCCGTCCTCACCGAGTCGCTCTACACCTTCCTCACCGCCGCCGCGCTGTACGCAGGCGTGCGCTGCCTCGACGGGGCCGCGTTCGGCTGGACGGCCGCCGCCGGGCTGCTGCTCGGCCTGGCCGCCACCGTGCGAATAGCCGGGCTGGTGCTCGTGCCCCTGCTCGCGGCCTGGATGCTGCTCGTGCCATCGACCCGCCGGCGCGAGCGAGCCCTGCACGCCGGAGTGGCCGCCGTGGCGGGCGGCCTCGTGCTGCTCGGCTATCTGTTGGCCGCCCACGCCGGGACGGAGCGCTGGTCGTTCGCGCGCACCGGCGCCTACAACTTCTACGGGCGCGTGTCGAGCTTCGCCGACTGCGAGCGCTTCGACGAGCCGGCCGGCACCGAGGTGCTCTGCGACCGCACCCCGCCGCACGAGCGCCGCGCGCCGCAGTGGTACATCTTCACCGGCCCGGCCGCCACCGAGCTCGGCTATCCAGAGGATGAGGTCCCGCGCGCCACGGTCGAGCGGATCTCGCTGTTCGCGCGCCGCGCCGCGCTCGCCCAGCCGCTCGACTGGCTCGACGCCGCCGCGCGCGACTTCGCCCGCTATGTCGTGCCCGACGCGTTCGGGCGGCCGAGCAACACGCCCACGGCGCGCGACTACCGCCGACTGTTGAACCACCCGATCGGGATCCCGACCAACTATCACGCGGTCGACGCCTACTGGACGATCCCCGGCGTGCGCAACCGCGCGCCGCTCTTCGGCTTCCTGAAGGACTACGAGGCCGTGACCGCGGTGGAGGGCGCGCCGATAGGGATCATGCTCCTCCTCACGCTCGGCGCCCCGATCGTCCTGCGCGGGCGCGAGCGCCGCGGCGCGCTGCTCCTCGGAGGCATCGCGCTGGCGATCCTCGTGGTGCCCGTGACGACGATCAACTACGACGGGCGGCTCGGCGTGCCCGCCTACGGACCGCTGGCCGCGGCGGCCGCGCTCGGGGGTCTCGGCGGGGTGCGCCGGGTGCGCGCGCGGCTGCCATCATCGCGCTCGTGAGCCCCCGCGTGCCCGCTGCAGCCGCGCTCGCCGCCCTGGCACTCGCCGGTTGCGGGGGCGGCGACGACGACAACGACACCAAGGTCCTCGACGTCCGCCCGGTCGAGCGCGGGATCGCGCGCGGCGTCGAGAAGGACAACCCGAAGACCGACGTGGTCGCGGTCGAATGCCCCGACGACGTGGAGCAGAGGAAGGGCGTCGTGTTCAAGTGCCGGGTGCGCGGCTCGCGCGAGGGTGAGCAGGCCGAGGCGACCGTGACGCAGGTGGACGACGAGGGGCGCGTGCGGTACGTGGTCCCCTAGGGCCGCGGCGGCGCCGGGTCGTGCCCCGGGGCCGGGCCTATGCTCGCCCGCGATGGAGACCTACTTCCGCGTCGAGCCCGGGGATCGCGATCCCGAGGCCATGCTCGACCCCGACAACCAGGAGACCGAGCCCTGGAGCGGGACCGTGCAGGGCCGCTGCGACAAGTGCGGCGGGTCGGGGGAGACCGAGCACGAGTGCGAGTCCTGCACCGACGACCAGGCCGATCCGGACTGCCCCGCGTGCGGCGGCAAGGTCCGCTACACGGACGAGTGCCCGGCCTGCGAGGGCAGCGGCGAGATCGACGACTCCTGCCGCGACGGCGTGAGCGTCTTCCCGGACGAGGACGGGCTCTACCGCTACATGCTCAAGCGCGACGCGGACCTTGACGAGCGCTGCCAGCTCGTGAAGCTCGAGGGCGAGCAGTCGCAGGACGAGGACTTCGACGCCGACGAGGGCGCGCTGCTCGTGAAGCCGCGACGGATCGTCGCGAGCGGCAAGCTCGACTGGGACCGCATCGAGGAGCTGCGCAGCGAGCTGAGCGCGAACGGAGAGCTCTCCGGCGGCGACGGCGGCTAGTCCGCCCCGATCCCGGTCCGCACCGGCTCGGCCCCGCGCCCCCAGCCGCGGTAGAGGGCGGCCGTGGTGAACGGCATCGCGAGCGCGCCGTCGCGGCCGACGGCGATCAGCCCGCCGTCGGGACCGTCCAGAGCCATGACGCGGTCCGCGGCCGCGCCGAGCGTGAGCCCGGCGTGGCGCACGAGCGATGCGATCTCGTGCGCGGCCACCATTCGCATCATCGCCTCGCCGTTGCCGGTCGCCGAGACGGCGAC
>DASVPL010000061.1:0-16452 GCA_036382905.1 Thermoleophilaceae bacterium | reverse complement strand
GGGCGCGCAGCGGGGCGCCCGCGCGCACGGCCGCGGCCACGCCGGCCTGCCACGGGTCGCCGTCGACGAGCGCGACCGCCGGCGGCCGCGTTTCGGTGGTCGTGGCGGGGAACAGCGCGCTGGCCACGCCGGCCGCGTCGGCCGCCGGGTCGCTCCCGGGTACGCGGATCGTGTCGCGCGTGGCGGTGGTGGGGAAGCCGAGGGCCTCGACCGCGGAGTCGTCGCCGGAGCTCACTCCCTCGCCGACGCGCTGCGCCGGGTCGCCACCGGAGTCTTCGGACTTGAGCGAGCAGCCCCCGAGCGCCGTGAGCGCGAACAGGGCCGCGGCCACGAGGAGGGTCAGCCGGGGCACGGACGGCACGATACCGAGCGAGCCTGAAGACCTCTTCACGATTTGGTGTCCGATACGATTGACTGGTCAGTCAACTATGACGGAGGCACGTACGCCGTGGACTTTCGGCTCACCGACGAACAGAAGGAGTGGCAGGCTCACTGCCATCGCTTCGCTGAAGAGCACATGCGGCCGGTGGCCGACAAGCACGACCGCGAGCAGAGCGTGCCGTGGGAGGTCATGAAGGAGGCCCGCAAGTGGGACCTCTCCGGCCTCGACTACATCCAGAAGATGGCCAACGACCCCGACGGCCTGTTCGGCGTGATCTACGCCGAGGAGCTGCACTGGGGCTGCGCCGGCATCGCGCTCGCCATCTCCGCCTCCTCGCTGGCCGCCGCCGGCGTCGCGGCCTCGGGCACCCCTGAGCAGATCGGCCGGTGGATCCCCGAGATCTACGGGACGAGCAAGGAAGACATGAAGCTCGGCGCCTACGCCGTGACCGAGGCCGGCGCGGGCTCCGACGTCAAGTCGCTGCGCACGACGGCCAAGCGCGACGGCGACGAGTGGGTCCTCAACGGCACCAAGGTGTTCATCTCGAACGGCGGGATCGCCGACGTCACCGTCGTCGTCGCCACCGTCGACGCGACGCTCGGCCACCGCGGCCACGCCTCCTTCATCGTCCCGAAGGACACGCCCGGCTTCTCCATGGGCAAGAAGGAGGACAAGATCGGCATCCGCGCCTCGCAGACCGCCGAGGTCGTGCTCGACAACTGCCGGCTCCCGATGGAGTACCTGCTCGGCGGGATCGAGAAGCTCGAGGCGAAGCTCGAGCGTGCGCGGTCGGGCCAGGCCACCGGCAAGCAGTCCGGCGCGCTCGCCACGTTCGAGATCACGCGCCCGCTCGTCGGCGCGGCGGCCCTCGGCATCGCGCGCGCGGCGTACGAGTGGACGCTCGACTACCTCGAGGAGAAGTCCGACGCCGACGGCCCGCTGCTCGACCAGCAGCGCCACCAGCAGGTGCTCGCCGACGTGGCGACCGAGATCGACGCGGCCCGGCTCCTCGTCTACCGCGCGGCCTGGATGGGACGCAACGGCGTGCCGATGACCGGCGGCCAGGGCTCGATGTCCAAGCTCAAGGCGGGCGACGTGACGATGTGGGCCACCACCACGCTGATGGACCTCGTCGGCGAGTACGCGCAGACCACCGAATGCCCGCTCGAGAAGTGGTTCCGCGACGCCAAGATCTACCAGATCTTCGAGGGCACGGCCCAGATGCAGCGGCTGGTCGTCGCGCGCATGCAGCGCCAGGACTACCAGGAGCGGATCAACACCGCCCAGGAGATCCTGGAGCAGGCGCCCGGCGCGTCCACGGGTGGCGTGATCGGGGACGCGATCGACGCCGTGACCAGCGCGGCCTAGCCGCGCGGTGCGGCGTGCGTGACCCGCGCCCCGGCGCGGGTCACAATCCCCGCACGTGATCTCGCTCGACCCCGCCGGCCTCGTCGTCGTCGCGCTGCTCGTGTGGCTGCACGCGCGCGCGACGCGCAGGCTCGCTCGCCGCGGCCACCGCGTCCCGCGCGGGCAGGTGGCCGCCTGGTACGGCGGCGTGGGGCTCATAGCGCTCGGCCTGTTCGGCCCGCCCGACCGGCTCGGCGAGGACCTGCTCGTCGCCCACATGGGCCAGCACC
The DNA here is from genome assembly GCA_036382905.1 of Thermoleophilaceae bacterium. Classification (GTDB taxonomy): domain Bacteria; phylum Actinomycetota; class Thermoleophilia; order Solirubrobacterales; family Thermoleophilaceae; genus AC-37. Next base: position 14,433 of record DASVPL010000061.1, on the reverse strand, counting down.
TGCTGATCGCCGACCTGGCCGGGCCGCTGCTGCTCGTCGGGGCGCGCTCGCCGGTTCTGTTCTTCATGCCGCCGCGGTCCCTGCTCGTCGCGCTCGCGCGCCAGCCGCGACTGCGCGCGCTCTCGCGCTCTGTCCGCCAGCCGCTCGTCGCGCTGGGGGTCTACATCACGGTGCTCTACACGTGGCACCTGCCGTTCGCGTTCGAGGCCGCGCTTGGCAACGACGTCGTGCACGGGCTCCAGCACCAGTCGTTCGTCGCGATCGGGCTGCTCGTCTGGTGGCCCGTGCTCGAGCCGAACCGCTCGCGCCTGCCCGGGGAGCTGTGGAAGGCCGGCTTCGTGCTCGGCACCCGCGTGCTGACGATGTTCGTCGGCATGGCGTTCATCGTCCAGCGAACGCCCGCGTACGACGGCTACAGCGGCGCGCACGGCATCAGCGCGCTCGCCGACCAGCAGCTCGCGGGCGGGCTGATGATGGTCGTCGACCTGCTGATCATGCTGAGTGCTCTGGCGTTCTTCTTCTGGCGGGCGGGGGTCGACCACGACCGGGCGGAGGCGCGTGACGTCGCCCGCGTCGGGTAACGTGCCAGACGTCGCATGAGCCGTCTCACCCTCGCCCTCGTAGTCGCCGCGCTGTGTGCCCTCGCCGCTGCCCCGGCCGCCCTGGCCGCCGACTACGCCGGCACCGCGCTCAACATCCTCCCGTCGGGCCAGTACCAGACGCCCGGGCCCGAGGCCGACAAGCAGGCGCAGATGTACAACGCGCTCACGCCGCGCTACGACAACGTCACGGACGCGGACCTGCCGAGCTTCTTCAAGTCCGAGGCGCTCGGGCCGACCACCGTCGTGCGCGAGGAGACGATCCCGGGGCGCCCCGGCGTCCTCATCAAGCGCGACGAGTACAACGTCCCGCACATCTACGGGCAGACCAACGACGACGTGATCTTCGGCGCCGGCTGGGCCATCGCGTCCGACCGCAGCCTGCTGCTCAACCAGGGCCGCTTCAACGGCATCACCGCCGCGGTCGACGCGCCCAACCTGTCGGCGATCGACCTCATCCGCGAGCTGTACCAGTTCGAGCCGAGCGCACAGGCCAACGCGATCGTCGCGCGGCAGACCAAGGTGATCCAGCAGGCGGGGCCGAAGGGCGTGCAGCTCCTGCACGACATCGACCTCTACGTGGGCGGCATCAACGCCTGGTACGCGGCCAACTCGCCGTCGTCGCCCAAGTTCACGCGCAACGACATCTACGCGTTCAACGCGATCAAGGGCCAGTTCCTCGGCGAGGGCGGCGGCAGCGAGCCGGCCACGAGCCAGCTCCTCGACGGGCTCCAGCGCAAGTTCGGGGCAAAGCGCGGCTTCGCGATCTGGCAGGACCTGCGCAACCGCAAGGACCCCGAGCAGAAGGCCACGCTGCGCAACAAGGCCCCGTACGACACGGCCACGGGCTCGCGCAAGGGCACGGTCACGCTGCGCAACGGCTCCTTCAAGGGCGAGGGCGGGCTGTCCGGCGCGTCGAGCGCCCGCGCGGAGGCGAGCAACGTCCTGATGGTGAGCGGGCAGCGCTCGGCCACCGGCCATCCGCTGTTCGTGGGCGGTCCGCAGATCAGCTACTTCTTCCCCGGCCTCGTGGCGGAGATGGGCCTCTACGGGCCCGACATCCAGGTGCGCGGCGCCACGTCGGTGCCGTTCCCGGGCTACATGCTGATCGGGCGCGGGGAGGACTTCGCGTGGACCCTCACGTCGGCCGGCGGCGACATCATTGACACCTACGCGGAGACGCTCTGCGGCGGCAGCAAGACGAAGTACCTCTACAAGGGCAGGTGCCGCAGCATGGACCTGGTCAACGCCGGCACGCTGACCAAGGGCACCACGAAGCGGGTCGTCCGCTTCCGCCAGACCGTGCACGGTCCGGTCGTCGGCTACGCGAAGACGAGCGGCGGGAAGACGGTCGCGATCTCGCGCAGGCGCTCGTCCTACGGCAAGGACACGCTCGATCAGCTCTTCTTCCAGGACCTCACCTTCGGCAGGGTCAAGTCGTACGACGACTTCGCCGCCTCCGCCGCCCAGACGCCTCAGACCTTCAACGCGTTCTACGCCGACCACCAGAACACCGGCCTCTACACGACCGGCCTGCTGCCGCTCCGGCCCAAGGGGGCCGACGGCAGCCTCGTCAACGACGGCCGCGGCGGCTACGAGTGGAAGGGGTACCTCAGGGCCTCGCAGCACCCGCGCGGGTCGAACCCCGATAACGGGCTGATCGTCAACTGGAACAACCGGCCGGCGCGCGGCTTCGTGAGCGGCGACGACCGCTTCGGGTCCGAGGGCCCCGTGCCGCGCAACGACCTGCTGCAGCGCGAGCTCGCGCGCACCGATAAGCACTCCCTCGGGTCGGTCACGGCGGCCATGAACGCGGCGGCGGTGCAGGACCCGCGCGGCAACCTGTTCTGGCCGACCATGCGCGCGATGCTCAGCAAGGTGGACTCGCCGAGCCCGCGCGCGGCCGCGATGGTGGCCCAGCTCGACGCCTGGAACGCGCGGCGAGCGCCGCGGATCGACCAGGACCGCGACGGCAACATGGACGACGCCGGCGTGCCGATCATGGACGGCATCTGGCGCCAGGTGGCCGACGCCTCTCTGTGCGACGCGATCGGCAAGCCGCTCTGCGAGCAGCTCGCCGACACGCTGCACGGGCGCTTCGCCACCCCGCCGGGCGGCCAGTACAGCGGCTGGCACCACTACATGGACAAGGACTTCCGCAGCCTGCTCGGCGCGAAGGTGAGGGGGGCGTTCTCGCAGCACTACTGCGCCAAGTCGGCGAAGGCGTGCGCCACGAAGCTGTGGAAGGCGATCGACGCCGCCGGCACCTCGCTCGCCGAGAAGTTCGGTCCGGACCCCGCGACATGGCGCCAGCCGCGCGCGCAGACCCAGATCAAGTTCAGCCCGCTGCCGCTCATCGACATGGACTACACGAACCGCCCGAGCGGCATCCAGCAGGTCATCTCGTTCAACGGGCACCGCTGACTGGGCCGCGCCCGGCTGACGCGGGAGCGCCCGCGCCAACCGTGGCCGCCCGTTAGTCTTCGCCGACCTACAGGCAACGGAAGAAAAAGGAGGCGGCATGCCAGGCCTCGCCGGTCGCATGTCCACCGTCGTGAAGTCGAAGATCTCGAAGCTCCTCGATCGCGCCGAGGACCCGGGCGAGACGCTCGACTACGGCTACCAGAAGCAGGTCGAGCTTCTTCAGAACGTGAAGAAGGGGATCGCCGACGTCGTCACGTCGAAGAAGCGGCTCCAGATGCAGTCCAAGAAGCTCGAGGAGTCGGTCGTCAAGCTCGACACGCAGGCGCGTCAGGCGCTCTCGGCCGGCCGCGAGGACCTCGCCCGCACGGCGCTCGAGCGCAAGACGCTCGCGCAGAGCGAGCTCCAGTCGCTCGACACGCAGATCAAGGAGCTCGAGGGCCAGCAGGAGCAGCTCATCGCCAACGAGAAGAAGCTGCGCTCGAAGATCGAGGCCTTCCGCACCAAGAAGGAGGTCATCAAGGCGCAGTACTCCGCCTCCGAGGCCCAGGTGCGGATCTCCGAGGCCGCCAACGGCGTCGGCGAGGAGATGGCCGACCTCGGGCTCGCGATGCAGCGCGCCCAGGACAAGACCGAGGACATGCGGGCGCGCGCGTCGGCTGTCGAGGAGCTCGAGAAGGCGGGTGCCTTCGAGGACATCACGGCGCTCGGCTCGGGTGAGACCGACATCGACCGTGAGCTCTCGCAGCTCACCTCGGGCGTTCAGGTCGACGACGAGCTGGCGAAGATGCGCGCCGAGCTCGGCACCGGCTCAGGTGGCGGCGAGGAGGCCCCGGCGCTTCCCGCGAGCGGAACGGGCGAGCAGGGCGGCGGTACCACGCCCTCGCAGGGAGGTGCCGCGTGATCGTCCGAATCCTCTCCGAAGGCCAGTTCAAGCTGGCCGACGACGTTCAGACGAAGCTCAACGAGATCGACAACGAGGCCGTGGCGGCCGTGGAGGCCGGCGACGAGGCCCGCTTCCACGAGCTGTTCGAGCAGATGATCGCGCTCGTGGAGAGCGGCGGCGAGCCGCTCGGGGACGACGAGCTGGTCGAGTCGCAGATCATCATCCCGCCCCGGAACCTGACCTTCGCGGAGGCGAAGGGCGAGTTCACGGGGGACGGGATCATTCCCGACTGACGGGCCCGTTTCGCGAAATAGGCGTTTAGGCGTCGCGTGTCCCGATACCACCGTTATAGGGACGAGATACTCAGGCACAAGACGGGGAGCCCCTGGATGGAAGCTTCGCGGCGTGCCCGTCTTGGACCCACGTAAGCGACCGGTTCGGCCCCCCGCGCCGGTCGTCGGGCGCCGCTCGGCGCCGGTTCACACCGCCCCTCGTGGACCGGCGCCGCGGCGCCCCCTACCCGGAGGCGCGCACGGGCTCCGTGACGCCTAGAGCGGGATCTCCCAAAGCGGGAACCAGCGGTCGAGCTCCTGCTCGACGGGCAGCTCGGTCCCGACCTGGGCCTTCAGGCGCAGCTCGTGCTCGTTGTCGCGCTGGCGCTCGCCCTTCGGGACGAACGGGTAATACGCGCCGCGCTTGAAGTTGTAGATGAAGTAGACCGGCTTGCCGTCCTGCTCGAAGGCGAAGACGGCGGCCAGCAGGCGGTCGCCGTAGCCGCTCGCCTCGAGCTGGCTCGAGACCACGTTCACGGCCACCACCAGGTCCTCGAAGTCGTCGTCGCGCAGGACCATCCAGCGGTAGCCGAACTGGTCGTCGCTCGTCTCGACCGTGGTGCCTGTGTCCTCGGCCTGCCCGCGCAGCAGCTCCTCGGCCTCCTTGACGATCCCGGCGAAGTCGGCCGTCGCGAGCGGCTGGAAGACGATGCCGGAGGCCGTGCGGTGGGTCATCCCGAGCGAGGTCTCGAACGTGATGTGCGCCGTCGACATCGCGAAGAGCCGGTCCTGCGCCGGCGCCTTCAGCTTCTTGCTGCCTCCGAAGAGGGAGTCGAGGAAGCCCACGGTCGGGAGGCTAGCGCGGCCCTAGCGGGCGATCGCGCCGCCGGCCTGGAGCTGCGCCTCGAGCTTGTTGAGGGCCTCGATGCGGGCCTCCATCGGCGGGTGCGTCGAGAACAGCGTGGCGGCGGTCTTCTTCACGCTGGTGGGCACGATGAAGAAGGCGTTCATGCGGCCGACCTCGCGCAGGTCGGACTCGGGGATCTGCTGCATCTTGCCGGAGATCCGCATCAGCGCGGAGGCGAGCGCGCTCGGGCGGCCGGTGATCAGCGCCGCGGTGCGGTCGGCCGAGAACTCGCGGTAGCGCGAGAGCGCGAGCATCAGGAAGAACGAGATCACGTAGACGACCATCGACACGAGGATCACCACGAGGATGCTCGGGTTGTCGTCGTCGCCGTAGTCGTTGTGGCCGCCGCCGAAGAAGAAGCCGAACTGGACGATCATCGACGCGATCGAGGCGAAGAAGCTCGCGATCGTGATGATGAGGACGTCGCGGTTCTTCACGTGCGAGAGCTCGTGCGCCATGACGCCCTCGAGCTCGTGGGGCTGGAGCGTCTCCATGATCCCCGTGGTCGCGCAGACGGTCGCGGACTTGGGCGAGCGGCCCATCGCGAAGGCGTTCGGCACGGGGCTGTCGGCGACCGCGATCTTCGGCTTGGGCAGATCGGCCTGGATGCAGAGGCGGTCGATCATCGCGTGGAGGCCCGGCGCCTGGTCGGGGCCTACCTCCTTCGCACCGACGGCGGCGAGGGCGAGCTTGTCCGAGAAGAAGAACTGCGCGGCCATCAGCGCGCCGAGCACCACGACCATGATCGTCACGCCGGCACCGGCCGCGACGATCACGCCCGCGAACACCGCGTAGAGCAAGCCGAGAAGGAACAGCGTGAGGATCATCCGGACCTGAAGGCCCGTGTCCCTGCCGAATGAAGTTCGTGTGCGAGCCATGCCCTTGAGTCTAGGGCGGGGACTTAGGTCGACCTAAAGGGCCGCGGGCGCGGAAGCGGCGGGCGCCGGACGGGCGCCCGAGGGGGCGCCGGACGGGGGCGCCGAAGGGGTGCCGGGCTGCGCGCGAGGGGGCGCTGGGCGGGCGCCCGAGGGGGCGCCGGGCGCCGCGCGCGGGGACGCCGGGTGGCGCTCAGGGCACGAGCAGCGGGTCCGACCAGAGGCGCTGGTCCTCGCGGCCGAGCCGCCAGAAGCCGGTGCCGATCCCGGCCTCGCGCGCGAGCGCGATTCGGGTGGCGAGCGTGGTCGCGTCGGCGTACCAGACCTGGTGCGGCGTGCCGCGCTCGTCCACGTAGTCGAAGTGCATCGTGTCGGTGGCGGCGTCGCGCGTCGGGGTGGCGCCGACGCGGGCGGCCAGCGCCATCACGTCCTCGTGCTCGTAGTGGTCGGCGGGCTGGTCGCTGCCGCCGTCGCCCGCCCAGTCCATCCCGTAGATCGGGCTGCCGAGCACGAAGCGGTGCCTGTTCGGCATCGTCTTCACGTAATTCACGACTCCCTTCACCCACTCGATGTCGTCGGGCGCGCCCGGCCCGGAGGTGGTCCAGTGGAAGCCCCACGCCATCACGAAGATCGTGTCCGCGTGCTGGGAGAGGGCGATGTAGTCGAAGAAGGTCGAGCGCGGGTGGTTGGCCACGTCGGCGCGCTTGGCCGAGACCGCGATCGAGAGCAGCTTGCCGCGGTCGTGGAGGCGCTGGGCGAGCTCGGCCACGAAGCTCGTGTAGGCGTCGCGGTCCGTGCCGTAGCCGGTCTCGAAGTCGAGGTTCGCGCCGCTGTAGCCGTGGGTCTCGACCAGCTCGAGGATCCGCGCGATCCAGGCCTCGCGCAGCGCGGGCTCGTTGAGCACGCGGTTGAGGACCGTGTTGCGCTGGCAGTTGAAGCGCGGCAGCACGCGCAGGCCGCGCTGGAGCGACCAGTTCGTGACGAGGGGGTCGTCGCGGCCGGTGACCGCGGCCGTGGCCGAGCAGTCGTAGTAGGTCGGGTAGACGGTCCCGATGCGGCGGTAGTTGGCCTGGAGGTCCTCGAAGCTGCGGTCCGTGGACGCGAGCAAGAAGGCGTGGGCGCGGCCGGCGGTCTGCTCGGGGCGCGCGGTGGTGACGGCGAGCGGCGCGCTCGGCGGGCTGAGGTAGCCGAGGCTGTCGACGGCGACGACCGTCAGGCCGTGCGTGGTCTGCGCGGCGAGGTTCGTGAGCCGAAAGCTCGTGCCCTGGACCTGGCGGACGAGGCGGTCGTCGCGGAACACGCGGTAGCCGACGACGCGACCCCGCGGCGGGGCGCTGGCCGCCCACGACAGGGTCACGGCCCCCGCGTCGACGTCGCTCGCGCTCAGCCCGGTGGGCGCGGGCGGCGGCTCGTGTCCGGTCTCGACGGTGACGGCGTCGCTGAGCGCGCCCAGCGTGCCGCGCGAGTCCACGGCGGCCACGCGCAGCTCGTACCTGCGGTTGGAGCTGATGCGCACGTCGATCCCGGTCTCCGCCGTCTGGCCGACGGTCGCCCCGTCGCGGAAGACGCGGTAGCCGACGAGGCGGCCGTCCCCGCGGGTGGCCGGCTCCCACGAGAGGCGGACGCTCGCGGCGCCGGCGGGATTCGTCGCTCCGATGGCGGTGGCGCGGCCCGGGCGCACGTAGGCGACCTTGCGGCGCAGGCGCTGCCCGCAGCGGGCGACCTTGCCGCGCTTCGAGACCGGGCGGACCGCGAAGGTGTACGTGCCGCCGATGCGCACGCGCACGCGCATCTTCAGGCCGCGTGTCTGGCCCACGACGGCGCCGTTGCGGAACACGCGGTAGCGCGTGCCCTTCGCCGCCGACGGGCGGCGCGACCAGGTGAGCGTGCCCGCGGTGCGGCCGGGCGCGCGCTCGAAGCCGAGCCCGGCGTTGCGGTCGCAGCTGATGCGCGCGGCGCTGGCGGGCGCTGTGGCCGCCGCGAAGGTCGCGGCGAGCACCGCGAGGACGAGGACGAGCCGGCGCATCAGTCGCGAGCCCTCCGGTCGGAGCCGCGCGGCTTCGCCGACGGGCCGCGGCGCTTCGCGGACGAGCCGCGGCGCCTCGCCGACGAGCCGCGCGGCTCCGCCTCCGGCGCGCCACCGCGCGGCTTCGCCGCACCCGGCGAGTGGTCGCGCAGCCACATGTACAGGCGGTCGGTCGTCGTGCCGGCGTGCAGCTCCAGGCGCTGCGGCTCGCCCAGCGCACGCGCGTACTCGGGCTCGTTGCGCTGGTGGCGCGCGAAGTAGACGCCGAACTGCCGCGCCAGGAGCGCGCGCATGAACGGGGCGATCGCGGGGTCGTTCGTCCGGCCCTGGCCGTACTCGCCGCCCGGCAGCGCGAGCGCGTGCGGCTCGAAGCCCTGGTCGCGCATGCGCTCGGCGACGGCGAACAGGTCGCCGGTCACGCGCCGCTCGTAGTCGGCGAAGGTCTCGAGACCGCCGCTGCGCGTGTAGCGGCGCACGGCGTAGAACGGCGCGGTGCTGCCGAGCTCGTCGTAGGCCACGCGGCGGGCGCCGTCATGCGTCTGCGGCTCCACGTCCCAGCGCCCGGAGTCGGCCATGCGGTGCAGCTCGGCCCAGGTCAGGTGCGACGGGTCCTCGGCCTCGATCGGCGCCGTGCTCACGAACATCGTCGCGCGCAGGCCGTGCTGGGCGAGCACCCTGTCCGCGGCGCGGTACGAGTCGAGCCTGCCGCCGTCGAACGTGATGAGGATCGGACGCGCCGGGAGACCGGTCCCGTCGCCCGCGCGGAAGCGCGCGAACTGCTCGGTGGAGATCGTCTGGAAGCCCATCCGCTTCAGCGCGGCCATCTGCTCGGCGAACGTGCGGCGACTCACGGCGCGGGCGTCGCTCGCGTCGTCCGCGACGCGCCCGTAGGCCAGCACCGGCACGGCACCCCGGTACGGCGCCACCGGCTGGAAGCGGTGCACCTGCGCGGCCGTGAGCACCACGGCCGGGGCCGGCAACGGCCCGCTCTCGTGGCGGCGCTCGTAGAGCTCGCGCGACTCGACCATCTGCGGCACGAGCAGCAGGAACGGGAGGATCGACAGCGGCAGTAGGAGCAGCGCGAGCGGCCGCTCCAGGAGCAGCTCGAGCCGGCTCACGTCGGCCCCTCCGTGCCGGCGGTGGCGGGCCGCGTGCCCCACGAGGCGGTGCGCACGGACAGGATCGCCCAGTACGTCTGCCACAGCAGGAAGGCCAGGTAGAAGAAGCAGAACGCGACGCCGAAGACCCAGAGCGTGTCGTAGCGCGGGTGCTTGGCGGCGTAGTAGAGCCCGTACGCGATCGCCATCGCGTAGACGCCCAGCATGTAGATCAGCGGCGCGCCCTCGCCCTCGACGAGCGGCATCCAGAGCACCGCGCGCACGGCGATGACGGGAGCGACGAGCGGCAGCAGGATCCCGATGTAGGTGGCGAGCGCCGCCAGCGGGTTCTTGCGCCACATGAAGCGCGAGACGATCAGCGACTCGCGCGTCCAGCTCCGCTTCCAGCGCAGCTGCTGGCGCATGAACGTCGAGAAGGTCGTCGGGACGAGCGTGTGCGAGACCGCCTTCGCCTCGTAGCGCACCTTCCAGTCGCGCAGCACGCAGTTGGTCAGCGAACGGTCGTCGCCGAACGTCGAGGGCACTCCGAGGAACGACTGGTTGGCCCACCAGTCGAGCCGGGGCAGGATCGCCTCGCGGCGGTAGGCGGAGAAGCAGCCCGAGCAGCAGGTGACAGTGCTGAACACCGACTCGGCCGCCTTGACCACGCGGAAGGCCACGAAGTAGCGCACGGCCTGCATCCGCGCCATGAGCGACGCGCGCGGGTTGGCCACGTCGGCGTGGCCGCAGATCGCGCCGACCTCTGGGTCGGCGAAGCCCTGGACGAGCTTGCGCAGCGCGTCGCGCTCGATCGTGCTGTCGGAGTCCACGAAGGCGACGATCTCGGCGTCGGTGGCCGCGATGCCGGCGGCCATCGCCGCGCGCTTGCCGCGGTTCTCCGGGAACTCGATCACGCGGACGCGGTCGGTCTGGGCGGCGACCGCGCGCATGGCCGCGGAGGTGCCGTCGGTGGAGCCGTCGTCCACCGCGACGATCTCGAGCTTCGCGTGCGGGTAGTCGACCGCGAGCAGCGACCGCAGCGAGCGCGCGATCGCCTCCTCCTCGTTGAACGCGGGCATCACGATCGCGACGCGCGGCTCGAGGCCGCGGTCGGGCGCGCCGCGGTAGAGCAGGCTCAGCACGAAGCGGCTGACGATGTAGCCGCAGACGAGCAGCCCGTACGCCGTGAGCAGCGGGTCGGTGGTGATCGCCTGCACGAAGGCGGCCTTGAAGACCACCACGCCGGCGAGCAGCACGACGAGATAGAGGGCACAGGCGACGCGCAGCACGACGTCGACCGCCGAGGACTTCGGCTCCTCGCGGCGCGAGCCGCGCGAGGTCCAGGCGGCGCGCTCGCCGGGGTCGGCCGCCTCCACGCGGGGGCCGATGGCGCCGGGGAAGAGGCCGGGGGCGGAGGCACGCGGGCCGACCGGGTCCGGGGTCGCGGTGCCGGGCGCGAGGTCGCCCGCCCCCGGCGCGAAGCTGCTCGCGTCCGGCGCGAGTCCGCTCGCTCCCGGCGCGAAGCCGCTCGCGTCCGACACGAGGTCGCTCGCCCCCGGCGCGAAGCCGCCCCTCGCCGCCAGCGATTGCGCCACCTGCGCAAGCGCCTCCTCGCGCCGGCGCGCCACGTCGCCGGCCTCGGTGCCGAGCACGCGGGCGATGTCCTCGTCGGAGACGCCCTGGCGCAGGGACAGGTCGAGCAGCGCGCGGCTGCCCGCATCGAGGTTCCCGGCGGCTGCGGGATCGGTTGAACGTGAGAGGTCGGCGGCGGTTGACATCGGGGGGAGGGGTACGTCCGGTTCGGCGGGCTTGCTGCCCAGCCCACTTATCGGCAGCCGGACTTGAACCTTGTGTGGGAAATTGCGCCCAGTCGCTGTCGAGGGGCGTCCTCCTCCTGCTTGCAAAGTCTCGACCAACCTCAGCCTGAAGGTGGGCTGGAGCGTTAGAGCCGTGCTAGCCTGCCGGGCGCCTCGTTGAGCAGGAAAGCCCTGCATAACGCGGGTAAACGCGCGCCGGTCACGGCGCTGCGCTCAAAGCCATGCGACGCCGATTCTTCACGTACATAACGCTCGCGCTCGGGATGTACTTCCTGCTGCCGCTCCCGGCACAGACCAAGCCGCTGCCGCAGAAGATCGACGAGGCCCGCGAGCGCGTCGAGCGCAAGCGCGGCGAGGAGCGGGTGCTCTCGACCGACATCTCGCGCTACGCGGTGCGGATCCGCGGGCTCCAGGGCGAGATCCGCTCGGTTTCGCGCCGCCAGGCCAAGCTGGAGGTGGAGGTCGACCAGAAGCGCGCCGAGCTGGAGGGCATCCGCGACCGGCTCGACAGCGCCCGAATCCGCCTCGGCCTGCTGCGGGAGCGCCTGATCGAGTCGCAGAAGACCCTGGCCGCCCGCCTCGTCGCGATCTACAAGGACGGCGACCCGGACATCCTCAGCGTGGTGCTCGACTCGACCAGCTTCGGCGACTTCCTCGACCGCACCGAGTTCCTCGACCGCATCGCCGACCAGGACCAGAAGGTCATCACGCGCGTGCGGCGCGTGAAGCGCGAGGTGGCCGACCTCACCAAGCAGCTCACCGGCCTCGAGACGCAGGCGGAGGCCGCTCGCAACACGATCCTCTCGAAGCGCAACGAGGTGCTCGTGGTGAAGAACCGCATCGTCTCGCGCCGTGACGACCTCGATCGCGCCCGCGACGGCCGCGCGGCGATCCTCGCCCGCGTCCGGAGCAGCCGCGGACACGCGGAGGACGACCTGGCCTCGCTCGAGCGGATCCAGGCGCGCGTGAGCGCGCAGGTGCGCTCCGCCGGCGCCGGCGCCGCGACGCCCGCCGCCGGCCCGATCCGCCGCGGCTCGGGCCGCTTCATCTGGCCGGTCAACGGCTCGGTGGTCTCGCCGTTCGGCCAGCGCTGGGGCCGCCTGCACGCGGGCATCGACATCGGCTCGCCCACCGGCACGCCGATCCGTGCCGCCGCCTCGGGCCGCGTGATCCTGATGGGGCCCACCGGCGGCTACGGCAACTACACATGCGTCGGCCACGGCGGCGGGATATCCACCTGCTACGCCCACCAGTCGCGCTACGGGACCTCGAACGGCGCCAGTGTCCGGCAGGGCCAGGTGATCGGCTACGTCGGCTGCACCGGGCACTGCTTCGGGCCGCACCTGCACTTCGAGGTGCGCGTGGGCGGCAGCCCCGTGGACCCGCTCGGGTACCTGTAGCGCCGTCCGGATAGCCTCGCGGCCGTGCAGCCCGAGCTGCAAATCGGCCCGCTCGAGCTCAAGACCTTCGGGATCTGCTTCGCCCTCGGCTTCGTCGCCGCTGGGCTGGTCGGCGCCCGGCGGCTGCGCGAGCTCGACCTACCCGTCGACTGGGCCTACGAGATCATCTTCGCGGGGCTCGCCGGCGGGTTCGTCGGCGCGCGCGTCGACTACGTCATCCAGAACTGGGACACGGCCTCCGAGGATCTGGTCGGCGCGGCGTTCTCGGGCTCCGGGCTCGTGTGGCTCGGCGGGGTGGTGGGCGGCGCGATCGCGGTGCTTGCCTGGGCCCGCTGGCGCGGCTTCCTCGGCCTAGCGTTGCTCGACCTCACCGCTCCGCTGATCGCGCTCGGGTACGCGATCGGGCGCGTCGGGTGCCAGCTCTCCGGCGACGGCGACTACGGCAAGGCGTCCGACCTGCCGTGGGCGATGGCCTATCCCGACGGGACCGAGCCGATCGACACCGCGGTCCACCCGACGCCGATCTACGAGTCGATCGCGATGGGGTTGGTCGCCCTTGCGCTCTGGCGTCTGCGCGACCGGCTGCGGCCGGGGCTCATCTTCGCGCTCTGGCTCGTGCTGACGGGGCTCGAGCGGCTGCTCGTCGAGTTCGTGCGCCGCAACGAGACGGCTGCCCTGAGCCTGACGCTGGCGCAGCTGGTGAGCGTGGCGATGATCGCCGCCGGCGCCGCGTGGCTTGTGCGTGCGCGCCAACCCGCCTGATCGTCCACGAACTGCGTTCAGGCCTAAAGGTTTTTGCGGGGGTGCCGATAGGAGCCGTACCATGCCTACGCCCTCCAATCCGTCAGGCATCCCCAGCCTCCCCGTCGCGGGGCTATTAGCGGTGATCCTCTTCCTCGGTCTGGCCCTCGCGCCGCGGGCATTCGAGTTCCGTGCCTGGCCCGAGCCCTCGCGCCACGAGGCGGTCGAGGAGGTCGTCGATCGCCCGGTCGCGCCGGTCGCCGAGGTGCACGTCGCGGGCGTGACCGCGCGGAGCTCGCGCCGCGAGCCCGGCGGGTCCGTGCGCGTCGAGCGTAGGCGGCGCCCCGAGCGCGCCCCCGCGCGTACCCCGAAGGCCGCTCCGAGCCGCGCGGGCTCGCGTGATAACGCCGCCGGACGCTCCGGCAGGACCGCCCCCGTGGCGCCTCAGGCGCCCGAGATCGTCGTGGAGACCCCCGCCCCGCCCGCCGAGGTGGAGGAGCCGCCGGCGCAGCCGGCCCAGCTCGCCGATCGCGCGCCGGTGGACCCGGTCCTGCGGCCCGAGCCGGAGGCGATCGTCGAGGAGGGCTCTCCGCTGAACACCTTCGGCACCCGCGACGCCGGCCGGGGCGCCCGCGAGGGCGACCGGAAAGCACGCGGACGCGGCCGGCACGGGCGCGGCAACGGCCACCGCGGCCACCACGCAGAAAGACGGTAGGCCTCAGCCCTTACGGGGAATAGACCGCGTACTACCCCTGCGCGTCCCCGTGAACGGTCACACGGCAATCATCAAGTCCTTCGGTACGACCGGAGTCCTCCTGGTCCTGGCACTGGTCCTGCTGGCGATCGTGAGCGCGATAGTCGCGTTCGATCGCTGGCCGGAGAGCGGGAGCTCGAGCACGGTGGAGCGCATCGCGGTGGACCGACCCGAGGCCCGGCGCGTCGAGACGCAGCTGGTCGCCGAACGTCGCCCGGCCTCCTTGGTGCGGGGGGTCGTGGTCGTTCGCTCGTCCGGCACGTCCGCGACGGCCTCGGGAGCAGGCGATGTGTTCTTGGTCGCCGATGGGGGGCGCGGCGGCCAGTCCGACGGCGGCGGCTTCGGTCCGCCGCCGCCGCCGGTGCCGTTCGACGCTCCGGGCGAGGGCGGGGGAACCGGCTCGCGCCTCGGTGGCAACGCGGCCGCGAGCACTCCGCTGCCCGGCGGCGCTCCGCCGCCCAGCGAGAACCCGATCCAGCGCGCCGCCTGCGATGCGCGCCAGGCCCTCGGTCAGGCCGGTACCCCGCTCGACCCGGCCTGCAAGTCCGGCAGCCGCGAGCTCGTCCGTCAGGTGATCGCGGACGCCGGTGCCGTCACCGGCGCCGTCCCCGAGGTCGCCGGCGTCGAGCTCCAGCTCG